>JAAFIC010000021.1 GCA_013298565.1 Alphaproteobacteria bacterium | reverse complement strand
GGGTGATAACGTGTCGATGGATGTCGAACTCATCCAACCGATCGCGATGGACGAAGGCTTGCGCTTCGCTATCCGCGAGGGTGGTCGTACCGTCGGCGCAGGCGTCGTCGCGTCGATTATTGCGTAAATAAGCAGCATGGCTGATAGGGCCGGGGGCGCGTTGTTGCCCCCTGGCACCCAGCCGGAGAAAGAAGCATGGACAACACAAACATCCGCATTCGGCTGAAGGCATTCGATCATCGCGTGCTCGATCAGTCCACCAGCGAGATCGTGAATACGGCAAAGCGCACTGGCGCTCGCATCCGTGGTCCGATTCCGCTGCCGACTCAAATTGAACGGTTCACCGTCAACCGCTCGCCGCACATTGATAAGAAAAGCCGTGAGCAGTTTGAAGTGCGTACTCACAAGCGCCTTCTGGACATTGTCGATCCGACCCCGCAGACCGTGGACGCGCTGATGAAGCTCGACCTCGCGTCAGGTGTCGATGTCGAGATTAAGCTTTAGGCCGGAGGGATGACAATGAAGCGGTCTGGTCTAATCGCCCAAAAATTGGGCATGACCCGGATCTTCGACGCTGCGGGTGAGCATGTCCCCGTGACCGTCCTGAAGGTGGATGCGTGTCAAGTTGTCGGTGTTCGCACTGAAGAGCGCGATGGCTATAATGCTGTGCAGCTTGGTGCGGGTGCGATCAAAGTAAAGAACGTCAACAAAGCCCAGCGCGTTACTTTCGCCGCTGCCAAAGTTGAACCGAAGCGTAAGGTCGTGGAATTCCGCGTCGATGCTGATGGTTTGCTGGATGTGGGGGTTGAGTTGTCGGTCGAGCATTTCATTACCGGGCAGTTCGTCGATGTGACGGGCACGTCGATTGGTAAGGGGTTTGCCGGGGGTATTAAGCGCCACAATTTTGGTGGTCTGCGCGCATCGCACGGTGTGTCGGTATCGCATCGCTCGATTGGTTCGACGGGTAACCGTCAGGATCCGGGTAAGACCTTCAAGGGCAAGAAGATGCCGGGCCACATGGGCGATGTTCGCGTGACCACTCAGAATTTGAAAGTGATTGGCACTGATGCCGAGCGCGGTTTGATTCTGGTAAAGGGTGCGGTTCCTGGCTCTGCCGGTGGGTTTGTTTTGGTGCGTGATGCGGTTAAGCGGGTTCAGCCGGAAGGTCTTCCTTTCCCGGCGGCACTCAAGACCGACGCCGCAGCAGCGGAGGCGTAAGCGATGCAAGTCAAAGTCGAAACCCTGTTCACGGGTGAAGCCGGAACAATCGATCTGGCGGATGAAGTTTTCGCCCTGGATCTCCGTAAGGATATTCTGGCGCGCGTCATCCATTGGCAGCTCTCCAAGCGTCGCAGCGGTAATCACAAGACCAAAGGCATCTCGGAAATTTCCGGGACGACCAAAAAGCCTTACGCCCAGAAGGGTACGGGTAACGCCCGCCACGGCTCGCTGCGCTCGCCGCAGTTCCGGGGCGGCGCGGTTATCCACGGCCCGGTTGTGCGCGATCATGGCTATTCGCTGCCGAAGAAAGTGCGCGCCCTCGGCCTCCGCACCGCTCTCTCGGCCAAGCAAGCCCAAGGTAAGCTGATCGTCGTCGATACGCTGCTGGGTGCGGATAAGACCAAAACGGTCGCCGATGCTTTCGCAAAACGGGGCTGGACTTCGGTTCTGTTCATTGATGGAGCGACGGTTGCCGCCGATTTCGCGCTTGCCGCGCGGAATATCAAGAATATTGACGTGCTGCCGCATGTTGGGGCCAATGTGTACGACATTATTCGTCGTGACACGCTGGTGCTGACCCGCGCTGCCGTCCAGGAGTTGGAGGCTCGCCTGAAATGAGTGAGGCGAAAAAGGGCATGACGCTCAGCCGTGAGCGTGCCTACGACATCATCCTGTCGCCGGTTATCACCGAAAAAGCCACGATGATCTCGGATAAGAACTTCGTGACCTTCAAGGTTCTTCTCGACGCCACCAAGCCGGAAATCAAAGCCGCCGTGGAAATGGTGTTTGGTGTAACGGTAAAGGCCGTCAACACGGTAACGGTCAAGGGCAAGCGCAAGCTGTTCAAAGGCCGTCCCGGTAAGCGGTCCGACTATAAGAAGGCGATGGTCAAGCTGGCAGACGGCCAGACTATCGACCTGACGACGGGGGTGTAAGCAGATGGCATTGAAAACTTTCAAGCCCATCACGCCATCGCTGCGTCAACTGGTTCTGGTTGATCGCTCGGAGTTGTGGAAGGGTAAGCCGGAAAAGACGCTGACCGAAGGTCTGAAGAAGACCGGCGGTCGCAACAATACGGGCCGTATCACGGCGTTCACGCGCGGCGGCGGGCATAAGCGCCGTTATCGTCTGGTCGATTTCAAGCGTCGTAAGTTCGATATGAACGCGACCGTTGAGCGGCTGGAATATGATCCGAATCGCTCGGCCTTTATTGCGCTCATCACCTATACCGATGGTGAAAAGGCGTACATTCTGGCTCCGCAGCGTCTGAAAGCCGGTGATCTTGTGGTCGCGGGCGAGAAGACCGACGTGAAGCCGGGCAACGCTATGCCGCTGCGGAACATTCCGGTCGGCACGATCGTTCATAATGTTGAGATGAAGATTGGTCGCGGTGGGCAGCTTGCCCGCGCCGCAGGCTCTTACGCTCAGCTTGTGGGCCGCGATCAAGGGTATGCCCAGCTTCGGTTGGCGTCTGGTGAACTCCGCATGGTTCGGGGTGAGTGCATGGCGTCGATTGGGGCCGTGTCGAACCCTGACCAGAAGAACGTGAACTATGGTAAGGCTGGCCGTATGCGCTGGTTGGGCCGTCGTCCGTCTGTCCGTGGTGTCGCTATGAACCCGATTGATCATCCGCACGGCGGCGGCGAAGGCCGCACCTCGGGTGGCCGTCATCCGGTTACCCCTTGGGGTAAGCCGACGAAGGGTAAGAAGACCCGCAATAACAAGGCGACGGATCGGCTTATCGTCCGCCGTCGTCACGCGAAGTAACGAAGGAGAACCGCCGTGGCGCGTTCCGTTTGGAAAGGTCCGTTTGTTGACGGATACCTTCTAAAGAAGGCAGATAAGTCCCGGGCTTCGGGCCGGAATGAGGTGATCAAGATTTGGTCACGTCGTTCGACGATTCTGCCGCAATTCGTGGGTCTGACCTTTGGCGTTTATAACGGCCAGAAATTCATTCCCGTTCTGGTGACGGACAATATGATCGGGCATAAGTTCGGCGAGTTCTCGCCGACGCGCACTTTCTACGGTCATGCTGCCGACAAGAAGGCGAAGAGGAAGTAAGGCTATGAGCAAGAAACCTTTGCCCCGGCAGTTAGCCGATATCGAAGCGCTCTCGGTCGTTCGCAATATGCGCGTCAGCGCACAGAAGCTGAACATTGTGGCGCAGTTGATCCGCGGTAAGAAGGCGAACACGGCTTTGGCCGAACTCACTTTCAGCACTCGCCGGATTGCAAAAGATGTAAAAAAGGCCCTGCAATCGGCCATTGCAAACGCTGAAAACAACCATCAGCTTGACGTTGACAAGCTGTATGTGAAGGAAGCGTCTGTGGGTCAGAGCTTCGAGCTGAAGCGCTTCCACGCCCGTGCGCGTGGTCGTTCCTCGCGCATCGAAAAGCCTTTCAGCCATCTACGCATCGTGGTGCGTGAGCGCGAGGAGACGGTGTAATGGGTCAAAAAGTCAATCCAATCGGGCTTCGCCTCGGGATCAACCGCACGTGGGATTCGCGCTGGTACGCCAGCAAAGAATATGCCGTGATGCTGCATCAAGATCTGAAGCTGCGGAAGATGTTGTTTGAACGTCTCGTTCAGGCCGGTGTAAGCCGTATCATCATCGAGCGTCCTGCCAAGAAAGCTCGCATCTCCATTCATTCGGCGCGTCCGGGTGTGGTGATCGGCAAAAAAGGCGCGGATATCGAAAAGCTGCGCCTTGAGCTGTCAAAGCTGACGAAAAGCGAAGTTAGCCTCAACATCGTTGAAATCCGCAAGCCGGAGCTTGATGCGAAGTTAGTGGCCGAGAGTATTGCTCAGCAGTTGGAACGCCGCGTCGCCTTCCGTCGTGCCATGAAGCGGGCCGTTCAGTCGGCCATGCGTTTGGGCGCTCAGGGCATTCGCATTAACTGTTCGGGCCGTCTCGGCGGGGCTGAAATCGCTCGGATGGAATGGTATCGCGAAGGCCGTGTGCCGTTGCACACTCTGCGGGCCGATGTCGATTACGGCGTTGGTTCGGCGAAGACCACTTATGGCGTCTGTGGCGTTAAAGTGTGGATCTTCAAGGGTGAAGTAATGACCCACGACCCGATGGCCCAGGACAAGCGCGCTGCTGAACAGCAGCCGACGCGCTAAGGCTAAGGGAATAAAACGATGTTGCAGCCAAAGCGCACAAAGTTCCGTAAGGCCCACAAGGGCCGGATCCATGGCAATGCCAAGGGTGGAACTCAGTTGGCTTTCGGGTCGTATGGCCTGAAGTCGCTGGAGCCGGGCCGAATCACGGCTCGTCAAATCGAAGCGGCCCGTCGCGCGATGTCGCGTCATATCCGCCGTGTGGGTCGTATCTGGATCCGCGTTTTCCCGGACATTCCGGTTTCGTCGAAGCCTGCCGAAGTCCGCATGGGATCGGGTAAAGGGTCGCCGGAATTTTGGGTCGCCCGTGTTAAACCGGGTCGCATCATGTTCGAAATGGACGGTGTGCCACGCGAGATCGCTGAACGTGCGTTCGAACTGGCCGCCGCAAAGCTGCCGGTGGGCGTTAAATTCGTTCAGCGCCTCGGCGAGGAGGCTTAACGATGGCCGACGATATTCGCGTAAAGACCGATGACCAGCTTAAAGACGAGCTGGTTAACCTGAAGAAAGAACAGTTCAATCTGCGCTTTCAACAGGCCAGCGGTCAGCTCGAAAACACCGCGCGGGTCCGCCATGTGCGACGCCAGGTAGCTCGCATCAAAACAGTACTGGCGGAACGGGCCGCGACCCGCTAAAAGGGTCGCTTTCCGAATGGAGACTGCTTAAATGCCAAGGCGCGTTCTGCAAGGCAGGGTAGTGAGTGATAAGTGCGATAAGACCGTTACGGTTTTGGTGTCGCGCCGTGTTATGCACCCTGTCTATAAAAAATTCATCACGCGGACGAAAAAATACGCCGCGCACGATGAGACCAACAACTTCAAGATGGGTGATTTCGTGAAAATTCGCGAATGCCGCCCGATCTCGAAGTCCAAAACTTGGGAAGTTGTGACCGATGAAACGGTTGCGACGGGCGAAGGAGCGTAACCCATGATTCAGGTGCAAACTAACCTGGACGTCGCCGATAATTCGGGCGCACGCCGAGTCATGTGCATCAAAGTTCTGGGCGGCTCGAAGCGGAAGACGGCAGCGGTGGGCGACATTATTGTTGTCTCCATCAAAGAAGCCATTCCGCGCGGTCGCGTTAAGAAGGGCGATGTGCACAGGGCAGTTATTGTTCGGACTGCAAAAGAAGTGCGTCGTACGGATGGGTCTTCGATCCGGTTCGATACGAACGCGGCGGTTCTGATCAATAAGCAGAACGAGCCTATCGGAACCCGTATCTTCGGCCCGGTGACTCGCGAACTGCGGCTCAAAAACTTCATGAAGATCATCTCGCTCGCGCCGGAAGTGCTGTGATGTCCTTGAAATTGAAAATCAAGAAGGGCGACCAAGTCGTTGTGACGACGGGTCGTGATCGCGGCAAGACCGGCGAGGTTCTCGAAGTTCTGCCGAAAGAAAACCGGGCTAAGGTCCAGGGCATTAATATCGTCAAGCGGCACACAAAGCCGTCGCAGACGCAGCCCGGTGGGATTGTGGAAAAGGAATTGTCGATTCACGTCTCCAATCTTTCCCACATTGATCCCAAGACCAAACAACCGACCCGTATCGGTTTCAAATTCCTCGCTGATGGCCGCAAGGTGCGCTTCTCTAAGCGTTCCGGCGAGCTTATCGACGTTTGAGGTGTAGCATGGCGACCCGTCTGCAAGACCATTACCAAGCCGTTGTCCGCGGCAAGATGATTGAAGAATTCGGTTATAAGAACCCAATGCAGGTTCCGAAGCTTGAGAAGATCGTCATTAACGTCGGTGTCGGCGAAGCGGTCACGGATCAAAAGAAACTCGATGCTGCCGTTGGCGAAATTGCGCTGATTACCGGCCAGCGGCCAATCAAAACCTACGCCAAGAAGTCGATCGCGGGTTTCAAAATCCGTGAAGGCATGGCGTTGGGGGCGAAGGTTACGCTGCGCGGCGAGCGCATGTACGAGTTTCTGGATCGGCTAATCACCATTGCGTTGCCGCGCGTGCGTGATTTCCGGGGTGTGAGCGCGAAGAGTTTTGATGGTCGTGGCAACTATGCCCTTGGCCTGAAGGAACAACTCGTGTTCCCGGAAATTGATTATGACAAGGTGACGGACATCCGCGGGATGGACATCATTATTGTCACGAGCGCGAATACCGACGACGAAGCGCGTGCCCTGCTTAAGGGTTTCCAAATGCCGTTCTCGTTGTAAGGCGGAGAGGGTTCAATGGCCAAGACGAGTTCTGTTCAGAAGAACAAACATCGCGAAAAGCTCTCGGCGCAGCACGCCAACCGTCGTGCCAAGCTAAAAGCAATTATTCAGAATAAAGAGACATCGCTCGAGGAGCGGTTCTCGGCAACACTGAAGCTCGCGGAAATGCCCCGGAATGGGGCGAAGATTCGCGTTCGCAATCGCTGCGAAGTCACGGGGCGTCCGCGCGCCGTATATCGCAAGTTCAAGCTGTGCCGGAATGCACTGCGCGAACTGGGTTCGGCCGGCCAGATTCCTGGCTTGGTCAAGTCGAGCTGGTAAGAGGAGTTTAGGATATGGCGATGAGCGATCCCTTAGGGGATATGCTGACGCGCATCCGCAACGCCCAGCATGCGCGTATGTCGGTGGTTTTATCCCCGGCATCGAAGCTGCGGGCGAATGTGCTCGAAGTGTTGAAGCGTGAAGGTTACATCCGCGACTACACTCAGGCAGACGTGCGGGCTGGCGTTCAAGAACTGCGTATTGAGCTGAAGTATCACGAGGGCCAAGCTGTTATTAAGGAGATTAAACGTGTCTCCAAACCCGGCCGCCGCGTGTATACCAAGATCAAAGATCTGCCGAAGTTCTACAATGGTCTTGGCATTTCGATTCTCTCCACGCCTCGCGGCGTGATGTCCGACGCTGAAGCGCGCGCTGCCAATGTTGGTGGTGAAGTGCTTTGCCGCATATTCTAAGGGAGGCGACCAATGTCACGTGTTGGTAAGTATCCCGTTGCGGTCCCGGCTGGCGTCACGGTATCCGTAAAGGATGGGGTTTTTCTTGCACAAGGTAAACTGGGGGAACTCAGCCTGCCGTTGTCTAAGGATCTCGAAACGACGGTGGATGGTTCGTCCGTCTCCGTAAAGCCCATTGCGACGACCAAGCAGGCTCGCGCTATGTGGGGCACCACGCGCGCTCTCATCAATAATATGGTGAAGGGCGTTAGCACGGGCTTTACCCGTAAGCTCGAAATCAACGGCGTGGGGTACCGCGCCGATGTGCAGGGCAAAGTGGTAAAGCTAAAGCTGGGTTATTCGCATGACATCAATTATGCCCTCCCTGAAGGCATTACCGTTGTTGCCGAAAAGCCGACGTTGCTGGCTATTACAGGTGCAGACCGTCAAAAGGTCGGCCAAGTAGCCGCTGAAATTCGCCGCTTCCGCGGTCCCGAGCCTTACAAGGGCAAGGGGATTAAGTTCGAGGAAGAGACCATCCTGCGTAAGGAAGGCAAGAAGAAGTAAGGACGCGGACCATGATGAAGCCGAAAGAACTCTTCGAGCGTCGTCGTCAGCGCGTCCGTACGCGACTGAGGGCAACGTCCAATGGCCGCCCGCGGCTATCGGTATTCCGCTCGAGCAAGCACATTTACGCCCAGGTGATCGACGACGCGCAGGGGTTAACCCTAACCGCCGCCTCTTCTGTGGACAAAGAACTGCGCGGTCACCTCAAGACCGGCGCCGATATCGAGGCTGCCAAAGCCGTCGGTACGCTCGTGGCCCAGCGTGCGCTGGCCAAAGGCGTTGCGACTGTGGTCTTTGACCGTGGCGGTTACATCTACCACGGCCGGGTGAAGGCCCTGGCCGACGCCGCCCGCGAAGCCGGGCTGGCGTTCTAAGGGGGCATTCGAAAATGGCACGGGAAGATCGTCGGGATCGCGAGCGTCAGCCGCGTGAACGAGAAGAATCGGAACTGGTTGAAAAACTGGTTGGTATCAATCGCGTCGCGAAAGTAGTGAAGGGGGGCCGTCGGTTCGGCTTCGCTGCTTTGGTCGTGGTTGGGGATGGTAAGGGCCGGGTTGGCCACGGGTCGGGCAAGGCACGCGAAGTGCCGGAAGCCATTCGTAAGGCAACCGAGCAGGCGAAGCGCAGCATGGTTCGGGTGCCGTTGCGCGAAAATCGCACACTGCATCACGATGCTAGTGGGCATTTCGGGGCAGGCCGCGTTGTTCTGCGGGCGGCGACTGCCGGTACGGGGATCATCGCCGGTGGTCCGATGCGCGCGGTGTTTGAAGCACTTGGCGTCCAAGATGTGGTCGCAAAGTCGCTGGGCACCTCCAATCCGCACAACATGATTAAGGCGACGTTCGACGCCTTGTCTGGCACAGTCTCGCCGCGCGCGGTTGCATCGCGTCGCGGTAAGAAGGTGGCAGACATCCTCGGCCGTCGCGATGGCGAAGCCGCCGCCGCGAAGGAAGTGTAAGATCATGACTGAAACCGTTAAAGACGCTGGGGGCAAGACTGTAAAAGTCACCCAGATCGGTAGCCCGATTGGTCGTGAAGCCTATCAGCGTGATACGCTGAAGGGGCTTGGTCTTAACAAGCTGCATCGGAGCCGCGTGCTGGAGGATACTCCGGCAGTGCGCGGAATGATCCGCACGGTGCAGCATCTGGTGAAGGTCGATGACCCGACGTAACCCGTAAAGGGACGTTTGGTTAGGCGGGATGGCAACATCCCGCCCCTTTTTCCGAGGAGAATACCATGAAACTCAACGAAATCCGGGACAATGAAGGCGCGCGAAAGCGCCGGATGCGTGTCGGTCGCGGTATCGGCTCTGGCAAGGGCAAAACCTCGGGTAGCGGCGTGAAGGGGCAAAAGTCCCGCACTGGCGTGGCCATTGGTGGTTTTGAAGGCGGTCAGATGCCCCTCTATCGGCGTCTGCCGAAGCGCGGCTTCACGAACATTTTCCGCAAGACTTTCCAGGTCATCAATGTTGGCTCGATTCAGAAAGCCATTGATGAGGGCCGTTTGCCTGCCGATCAAGCCATTACAGGGGCCATTTTGGCAGCTGCTGGTCTTATCCGCATTGCCGATGCGCCCACGCGCTTGCTGGCAAAGGGTGAGCTGACGGTAAAGCTGACCATCGAACTCGATGCGGCCAGCCCGGCGGCAGTTGCGGCAGTGGAAAAGGCAGGCGGCACAGTTGTTCTGCCAGCCTCGGCTACGACGAAAGCCTAGTTTATCTCTTAGAGCATCTTCGGTTCCCGCAGATGCTCTAAGATATTGTTTTTTTAGCAAATGCGTCGTTGCGGATGGTTTCACTCGCTTGCGATTTGCTCTAACGGCTGGCGGTTTATAACCTGATGGCATCTGCTGCAGAACAACTCGCTGCAAATATCAACTTCAGCGCTTTTTCCAAGGCGACTGAGCTGAAGTCGCGCATTTGGTTCACGCTGGCCGCACTCGTTGTGTACAGGCTGGGGACTTACATTCCCCTGCCGGGCATTGACCCGTTGGTTCTGAGTGAGATTTTCAAACAGAATGCGGGTGGTATTCTCGGCATGTTCGACATGCTGGCGGGGGGCGCGCTCGGTCGAATGACCGTGTTCGCTCTCAATATCATGCCCTATATCTCGGCCTCGATTATCGTTCAGTTGATGACAGCGGTCAGCCCGCGCCTGGAAACCTTGAAAAAGGAAGGCGAGAGTGGCCGTAAGGTTCTCAATCAATACACACGCTATTTGACAGTGCTTCTCGCTACTGGCCAAGCCTATGGCATGGCAATAGGGCTTGAGAGCTTTCAAGGGCCGTCGGGGTCGGCAGTGATTGATCCTGGCATGTTCTTCCGTATCACCGCAGTTATAACGCTGGTGGGCGGGACTATGTTCGTGATGTGGCTTGGGGAGCAGATCACGGCGCGCGGTGTTGGTAACGGCATCTCGTTGATCATTTTCGCTGGTATCGTCGCGAACTTGCCGAGCGCACTGGCGGGAACGCTGGAGTTGGGGCGGACGGGCGCGCTGTCGGCGGCCTTTATTATCCTTCTCTTGGGCCTAGTTGTTGGCGTTGTGCTCTTCATTGTTTTCATGGAGCGTGCTCAACGGCGCATCCTGATCCAATATCCGAAGCGCCAGCAGGGCAATCGGGTGTTTGGAGGGGAATCGAGCCATCTGCCACTTAAGCTCAATACCGCCGGTGTGATTCCGCCGATCTTTGCAAGCTCGCTGCTGCTGCTTCCGAGTACGATTGTGGGTTTCTCCGGTCAGGCAACGACGGATCTGCCACCCGTATTGCGCTGGATTGGCGATAATCTCGCCCACGGCGCACCGCTTTACCTTGCCCTTTACATTGGCATGATCCTATTCTTCTCTTTTTTCTACACGGCCATCGTGTTCAACCCGGTGGAGACGGCAGATAATTTGAAGAAGCATGGCGGTTTTATCCCTGGAATTCGGCCCGGTAAGAACACCGCTGACCATCTCGACCATGTTTTGACACGGTTAACGGTGTTGGGGGCGGTTTACATCGCGGCAATTTGCGCTCTTCCCGAAATCCTCATCTCGCAGTACTCGGTGCCCTTCTACTTTGGTGGAACAAGCCTGCTTATCGTCGTTACGGTAACGATTGACACGGTGGCTCAGGTCCATTCGCATTTGGTAGCGCATCAATACGAAGGTCTTATTAAAAAGGCCAAACTGCGAGGGAGGCGTGGATGAACATAATTCTGTTGGGGCCACCGGGTGCGGGTAAAGGCACACAGGCACGATATCTACAGGATACGCACGGTCTGGTGCAGCTTTCCACGGGCGACATGTTGCGTACAGTGGTGGCCTCGGGCAGTGAGTTAGGGCAAGAAGCCAAGCGGGTGATGGCAGCAGGGCAATTGATGCCCGACACGCTGATGATAGATATGATCGCCGAGCGCGTCGCCCAGCCGGATTGTGTGAAGGGCTTTATTCTGGATGGGTTCCCGCGTACGGTGGCGCAGGCCGAAGGGCTGGATGCGATGCTGGTGGCCAGGGGCTTGAGGCTCGATCATGTTATCGAAATGCGGGTGGACGAGGCCGCGCTAACCGAGCGCATCACAGGCCGCTACACGTGCAAGAACTGTGGTACGGGGTATCACGATGTGTTTAAGCAGCCCAAAGCCGCAGGCGTCTGCGATAGCTGCGGGGGTACCGAGTTTATTCGTCGTGCGGATGATACGGTTGATGCCGTTTCCGCCCGGCTGAAAGTGTATCGCGATCAGACAACGCCGATCCTGCCATACTACCGGGATAGGGGTGTTCTGCGGACGATTGATGGAATGGCGGACATCGCCGATGTAACGCGCTCGGTTGAAGAGGTTCTTCAGTCGGGCAAAGTTTGAATGGATTGACTCTTAAGTCTGTCCGCCTATAATGCGCCCCCTCTATTGGATGGTGCTGGATAGGGTCGGCGGACAAGCGTCAACCCTCTTTTTAAGGAGTTAAAGCGTGGCGCGCATCGCAGGCGTGAACATTCCGACGCAGAAGCGCGTGGAGATTGGCCTTACCTATATTTTCGGCATTGGCCGTAAGACCTCCCACGACATTTGCGTCCAACTCGGTTTTGCACCTGAACGCCGGGTGCATCAGCTGAACGACGACGAAGTTCTTCGTATTCGTGAACTGATTGACCGGGATCATACGGTGGAAGGGGATCTGCGTCGTCGGGTCGCCATGCAGATTAAGCGGCTGATGGATCTCGGCTGCTACCGTGGTCTGCGCCATCGCAAAGGGTTGCCGGTACGGGGTCAACGGACCCATACCAATGCCCGCACGCGCAAGGGCAAGGCGAAGCCGATCGCCGGTAAGAAGAAGTAAGGATAAAGGTTTATGGCCAAGGCTCCTGCTACGCGCATTCGCCGCCGCGAGCGCAAGAACATTACGTCGGGTGTGGCTCACGTTAACTCGACGTTCAATAACACCATGATTACCATCACCGATGCACAGGGCAACGTGATTGCTTGGTCGTCTTCGGGCACGAAGGGTTTCAAGGGGAGCCGTAAATCGACTCCCTATGCTGCCCAGATGGCTGCTGAAGATGCCGGTCGCAAGGCAATGGAACATGGAATGCGTACGCTGGAAGTCGAAGTGAAGGGGCCGGGCGCTGGCCGTGAATCGGCGCTTCGCGCTTTGCAGTCCGTGGGTTTTGCAGTGACATCCATTCGCGATGTTACTTCGATCCCCCACAATGGTTGCCGTCCGCCGAAGCGGCGCCGCGTCTGATTTTGCGGGTCAACCGGCCTGTCCGTGTCCGGGAGTCATCCGGTACGGACAGGCCTGTTCTCGTTGTCGGGCGTCTGCGACTGGGGTAATAACGCTCCATCGTTGGCATTGGTTGGCGTGATAGCACACAAGGGAAATCGTCCCGTGATCCAGAAAAATTGGCAGGGCTTGATTAAGCCGAACAAGCTGAGCGTCGAGGCTGGCGACGATCCGGCGCGCGTTGCGACGGCAGTTGCCGACCCGCTGGAGCGCGGCCTGGGTTTGACGCTGGGGAACGCGCTGCGGCGCATTCTGCTGTCGTCGCTGCAAGGCGCGGCGGTAACGTCGATTCACATTGATGGCGTGCTGCACGAGTTCTCCTCGGTGCCGGGCGTGCGCGAAGACGTGACGGACATTGTTCTGAACGTGAAGGCGCTGGCGCTGCGGATGCACTCGGAAGAGGGCAAGCGCGTGCGGTTGCGGGCTACTGGCCCTTGCGCTGTTACGGCAGGTATGATCGAAACTGGCGCAGACATTGAAGTGATGAACCCTGATTTGGTGATTTGTCACCTAGATGCCGGGGCAAAGCTTTCAATGGAAATGTCGGTTAGTCGCGGTAAAGGCTACGTGCCTGCATCGTTGAACCGTCCTGAAGATGCGCCGATTGGTCTTATTCCGGTCGATGCCTTGTTCTCACCGGTCCGCAAAGTCAGCTACAAGGTGGAAAACACCCGCGTTGGCCAGCAGACCGATTACGACAAGTTGTCGATGCGGATTGAAACCAATGGCGCGGTAACGCCGGAAGATGCGGTTGCGCTGGCAGCCCGTATTCTTCAGGATCAGCTTGCGCTGTTCATCAACTTTGAAGAGCCGCAGGCCCCTGCTGAGGAAGATCGTGCCAACGATCTGCCGTTCAACAAGAACTTGCTGCGTAAGGTGGACGAACTGGAACTTTCGGTTCGTTCGGCCAACTGCCTCAAGAACGACAATATTGTGTATATTGGCGATCTTGTACAGAAGACCGAAGCCGAAATGCTGCGTACGCCCAATTTTGGTCGGAAGTCGTTGAACGAAATCAAGGAAGTGCTGGCACAGATGGGCCTGCATCTTGGTCTCGAAATCCCCGGCTGGCCGCCGGAAAATATCGAAGAACTGGCAAAACGGCTCGAAGAGCCTTATTGATCAGTTATCCCAGGTTAACGGAAACCCCTGTCGCGCGGCGCTGGTGATCAGCCCCCCGCCGGTAGGTCCGCTGAAAAGGTAGAGAAAAATGCGTCACGGTATGAGCGGTCGGAAACTGAACCGCACCAGCAGCCACCGCAAGGCCATGTTCGCGAATATGGCCGTGGCTCTGATTAAGCACGAGCAGATCACTACGACCTTGCCGAAGGCAAAGGATCTGCGCCCGATCGTCGAAAAGTTGATCACGCTCGGCAAGCGCGGCGATCTGCACGCGCGCCGTCAGGCGCTCGCAGTGCTGCAAGATGAAGTCGTGACGCGCAAGCTGTTCGATGCCATTGCCAAACGCTACGATGCCCGCGCGGGCGGCTACACGCGCGTCTTGAAGGCGGGTTTCCGGTATGGCGATGCCGCTCCGATGGCCGTGATCGAACTGGTTGACCGCGATAAGACTGCTAAGGGCCTCGATTCGGGCCAACTCTACGAAGAAGATGTTGCGGCGTAAGCCTTTAACTTTCTGCGATGCGCGTATCAAAGGCGGCTCCTGCGCGGGGCCGCCTTTTCTTATTATAAAATTTTCCGGGTCGGCAGCTTGGCAGAGAGAGGGACGCAGGGTGTTGAAAAAGCTGAACCTACTCGTCGTCATCGGGGGCATGTTGCTGGCGATACCGGCGGCGGCGCAAACCCCGCAGCGCATCGTACCGCAAAGCAGGGAGCAGGTCAGCCTGTCGTTCGCGCCAGTGGTGCGCCAAGCCGCGCCTGCCGTGGTAAATATCTACACGAAGAAGCGTGTGCGGGAGCAGGCGGCGCTATCGCCGCTGTTGAACGATCCGTTCTTCCGTCAATTCTTCGGCGACCGGCTGCCGGTTGGCCCCAGTCGCGAGCGCGTGCAGAACTCGCTGGGGTCCGGGGTGATCTTACGGGCCGATGGGCTAGTGGTAACGAATTTCCACGTCATCAAAGACGCCGATGAAATCAGCGTGGTTCTGGCGGATCGGCGGGAGTTCGATGCTAAGGTGCTGCGCTCCGACGAGCGGGTTGATCTGGCGGTGTTGAAGATTGATGCGGGCAAAGAAGTGCTGCCAACCCTGCAACTGCTTGATAGCGACCAAGTACAGGTGGGGGATTTAGTGCTGGCGATCGGCAATCCCTTCGGCGTTGGACAGACGGTAACGCAGGGCATTGTTTCGGCACTCGCGCGCACCAATACGGGGATTACGGACTATAATTTCTTTATTCAAACCGATGCGGCCATCAACCCCGGCAACTCCGGTGGCGCGCTGGTAACGATGGACGGGCGGCTGGCGGGCATCAATACCGCCATTTACTCGCGTTCCGGTGGCTCGATTGGCATTGGCTTTGCCATTCCGGCGAATATGGTGCGAACCGTGCTGTCGGACGATGCGGCGCGCAACGGCAAGATCGTGCGCGCGTGGTTCGGCGGCTCGGGCCAGCCGGTAACGCAGGATGTGGCCGCAAGCCTCGGCCTCACCCGGCCTTCGGGCGTGCTGATCGCGGACGTTCACCCAGATAGCCCGGCGGCTCAGGCCGGCATTCGCGCGGGCGACGTGATTACCGCCTTCAATGGCAAGGAGGTGCCGGACCCGGAAGCCCTGCGCTTTCGCATCGCCACCCAACCGATTGGCGAAACGGCAACCTTCACACTGCTGCGCCGAGGACAAACGCTGACCACGACCGCAAAGCTGATCGCCCCGCCGGAAACCCCGAAGCGTGATATTACCCCGCTGAAAGGCCAGCAGCCGTTGGCGGGGGCAACGATTGCCAACCTTTCCCCGGCTTTGGTGGAAGAGCTTGGTCTCTCCGGCCCGTCGCGCGGGGTTATCGTGGTGGACGTGGCACAAGGCAGCCCCGCCCGGCGGGTCGGCTTCCAGCCCGGCGATGTTCTGCAACAGGTGAACGGCACGCCGATTACCAGCGTCGGCGATGCCGTTGCGGCGCTGGGGCGCGGGCAATCCTGGCGCATCACCATCAAGCGCGGCGATGAGGTGCTGACGGACACCTTCGGAAAGAAATAGTGCCGTTGACCGATCTCTTCCCCCCGGCATTGGCCGACACGCAACCGCTGGCTGACCGCTTGCGCCCGGCGACTTTGGCGGAGGTTGTGGGGCAGGAGCATCTCTTAGGGCCATCCGGCCCCATCGGGCGGATGTTGGCGGCCAAACGCTTAGGCTCAATGATCCTGTGGGGGCCGCCCGGCTGCGGCAAGACCACGCTGGCACGGTTGCTCGCGGCAGAGGCTGGGTTGACGTTCGAGCCGCTGTCGGCGGTCATGTCCGGCATCGCCGAGTTGCGGAAACTGTTCGAGGCGGCGGGCAAGCGCCGGGCGAACGGCCAGGGCACGCTGCTGTTCATCGACGAAATCCACCGCTTCAACCGCGCGCAGCAGGATGGGTTTTTGCCGGTGGTGGAGGATGGCACGGTTATTTTGGTGGGGGCTACCACTGAAAACCCGTCGTTCTCCTTGAACGCCGCCGTCCTGTCGCGGGCGCAGGTGTTCGTGTTGAAGCGTCTGGATGAAAAGGGCCTCGCGGTGTTGCTGGCGCGGGCGGAAGCCGTAACCAGGCATCCCCTGCCGCTCACTTCAGAAGCGCGGGAGTTGCTGCTGACCCTGGCCGATGGCGACGGGCGCTATTTGCTTAATCTTGCCGAAGCTCTCTTCGCGCTGAAAGACTTAGAACCGCTCGACTCGGCAGGGCTACTCGCGTCGGTGCAAAAGCGCGCGCCGCTCTACGATAAAGACCGGGAGGAGCATTATAACCTCATCTCGGCGCTGCATAAGTCTTTGCGCGGCTCGGATGTGGATGCGGCGCTATATTGGTTTCAGCGGATGCTGCTGGGCGGGGAAGACCCGCATTTCATCGCGCGCCGCCTCACGCGCTTTGCCGCAGAAGATATTGGCATGGCCGATCCGCAGGCACTCCCGCAGGCGATTGCCGCGTGGGAGGCTTACGATAAATTAGGCTCGCCGGAAGGGGAGTTAGCGCTGGCGCAAGCCATAGTGTATCTCGCGACCGCCCCCAAGTCGAACGCCACCTACCGCGCCTTCAAAGGCGCCGCGAAAGCCGCGCGTGACACCGGCTCGATGATGCCGCCCAAGCATATTCTGAACGCCCCGACGCGGTTGATGAAGGACATCGGCTATGGCGCGGGCTATGCTTACGATCACGATACGGCGGACGGTTTTTCCGGGCAGAATTACTTCCCCGAAAACCTGCCCCGCACCCGTTTCTACGATCCGCCCGAACGCGGTTTCGAGCGCGAGATTCGTAAGCGGCTGGAGTATTGGGACAAGCTGCGCGCAAAACGCCAGGAGGGCGGCGAATGAAATCGGTTCTGCTGGTGGCGCTTGGTGGCGGATTAGGGTCGGCAGCGCGGTATCTGGTCGTGCTTGGGGTTGGGCGTTGGTTGGGAACGGGGTTTCCCTGGGGAACGCTCGCGGTGAATTTGCTGGGGTGTTTTCTGATGGGGTTGCTCACGGCGCTGTTCGCCGGGCCGTTGCCGGTCTCGTCCGATACGCGGCTGTTTTTTACCACGGGCATCTTGGGCGGCTTCACGACGTTTTCGGCGTTTGGGCTGGATGCGTCGGGCTTGATCGACCGGGGGGATAGTGGGGCTGCGTTGATGTATCTGGCGGGATCGGTTGCCTTGGGGTATGCCGGGGTAAGGGTAGGGGCCGCCGTTATCAGGCTCTAAGGTTCAGTTGATATGCAAATGCGTCGTTGCAGATGGAATCGTCTGCTCGGGATTTGCTGGAGGAGAAGAGTCATGTCGGTCGAGCAACGCACCGTCAGCCAGGATGAGGCGGATATTCGCATCGACCGCTGGTTCAAGCGCCACTACCCGGACCTGCCGTTCGGGCGATTAGCCAAGCTGATGCGGACTGGGCAAATCCGCCTCGATGGCAAGCGTGTTGAAGGCTCGGAACGGGTGGAACCAGGCCAGACCATCCGCGTTCCACCCTTGGGCGATCTCGATAGCCCGCCGCCGCTGCGCCCCATTGATCCGCACGTCGCCAAAGACTTGCAACAAATGGTGCTGCACCGGGATGAGGACGTGATCGTTCTCAACAAACCGACGGGCCTTGCGGTTCAGGGCGGCACCGGCACGACGCGGCACCTGGATGGGATGCTGGACGCGCTGAAGTTCGAGCTAAACGAACGCCCGCGCCTTGTGCATCGGCTGGATAAAGACACGTCTGGCATTATTGTACTGGCGCGCAATGCGCTGGCGGCGAGCAAGCTGGCGGCGGCGTTCAAAGATCGTGAGACCGAAAAGATTTATTGGGCCGTCACGGCCTGCGTGCCTGTGCCTGATGAGGGTACGATTGATCTGCGTCTCGCCAAAAAAGGCAGCCCGCAGGGAGAACGCGTGGCGGTTGATGGCGAAGAGGGGCAAAATGCCGTGACCGACTATGAGGTGCTCGATTTTGCCTCCTCCCGCGCGGCCCTGGTGCGCCTGCGCCCGATTACGGGACGCACCCATCAGTTGCGCGTTCACTGCGCCGCTATCGGTGCCCCTATCCTGGGCGACGCCAAATATGGCGGGGCGGAGGCGATTATTCACGGTGTCGAATATATGCGCTCGCTGCATCTGCACGCCCGGCGGCTAAAAGTACCGCACCCGCGCGGCGGGTTTTTGGAAGTGACCGCCCCATTGCCGCCGCATATGAAGGCTACTTTCGCTTACTTTGGCTTTACGGCCCCGAAGGGAGCTTAAGGGCATGGCAGTGGTTGATCTGATCCTGTTCGATGTCGATGGCACGCTGGTCGATAGCCAATACACAATCGTGGCCTGCATGGAAGCGGCTTTCGCCCGTCACGCATTGCCGATCCCAGGCGCGGCGGCCATTCGCCACACCGTGGGCCTGTCGCTGGTCGATGGTGTGGCGCAGCTCTTGGAAACGGCAGGGGCGGGGGCGGACCTCGACCCTTACCCGATTGCCGACAGCTACAAGGATATTTACCGAGCGCGCCGTGCCGCCAATCCCGCCCCGCCGCACGACCCGCTGTATCCCGGCACGAGGGCGCTGCTGGATGGGCTGCTTCAGCAGAATCGGCTGATTGGGGTGGCGACGGGCAAAAGCACGCGCGGGGTGAACAGCTTTATCGAAACCCACGGCCTCCATCGGCATTTCGTCACGCATCAAACCGTCGATACCGCCCCCGGCAAGCCCGACCCCACGATGATCCGGCAGGCGGCTGCCGACGCGGGAACGGTTCCGGCGCGGGTGCTGATGATCGGCGATACGGTGTACGATATGCAAATGGCACGGGCGGCTGGCGCGCTATCGCTCGGGGTTGCCTGGGGCTATCATCTGCCGCACGCGCTGATTGCCGAAGGGGCGCAGGCTATTCTAAATTCTTGGGATGATCTTGCCCCCTATCTGACTTAACCGACCGGAGACGGCCATGATGGACGAACGCCCCGTACTGAGCGGTCCCGCCCCCAAAGAACCAAGCGCGCCAATACCGCCCGGTTCCCCGAAACCACCACGCGCTCCGCGTTCCTGGCTAAAAACCGGATTGCTGATTGCGGGCGGCGGCATTGTGCTGGCGGGGGGCGGTATTGGTGCGCTGTTGTTCTTGGTCGATCCCAACGATCACCGCGACCGGATTGCGGCGGAACTGCAAGCCGCGACGGGCCGGGCCGTAACCCTGGCCGGGCCGATAACTCTCACGCGCTCGCTCTCGCCGGCTCTGGTGGTGGAAGGCGTAACCCTCGCCAATATGCCCGGTGGCTCGCGCCCGCAAATGGCGACGATTGGGCGGCTGGAAGTGCAAGTGGCGCTGGTGCCGCTGATTACGGGCGGGCGGCTTCAGGTCGAAAAACTCGCCCTCAGCAAGGCCGATATTCTGCTGGAAACCGATGCTAAGGGCCAGGGCAACTGGGTGTTCAACCCCGAACCCTCCCCGTCTGCCGCGCAAGGCACGGCGTCGCCTGGAGGGGTGAAAAGCGGTGGCAGTGGGGCGGGGAACCTGCCGATCTTGAAGGAAGTGTTGGTCACGGACAGCCGCCTTGTTTACCGCAGCGGCAAGGTGCAGCAGCGGCTCGATTTGAACCGCCTCAGTTTCGCGCTGCCCGATGGCGGCAAACCTGTCCCGGTGGCGATCAAGGCGGCGTTGAACGATGCGCCCTTTGATCTTACGGGGGAAATCGGCGCGCTCGCCAGCCTTGTTGCTGCCGAAGGGGCCTATCCGGTCAAGCTCAAGGGCCAAGTGGCGGGGCTGGATCTGGAGGCGGCGGGAACGCTCGGCCTGGGCAGACAGCAGGGCCAAGCGGAGGGGAGCTTTACCCTGTCGGGCGAAAACCTGACCGTGCTCAAAAAAGCCGCGACTGGTTTCGGCGTCGCGTCGGCGGCATGGCCGGACAAGCTGCCGAAGTTCGCGCTCGCCAGCCAAGCTGCGCTCGCGGGCGATAAACTCACTCTCACCCGCGCGGTGCTGACCACGGGCAAGACGGAAGCAACGGCAACCGGAACGGTGCAACTGGCCGGGCCGAGCTTCGGGTTGACGATTACCGCGCGTGCGCCTGATCTTAAAGCGCATCTTATGGCGCTTGGGCGTCTCGAAACCGCGTTTGTGCCCGACGCGGGCGCATCGCTGACGGCAAAGCTTACGGGAACGGCCACCGCGCCGCAGCTCTCCGATCTCGTGCTGGATTGGGGTGCAACCCGCGTGACCGGGCGCGTCGGTGTCGATACCGCTGCAAAACTACCGCGCGTTACGGCGGATCTCGCCAGCCCGGAGGTTGATTTTACGCCGTTCTTCGGTAAAGCGAACCCGGCTCCGGCGGCCTCCGGCGCTAGCAACGCGGCCCCGGCGGGCGCGGGCAGGGCCGACGAGCGCGTGATCCCGGATACGCCCATTGATCTTGCTGCGCTCACCCAAGCCCCTGTGGAAGGCGACGTGAAACTGGCGGTCGGGCGGTTGAAGTTCGGGCGCGGCGAGGTGAAGGACGCCAGCCTTGCGGTGAGTTTACGCAACCAGCAGGTCACGTTGCGCCCGTTGCGCTTCACCGCTGCCGACGGCAAAATGGCGCTGGATGCAGTGATTGAGCCGCGCGGTAAACTCTGGCTGACCGGGGAGGCGACGGGGGTGGATACCGCGCAACTCTCGGCCTTGCTGGGGGAGGAGCCGATCTTGAAAGCGAAAGCCGATCTTGGTTTCAAGGTTTCGGCAGAAGGTAAAACCCTGCGGGCGCTCGCGGCCAGCTTCGACGGGCCGGTGAGTTTCGCCACGGGGCCGGGGCAAGTGGTAGGGTCGGCAGCAGACACGCTCTCCAGCAAATATCTGGCCTTCCTAGCGCTGAAACCCGCCGATGTGACGAACCTTACTTGCACGATTGTTCGCACGCAGTTTGCGCGCGGGCAAGGCACGGTGCAGCAATTGGCCGTCGATACCCCCGGTCTTACGGTGCGTGGCGGCGGGGGCCTGTCGCTCGCCAGTGAAACCCTGGACCTTAGCGTCGATCCGCAGCTTGCCCCCGGCAATCCGGCGCAATTAGCGTTAGTGCCGTTCCACGTACGCGGCAGCTTTGCCAAACCTTCCGTAACGCCTGATGCGGCTGGAACGGCACGGTCGGCGGTGGGCGTGGCGCAGGCTTTGGGCGTCGGTGGGCAGAAGACCCAAGGGGCGCTCGGCATCGTCGGGGCGCTGCTGGGCCAACCAAGCGCAACCCCTGCGGCCCCCACCGGGCAACCCGGCACGCCCTGCGGTCAGCGCGTCGCCAGTGCGGCGCAGCCCCTCACCAATAACCCGGCCCAACCGGGGCAGATCAATCCCGCGACCAAACCCGCCGCTAATGATCCCGCAGGCGCAATCAAGGGCCTCTTTAAGGGTTTGCTCGGTGGTTCCAATTAATGAGACAGCATGAAGCGGTTTTATAAGCACGCGGCGGTAGCGCCCGTCGAAGGCGGGTTCGGCGTTACCTTAGACGGCAAACCCGTTCGCACGCCCGCAGGGGCGATTCTCACGGCGGCAACGCTCGCCCTGGCCGAAGCGCTGGCGGCGGAATGGGCCGAGCAAACCGGGCAGGTGCGCCCGCTGGCCATGCCGATCAACCGCCTCGCGCTCACGCAGCAAGACCGGGTTGCGCCGCGCCGGGAAGCCGTTATCACCGAAGCCCTCGCCTATGTGGAAAGCGACCTGCTGTGCTACCGCACGGGGGACGATGCCACGCTCGCCGCCCGGCAGATCGCCGCCTGGAACCCGCTGCTGGGTTGGTTTAGCGCGGCGTATGGCGTGACGCTGGCAATCACAGAAGGGTTGATGCCGGTAGCGCAGGATATAGGGCCGCTCGCACCGCTGCGGTTGCGGCTGGAGGGCTTCACCGACGCTGACCTGACGGCCTTCGCGCTCCTCACGCCGATGGCGGGTTCCTTCGTGCTGGCGCTGGCGCTGCTCGATGCGCGTTTGAGCGCTGAAGAGACTTATCATCTCAGCCAACTTGATGAGAGCTATCAGATCGAAAAATGGGGCGAGGACGAAGAAGCCGCCGAGCGCCGGGCGGCCCTGGCGCTGGAATTTCAAGATATAGCGCGCTTCTTGGCGCTCAACCGAATTCACACTGATGAACCCAAATAGGGTAAAACAACGCTTATCCTATAACCCTATTGGGGTTATAAAAAATTGATGGAAAAACGGACTGCCCATCACACTCTCGCCGTCGTCCGCGCCCTATGCGCTATCGGAAACGTGACGCCAACCCAAACATCCTTGAAAACGGCAGCGCTTTTGGGCATGACGCGAAATGAAATGGTTCAGATTGTGCAGGCGCTCACGCTGGCCGATTTCTACAAAAGCATGACCAGCTACGCCGATAAAACACAATGGCAAGACGTGTATCACCCCATCGTTGAAGGCCGAAAGCTGTACCTAAAACTAACCGTCACGAACGGTTTACTTATTCTCTCTTTTAAGGATCTTTAGCGATGAAGTGCCCCACGTGCGGCCAAGCCGAGATGATCCGGGATACGCGCCCTATGCCGTATGAATACAAGGATAATCGAACGGAAATCTCCTCTGTTACCGGAGATTACTGCCCAGCGTGCGATGAGGTTTTGATCGACAAGGACGACGCGCAGCGCGTGAGCGAAACAATGCTTGCTTTCAATCGTCAGATTAACGCACGCCTTGCCGATCCCGGTTTTATTCGGCGGGTTCGGGTAAAACTATCCCTGGATCAACGCCAAGCCTCCGCCCTGTTTGGGGGTGGTCACAATGCCTTTAGCCGCTACGAAACCGGGGTTGCGGTGCCGCCCGTTGCCGTGGTGAAACTACTGACCTTACTGGACCGTCATCCAGAGTTACTGGCCGAAATTCGCTAAACCTGACTGCCCCCCGCGCGCAAACGCGCGCTCCATAACCTACTGCGGCCCATGCTCGGCCCGATAGGCCACCAGCTCTAGAGCATCGTGCGTCAACTATGACGCACGATGCTCTCGCTTTATTTTAGCCCTCGCCGGGCGGGCGCATCCGCGCCCTTGGCCGCCGCCTCAATGGCGGCTTATAGAGCCGCGCCAGAGTTAAGGCGCGCGGCTCTAATCACTCAAGAGGTAGCCCTGCCGATGGGAGAGCGGCACCGTGCCGACAACTTTCGCCACCTGAAACCCAGGGCGGACGTTATGGGTATGGCGCATCACCAGAATAAACCCATCGGTTGTGGCTTTAATTGGCGTGCGGGCGTGAGTGAGAGGGTTGACCACTTCGGCCACCACGTCCCCCGTTTTTACCTGGTCCCCAAGCCCCACCTTATAAACTAACACGCCCGCAATCGGCGAGATCAGCAGGTCGGAGGCGGTCAGATCGGTGGCGTCATTCACCAGGGCGGGGAGGGGGCCGGGGTCGCCCGCGATCACGCCGCGCCGTTGCAAAAAGCGATAGAGGGCCGCCGCGTCTTTCCCCGCAAGTTCGTCGGTAACATCACTTTCGCCGCGCAACTCCACCGTTGTGGCGAGGCAGGCCGGCGGAATCGGCTTATCGGGGAAAGTCCGCGCTAAATACCACCAGGGGCCGCCGATAGCTTCATCCAGCGACGATCCGCCCGAATCCTCGGCCAGTAAAGTGGCGTGCGCGCCCAATTCGGCGGCTAAATCGGTCGCGTCTGGCCATAGCGGCGTGCCGATGTAAAGGTGCATCAGCGCGCGCGTGTCGCAGTGCAGATCAAGGGCAATATCGGCATCAATCGCGCGGCTGAGGATCGCGACGCGCAGGAAATCCATTTCCTGAATGGGGTCGATCTCGGCCAGAATCTCTCGCATGGTTTGGCGGATCAGCGCGACGTTGGCGGCGGCATCGTCGGTGAGTTGAGTGCCGATGCGTTTGGCCACTTCCGGCCCCAGCACGGGATAGCCCCGGTTGAAGTTACCAACCCGGCCTAACTCGAACCGCCCAACATGGGTATTATTCACCCATTGCGAGAGGCCGATGGGGTTGGTGAAGGGCACCAGAATGATTTCACCCAAAATCTCGCCGCGCGCGGCTGCCGCATCCAGCAAACGGCCCAAGTGATCGCAGACCAGCAAACCCGGCAGTTCATCGGCATGCAGCCCGGCGTGAATATAGGCTTTCGGCCCAGTGCCCGAAGTACCGTAGCGCAGCGCAGTCCACTGCCGGGTGGTGCCCAACGCGGGATCGGGGAAGGAAACGGTGTCGCGCGTGATCGGATTGGGGGTCGGCATTTTCGGCGGTGTATCCTTGGCTCATCCACGCCCAGCGCAGAAGGCCGCAGGATAGCAACGGAAAAGGGGCGCTCCAAGCCTAAGCCCGCAGCGCCCCTTCAATCCAAAGATTATGCTGAAACCAAGGCGATAAACCTTAGTTCATTTTGATACCCGTGCCATCAATCAGCAGAATCTTCGTCGTGCCACCGTCGATGCCGAAATCATCGTCGTTAATCAGCATCAGGCGACCGTCGCCAGCCAGCGCCATACCTTCCAGCTTTACCGGAACTTGCGGGTAGGCGGCGCTATCGAAGCGAATGGTCTTCTTCAGGGCTTTGACGGCGGGATTATCCGCTGGGGTGGCTTCTAGCGACGGCGTGGTCGCAACATCATCCCAAGCCGAGCCGAGGATATTGCCGTCAGCGGTTAGAGCCACTTCATAGAGGCGCGTGGTTTTCTCGGTACGCTCCAGCACGATTACGCGGTCGCCCGAGAGCACCATCATTTCCGAAATGCGAACCGTGCTGTTGTTCGGGTTTTTCTCGCCGGGATACGTCGCGATGGGGTCCATCGGATAGACCCACTCGCCGAGCAGCTTGCCGCTAACGCGGTCGAGCTTATACAGGCGGGAGTTGACCGCACCCTGATAGGTTTTCGTGTCCGGGTTCGCCAGCGGGTTTTGCATGAGGAAGTAAAGCGCGGCTTCGTCTGGCGACATACCGAGAGATTCGATGCCCCGGTTCAGGGTGCGCTTGGTGAGAAGCGCGGGCAGACTGCCGATGGTTTCATAGTCGGCGGCGGCGAAATCTTTCTCCGTTCCGGTCGGAACGAAGCGGCGTTGAATGCGGCCTTCGGTATCAAGCTGCATAAGGCTGGGGCCGTTTTCATCGCTGATCCACAGGCTGCCGTCTTTGAGCACGGCAATGCCTTCCATATCAATCCCGTTTGGGTCTTGATTCAGCTTCGCGCCCGTGCCGTCGAGCGGGATTTCGGTGGAAGCGACCGTTAGTGGGTTGAGTAGGCCCGATGTGGGTTTGCCACTTTTGGTTTTGACCGGAGTGACGCCGACGAGCTTGAACGTCTTGGTCGCGGGGTCAAGCTCCACCTGATAGATAGATGGGCTATAAGCCGGGCGCGGGTAAACGCGGCCATTTTTTGGCGCTTCTTTGCATAATTCTTCTTTATTCGCGCCATAGTTCTCCAAATCGCCGCAGACGATGTTCGGGCCGCGATCCGAGACCGTGTAGAAGCGGAAAGGTGCATCGCCCGCGCGGCGGAACGCGCCCGAGCCAATGCCGATGGTCAGCGTCATTTCTTTTTGCGAGGTCTTGAGCGTGTAAGGCCCGTCTTTCAGCCCGGCATCGGTGGAGGTGAAAACGGTAATGTCCACCTTCGGGGCGGTTTGCGGGGCCTGAGCCACCGCGACGGCAGCGACGGAAAGGCTGCCCAACAGGGCTAACAACGAAACGGCACGCATGGGTAATCTCCCAACAGAAAAGCAAAAACTAAGGCCGAGTTCTAACGGCAGATTATGACAGTCTGAGGAGCCTTTGCCCCTTGTCGCGCGGCCCTCGAACCCCCAGCCTTATGGCATGTTATTTCCTGCACTGCCCGAAAAGCCCGCCCTGCCCTCGGTCGCCCGTGTGCGCGGTGTCGATGCGATCACCGATATTGCGGCTGCCGACTGGGATACCTGCGCCGGATCGGCTAACCCCTTCGTCAGTCACGCTTTTTTGGCGGCGATGGAAGACAGCGGCTCGGTTAGCCCTCGCACGGGCTGGATACCCCGACACTTGATAGCCGAAAGTTCTGACGGGCGCATCGTTGGCACCGTACCCTTATATTTAAAGGGCCATTCCTGGGGCGAGTATGTGTTCGATCAAGGGTGGGCCGATGCGTTTCAGCGGGCGGGCGGGGCCTATTATCCCAAGCTGCAAGGGGCGGTACCCTTCACCCCCGTGCCGGGGCCGCGCCTGCTGGTCGCCCCCGATGCGCCGCCAGGCACGCGCCACAAGCTGGCCGAAGCCCTTGTTGAGACCGTTAAACGCTTGGGGCTATCGTCGGTCCATCTCACCTTCGTCGCCGATGCGGATATGGAGGCGCTGTTGGCGGCGGGGTTTTTGGAGCGTCACGGCTATCAGTTCCACTGGCACAACCGGGGCTATGGCAGCTTCGACGATTTCCTCACCGAGCTTGCCAGCCGTAAGCGCAAAGCCATTCGGAAGGAGCGCGAGAGTATAGCGGCCAGCGGCCTTACGATCCGCACCTTAGCGGGGGCGGCGATTGAGGCGCGGCACTGGGATGCTTTTTATGATTTCTACCTTGCAACGGTCGATAAACGCTGGGGTTCGGCCTATCTCACGCGGCCATTCTTCGACCGGATCGCCGAAACCCTGACCGACCGGGTGGTGCTGATGGTGGCCGAAGACGGGCGCGGGGTGCCCGTTGCGGGCGCGCTCAACCTACGCGGGGCCGATACGCTCTATGGGCGGAACTGGGGTGCGGTGATTGATGTGCCGTTCCTGCACTTCGAGCTGTGCTACTACCGCGCGCTCGATTACGCCATCGCCGAAGGATTAGCGACGGTGGAGGCAGGCGCGCAGGGGGAACATAAGCTCCAGCGCGGCTATCTGCCCTCGCAAACCCGCTCGGCCCACTGGATTGCCAACCCCAGCTTTCGCAGAGCGGTGGAGAATTTCCTCGATCAAGAGCGCCCAGCGGTTGCCGAACAGATGGTGGCGCTGCTGCCCTTGTCGCCCTTCCGGCGCGATGGCGAGGGCTAACGGACTGGCTTCATACGCACTGGATTCATTCTGCGGCTGGTGCCATAGTCGCCCCCGACATTCGATTGGGAACAGCGTAAGGGATTAGCATGTCGCTCGGCACTCGGCTTTATACGTGGCGGAACGGTGAATTGGTCGGCGAAGACGAATTCGGCAACCGCTATTATCGCGAGAAAAAAGTGGCGTCGGTGCGCGATGCGAAGCGCTGGGTGCTCTACAGGGGCGAACCCGAAGCCTCGAAAGTGCCGCCGCAGTGGCACCGCTGGCTGCATAAAACGACCGATGACGTGCCGTTGAAGAACGCACCCGTCCGCCCCTGGCAAAAGCCGCATCTGCCCAACCTTACGGGGACGGAGCTTGCCTATCGCCCGCCGGGTCACGCGCTGGCCGGTAATCGTCGCGATAAGGCGACCGGCGATTACGAAGCCTGGACGCCGGAAGACTAAGTTTACGTTAAGCAAAGGGATAGCGCGGTTATGCAGCGGAATGTCGTGGAAACCTTGGTTGGGGCTTTCGTTCTTCTCGTCGCCCTGGCGTTCGGCTGGTACGCCTATTCCACGACCTCGATTCGGGGAACACACGGTGCTTATGAGCTGTCCGCACGGTTTGACCGGGCGGATGGCTTGGCTATTGGCACCGATGTGCGCGTGAGCGGCATTAAAGTTGGCTCCGTCACGGCCATTACCCTCGATCCGGCCACTTTTTTCGCGCAAGTGCGCTTTGCTTTGCGGTCAGATGTGAAGCTCCCCGAAGATACCGTGGCGGAAATCGCTGCCGAAGGGCTGCTGGGGGGCCGCTATCTGAACATCAACCCCGGCAATGCCGACCGTGATCTAACGGCGGGCGAGGCGATAAAATTCACTAAATCTTCGGCGGATTTCATGCAGATGATCGGCAAATTCCTGTTCTCCGCCAGCGACGATAAATCGAAAGCGGGCGCACCCCAACCGTGAGGCCCGGTCTTTTTTTGACGCCCGGTCTTTTTTTAACGCCCGGTCTTTTTTTAACGCTGACGGGTTTAGTGCTAGTCTCGGGTGCGACGCTCGCCCAACAAGCTGCGCCGCGCCCGCCAGTCGCCCAGTCGCCAGTCCAGTCGCCTGCCCCGCACCCTCTGCCACAACCAACCCCGCCGCCCGCAAAGCCCGTGGCCGTGTTGCAAGGGCTGGATAAGGTAACGGCGCGCGTCTCCAAACTCAACATTCCGGTTGGTGAGGTGGCTACCTTCGGCAGCCTTACCGTCAATATAGATGCTTGCATCAAGCGCCCCCCGGAAGAGCCGCCGGAGAGCGCGGCGTTTTTGCGGATCATTGATCATCCCGCGCAATCGACCGCGCCGCAAAAGGCCACCGCTGTACCCAGTGATCCCTTCGTCGCGGGGGGCGACCGCGTGATTTTCTCCGGCTGGATGTTTGCCTCCTCCCCGGCGCTGCACCCGCTGGAGCATCCGGTCTTCGATATTATCCTGCTGGACTGCCGCGCGCGTTAGAGCAAATCCCGAGCGGGTGGAATCACCCGCGACGACGAATTTTCTTGAAAAACAGCGCGTTAAAGTCCCGCACTAACCTGGGATATGCTTGATGCTTCGCCAAAGCGCGTTTCCACTCCCGCCCGTCGCGGCCCCAAAAGCCTTCACCCATGCCGATGGCCGGGCCGATGCCTGGGCGTGGCTGCGGGATCCGGGGTATCCCGACGTGACCGATCCCGAGATTCTCGGTTATCTTGCGGCTGAAAACGCCTATGTGGAAACTGTGCTGGGCGGCGCGCGCGACCTGCGCCCGGCCCTCCTTGCCGAGTTGAAAAGCCGGATCATCGAGGACGAACGCACGCCGCCCGAGTGGGATCACGGTGTTTGGCTGTGGGGGCGCTATCAGCCGGGGCAGCAATACGTCCAAACCTGCCTCGCGGCCTCGCTGGAGGACGCCAAAGCCAATCGCGGCACGGTAATCTTCGATCAGAACGCGCGGGCAGCGGGTAAGGCGTATTATGCCTTGCGCGGCCTCGAACTCTCCCCCGACCGGACTGCGCTTGCCGTGCTGGAGGATACCGACGGCTCGGAACGGCTGGTGTTGCGGGTGAAAGATTTGGCCAGTGGCGACTTCCTGCCGCTCGAAATCGAAGATTGTACCTATGGGCTGGAATGGTCTGCCGATAGCCGCCGAATTTTCTACGTCAAGCAAGACGCGCAGCAGCGCCCACGTTGGGTTTATGCCCACACGCTGGGCAGCGATCCCGCGACCGACGTGCTGATCTACCATGAGGCGGACCCGAGCTTTTACCTCAGCATCGGGCGCGGGGCGAGCGGGCGGTATTTGATGATTGATGCCGCGCAGAAAACCTGCTCGGAGCAGTGGATTTTGCCGCTGGAGGGGGCTGGAGTGCAGCCACGGTGCTTGAACCCGCGCCGCGCTAATCATGAATATAGTGCCTTTGATCGTAACGGCGAATGGTTGATTCTCACCAACGACACACACCCAAACTTCCGTGTTGTGCGCGCGCCGCTGGACCGTTCGGGGGAAGCCGATTGGCAGGAAGTTATTCCCCCCTCAGAGACGGTTTGCATCGAAGGCGTGAGCGGTGCCGCGCATTTCTGGTGTGTGACCGAACGCACGGATGAAGCGCGCAAGCGCGTGCGAATTATCACGGCTGGGCAGGAGAGCGACGCCGGGGCGCAGGACGTAACCTTCCCCGATGCCGCCTATGCCCTATGGGTTTTGCCGGGATATGACTGGCAGCGCCGGAC
Organism: Alphaproteobacteria bacterium; assembly: GCA_013298565.1. Taxonomy (GTDB): domain Bacteria; phylum Pseudomonadota; class Alphaproteobacteria; order Elsterales; family Elsteraceae; genus Elstera. The sequence continues at coordinate 11,391 of JAAFIC010000021.1, read as the reverse complement.
ATTGCGGTTGCAGTATGAAACGCTCGCGCGCCCAAAAACCTATTTCGACTACCACGTTGGCAGCAAGCGCCTGGAAGTCGTTCAACAGACCGAGATTCCGGGCGGGCATGACCCTGACGCTTATCGTGTGGAGCGGCTGTGGACAACAGCGCCCGATGGCGTGCGGGTGCCGTTGTCTGTCGTGCGCCGCAAGGATGTGCCGCTGGACGGCACGGCCCCGGCGCTGCTGTACGGTTACGGCTCTTACGGTGCCAGCATGGATGCCGCCTTCAGCCCTAACCGTCTCAGCCTACTGAACCGGGGCTTTGTCTATGCCATTGCCCATATTCGCGGCGGGGAGGAGCGGGGGCGACGCTGGTATGAAGACGGTAAGTTTCTTAAAAAGAAAAACAGTTTCACCGACTTCATCGCGGTGGCGGAGCATCTGAGTGCAGAGGGCTATGCCCAAAAAGGCCGCATCGCCTGCATGGGCGGCAGCGCGGGCGGCTTGCTGATGGGGGCCGTTCTTAACTTGCGCCCGGACCTTTGGGGCGCGTCGGTCGCCCAGGTGCCGTTCGTCGATTTACTCTCGACGATGCTGGACGATAGCCTACCGCTGACCGCGTTTGAGTATGAGGAATGGGGCAATCCCGCCGATCCGGCCTATTACGCCTATATGCAGAGCTATAGCCCCTACGATCAAGTATCGGCGCAGCCGTATCCGCCGCTTCTTATCACGGCTGGGCTGAGTGATCCGCGCGTCACCTATTGGGAGCCTGCGAAATGGGCCGCCAAACTCCGCGCGACCAAAACGGGCGATGCGGTTTTGCTGCTGCGAACGGAAATGACCGCTGGGCATGGCGGCGCATCGGGCCGCTATAAGGCGCTCGACGAAATCGCCGAAACCTACGCCTTTCTAGTGGCAGCGTTGGCGGTAGCGGACTGATGCCCGTTGGCTAGGGCAGCTTTTAGGCAGCGCGCTTGCGCTAATTTGAACGCAGGTGCAGTAAAGTCACCCCTCGCAGCCAGTTTCGTGCAATTATCAATCGTTTCGTACTTGCGTCTCTTGTCATAATAATCTTGCCGGGTTGTTTGCGGAGGGCCAGACTAAAAATAGCGCGAACCGCAGAACGCCACCGCGAGGGGTTAGACCATGTTTTTGTATCAGGCTTATAACGCTCAACAGGCTGCAATGGAGCCGATGCGCTGGTTTGCCAACGAAGTTCGGACCTTTGCCGGGCGCTCCGGTTTAAACCCCGCGCTCTCGAACCCGATGATGGATGCGTTTACCGCTGCTTGCGACGTGGTGGCCGATGCCAAACCGCTGCACGACCGCCCCGATTACGGCATTCGCACAACGCTGGTCGATGGGCATCTCGTACCGGTCGAAGAAGAGATTGTAGTGCGGAAGCCGTTCTGCGATCTGCTGCACTTCAAAAAACCCGGCGTGACGGGGTTGCCCCGCGTGCTTGTCTTCGCGCCAATGTCCGGCCATTTCTCTACGCTGCTGCGCGGCACGGTGGAGGCTTTGCTGCCCCACCACGACGTGTATATCACCGACTGGGTGAACGCTCGCAACGTACCGCTATGGCAGGGCCACTTCGGGCTGGATGCGTTTATAGATTATTGTATCGAGTTTCTGCGTCATCTGGGTTCGGACGTAACGGCGATTGCTGTTTGCCAGCCTGCCGTGCCGCTGTTGGTGGCTGTATCGGCTTTGGCGCAGATGAATGATCCGGCGCAGCCGCGCGCGATGGTGCTCATGGGCGGGCCGCTCGATACCCGCGTTAGCCCCACCAAGATCAACGAGTTCGCCCAATCGGGTTCGATCGAAGCCATCAAGCAGATGGTCATCACTCACGTACCGCCCCCCTACGCGGGCATGATGCGCGCGGTGTATCCAGGTTTCTTGCAGCTTTCGGGCTTCATGAGCATGAACATCGGTCGCCACGTCCGTGCTCATCTCGATATGTTTCGCAATCTGGTTAAGGGCGATGGCGAAAGCGTGACATCAACCAAGAAATTCTACAAAGAATACCTGACCGTAATGGACATGCCGGCAGATTTTTACCTGCAAACACTGCAAACCGTGTTTCAGGATTACGATTTGCCGAACGGTAAGTTCAAATATCGCGACATGCTTATCACCCCAGCGGCGATTGAAAAAACGGCGCTGATGACCGTTGAAGGGGCCGACGACGATATTTGCGGCCCCGGCCAAACCCAAGCCGCGCATATGTTGTGCAGCGGTATCCCAGCAGAACGGCGTGTCGATTACGTGCAACAAGGTGTGGGCCATTACGGGGTGTTTAACGGGCGTAAGTTCCGTGAACAGATTCTGCCGCGCATCGCCGATTTTATTAAAACGGCTTAGGCCCATACAGCGTTAGATCGAACGGTACCGCCCTCGCCAATGGCAGCGGGCGGATCGGCAGAGTGATCCGCGCGAGCGGCACCAAGCTCCCCTCGGCCCGGCCTGCGGCAAGAGCGGGGGCGCGGGCGAGGGTTGCTTCGGCAATATCGGTTTGCACGAGGGCGTAGGTTGCGCGGAAGTTCGGATCGCGCAGCGCTAAAGCCTCGAACACGCTCACCTGCGGCGGCGACCAGGAGGGTAGGCCGTGCAGAAACGCCCGTTCGGGGAAATCCCGGCGCAACGCCAGCCATGCCCGTTGATCGGCGGCGATAACGCCCGGTTGGGTCAGATAGGGTTTCAGCAATGGTCCCAGGGCGGCCCCATCGCGCCCTTCGGCTTGGAGAAGCCCAACACTGCCCATCAGCCCGAGCATCGCGGTGGCGGCCAGCACTCCCCCAATAAGGCCGAGGCGGGCGACAGGCTTCATCCAGTCTTTGCGGCTCGCCCAAACAGCGGCAAGACAGAGCGCCAGCGCGACCGACAGCCCGAGTAGGCGCGGATTGAACGGGTAGAGCAGGGCGGGCAGCGCTAGCAACAACATTATCCCGGCCCAGGCCCGCGCCCCCTTCCGCAGAAAGGCGAGCAGGAGCAAGGCGAAAAGCGCCAAACTTTCCGGCAGAGTTTCCCGCTGCCCCTGCCAAAAGCCGAGATCGGTAAAGCGGCTCAGGAGTTCGGCGGTGCCATAATGCGCGGCCCCGTTGGTGAGAACCTGCGCGGTAAACTCTGCCGGATAGCGCCCGACGTAGAGCAGGAACGGCGCAATCGCGAGCGTAAATCCCAGCGCAGTCCAGAGGATGACGCGGCGATTGGGCGATGTTGGGAACAGCCGCAATAGCCCGGCTTCGATCAGCAGTGCGGCAAGGCCAACAAAAGGCGCGGTGGGGTAATAGGCCAGCCCGGCTGCTCCCACCAATACCCCGCGCCCAAGGGCTGCCGTTCGGCCCGCAACGGGGACTAGCGCTAAAAATCCCAAAAACGCCACCAAAACCGCGCCTTCATAGCGCACATACAGCGCGCCCCGCAGAATAGTCTGTGCGCCGAAAACCGCGAGCGCCGCCAACCCCGCCGCGCTCGGCGTGGCGCCAGCCTGCCGCGCGACGGCATAGACGAGGATCGAGGCCAGCATCATCAGCAGCACGCTCGGCGCGCCCACAGCCGCCGCCGTTAGCCCGCCAACCCAAAGAGCAAGAGTTTGCAGCAGCATAATGATGGGCGGCAGAAAATCGGCAGTGGCGCTGCCCACCCCATCGGCATGAATCAGCCGCTTCGGCGTTCCGGTCTGAAGAAACTGATAAGCGCTTTCGGTGAACCAAATTTCGTCGCCGGTTAGCGCCGCCGGATAAAGCCCAGCGCGCAGGATCAGCACGATCAGCGCACCGCCCCAAGCGGCCCACAGCCACAGCGGCACCCGCGCAAAAGAGGAGATCGGCATAGGGTTCAATGGGGTCAAGGTTTGGGCGACTCAAGGTTTGGGGGGCGCGAGCCAACCGGGAAATAAACGCTTCAGCAGCTTATAAGCGGGCGGCACTAACAGCACCACTATCGTAATCCGCACAATGTGGTGAGCGGCCACATAGGCGGTATCGCCGCCGAGATAGAGGGCGATCAGGCTCATTTCGGCAAGACCGCCCGGCGCGAAGGCGAGAATGGCCGACGTGAGCGGCAGGCCGGTGGTGGCATGAACAATCCAGGCGACGATGAGGCAGATGAGCAGCATCAACACGGTCAACCCGAAGGCCATAACAAACGTGCGCCCGAAAAACTGCGTCGGCGTATTGCGGAACCGCGCCCCCAGGCTCGCGCCGATAATCGTTTGCGCTAGGGCGATGAGAAGGGCAGGGGGGGCGGATTGCGTCAGTCCCCCCAAATGAACCGCCGCCGACAGCAGCATCGAGCCGGTGAGTTGCGGGGCGGGCAGGCGGCAAAGCCGGGCAAAGGGCGTGCCGCAGAGGGCGCAGACTGCGAGAAGCACCATATCCACCAGCGGCGGCCATGTGGCGAAGGACAGGCTGATGGGGGGGCTGACATAGCCCGTGGTAAAGCGAAACCAGATGGGGAGAATAAGCACGGTAAGAACGATCCGCAGGGCGTGCAGCAGCGATAAGCGGCGCTCGTCGCCGCCTTCACTGCCGCCGATCATGGTCATTTCTGTTAGGCCGCCTGGCACCGAGGCGAAATAGGCGGTGATCCGGTCCAGCCCGGCCCAGCGTTGCATCACCGCTTTCCCGGCCCAAACGGTTATGGCAATCAACGGGATGAGCCACAGCAGCGAAATCGTCCAGGCCCCCATCTGGTGCAGCATGTTGGGCGTGAAGGCACTGCCCAACAGCACGCCGAGAATCGAGATCATCACAGACCGCAATCGCGGCGCGGCCTGCACGGGCGCGCCCGCAATCGCCGCCACAGTCACGGCCACCAGCGCGCCGATCATAAACGCCAGCGGAAAATGCAGCAGGTAGAACAGCACGCCCCCGGCAAAGCCGAGACAGAGGGTAAGGCTGATCCGGGTTGCCGTCTCGCGCCGCGTTTGCGGCGGGCGGGGGTCGCTCAGCGGCGGGGGTGTTGCGGCCATAAACCTATTCTGGCACGGCAGGGGGCGGCTGACCAATTCGCAAGCTGCACAGCCGCTATGGCAGAAACTGTTCCTTCAGAATCCGCTCCTCCAGGGTGTGATCCGGGTCGAACAGCAAGGTTAGGCCGAGGCTGCGATCCTCATGCGCCTCCACCTTCACCACATCGCGCACTTCGGTATAATCCGCGACAGCGCTCACCGGGCGCTTATCGGCGTCCAAAACCTCGAAGCTGACCGAAACCGTATGGGGCAGCAACGCGCCGCGCCAGCGCCGGGGCCGGAACGGGCTAATCGGGGTGAGGGCCAACACGCCGGCGCCTAACGGCACAATCGGCCCGTGGGCGGACAGATTATAAGCCGTGCTACCAGCGGGGGTTGAGATGAGCAGCCCGTCGCAAATCAACTCCTCCATCCGCTCGACACCATCAATCAGAATCCGCAGTTTCGCCGCTTGCCGGGTTTGGCGCAGCAGCGAGACTTCGTTAATGGCAAGGGCATCGCGCACGCTGCCGTCGCGCCGGGTTGCCCGCATTCGCAAGGGGTGCAGCGTGACGCGCTGGGCGGCGGCAACCCGTTCTTGCAAGCCATCCTCATTATACTCGTTCAGCAGAAAACCAACGGAACCCCGGTTCATCCCATAAATCGGCACGCCGCGATCAAGGTGGCTGTGCAGGGTTTCGAGCATAAGCCCGTCGCCACCCAAAGCCACCACCACATCGGCTTCCCACGGGTCGGCCTGCCCATAGCGGGCGGTGAGGCGGGCGAGGGCCTCTTGCGCGGGGTCTGCATCGGAGGCCACGAAGGCGAGCTTTAGCGGGCCTTGGGGCGAGAAGGGAGAAATCATGGAAAGCTCAACCGCCCGTTACGCTCATGTGCCGTGGCACGGCGGGGGCCGTGTGAGTTCGGTCGATAATGAAATCATGGCCCTTGGGTTTCCGCGCAATCGCCGCCCGAATAACCTCGATTACCTCAGCATCGCTGCGCCCGTCGCGCAACGGCACCCGCAAATCGGCAGCATCTTCCTGCCCCAAGCACATGTACAGCGTACCCGTACAGGTGAGGCGCACGCGGTTGCAGCTTTCGCAGAAATTATGCGTGAGCGGGGTGATGAACCCTAAGCGCTGCCCGGTTTCCGCCACCTGCCAATAGCGGGCAGGGCCGCCGGTTTGGTAACTGGTTTCGGTAAGGGTCCATCGCTGCATCAAATCGGCACGCACTTGGGCGAGCGGAAGATACTGGTCCAGCCGCGCTTCGCCGCCAATGTCGCCCATCGGCATAACCTCGATGAACACCAGATCGAAACCTTCCTCGCCGCACCAGCTCATCAGCCGATCGAACTCATCCTCGTTCACGCCCTTTAGCGCGACGGCATTGATTTTTACAGCCAGCCCCGCCGCTTTCGCAGCCGCCAGCCCATCGAGAACCGGGCCGAGCTTGCCCCAGCGGGTGAGGGCGGTGAATTTATCCGCATCGAGCGTATCGAGCGACACATTCAGGCGTTTCACCCCCGCCTTCGCCAGGCTTTCGGCGTATTTGCCCAACTGCGAGCCGTTGGTGGTGAGGGTGAGTTCGTCGAGGCCCCCGCCGAGACGGCTTCCCAAGCGTTCGATAAGCTGCATCACATTCCGCCGAACCAGCGGTTCCCCCCCGGTAAGGCGGATTTTGCGCGTGCCAAGGGCGATGAACGCCGCCGCCAGCCGTTCTAGCTCTTCCAGAGTCAGCAGGTCGGCTTTCGGCAGAAAGCTCATATCTTCGGACATGCAATAGACGCAGCGAAAATCGCACCGATCTGTTACGGAAATGCGAAGATACGAAATCGTTCGCCCGAACGGGTCGATAAGCGGGGCCGGGCCGGGGCGGTGAACAGCGTCAAGCATGTTAGTAGTATAGGGGGGCGGGCGGTAAGTTTCATGGGGAATCGGCAAACAAAGTGACGATGATAACCGTGATTCTTGCGGGCGGGGCAGGCGCGCGCATCGGCGGCGATAAGGCGTTGCGGCTGCTGGCGGGGCGTCCGCTGATCGCCCATGTCGCCGAACGCTGCCCGGCACCGCTGTGGATCAACGCTTCAGACCCGCGCCTTGCGGCCTACGGCGTGCTGGTGCCGGACCTACCGTCATCGGGGCAAGGGCCGCTCGTGGGGGTTTGGTCGGCGCTGCGGGCCGCGCGCGCAGCGGGGTTCGAGACCGTGCTAACCGTTCCTGTCGATACGCCGTTCCTACCCGCAGACCTGCCGGATCGCTTAGGGGCCGCGCTGGGAGAGGCCGGGGCGGCGGTGGCGGCAACGGCGGAGGGCTGGCACGCGACCTGTGCGTTGTGGCGGGTTGCCGCAGAACCCCTTCTCGCGGATCGTTTGGCGGCGGGGTTATGGTCCTTGCAGGGGGCGCTAAGGGCGGTTTCGGCACATGTGGTTGACTTTGAGGGAAAATTAACGCCGTTATTTTTCAATATCAATACGCTGGCCGATTTGGCTGTAGCGGAAACGATGAGGAGATAAAGCCAATGGTTGAAACGAAACTGCGCGTGGTCGTTGCCGGGGCTAGCGGCTGGGTGGGGCGCGAGTTGGTTCAGGCCATTGCTGCCTCGGACGATCTAGTGCTCGTTGGCGCGGTAGCGCGCGGCGTGGCCGGGCAAGACGCCGGAACGCTGGCTGGGCTGAAAGCGCCGCTGGGGGTTCCGGTGCATGTGAGCGTTAAAGACGCGCTGGCGGGCGGGGCCGATGTTCTGATTGATTACACCAAGCCGCAAGCTGTGCGCGGTCATGTTGCCGCCGCGCTGGAAGCGGGGGTTGCGGTCGTCATCGGCACGTCGGGCCTGACGGGCGAAGATTATTTCGAGATCAATTCGATGGCACGGGCACGTAGCCTGGGCGTTGCGGCGGCGGGCAATTTCTCGGTAACGGCGATGCTGCTGAAGCGCTTCTCCCTCATGGCGGCGCAGTATGTGGGGGACGTGGAGATCATTGATTATGCCGGGCCGCACAAGCCGGACGTACCGAGCGGCACCGCGCGCGAGCTGGCCGAAGCCTTGGAGAATGCCCGCGAACATCCGCCCACCGCCAAACCCGTCGCCGATATTCTGGGGCCGAAGGAAGCGCGCGGCGCGCAGATTGGCACCGTGCCGGTGCATTCGGTGCGGCTGCCGTCTTACGTGCTCTCCTGCGAAACCCAGTTCGGTTTGCCCGGCGAGCGCTTGACCATTCGCCACGATGCCGGGCCTTCTGCCGCGCCCTATGTGGCCGGCACGCTGCTGGCGGTGCGGAAAGTCCGCAGTTTCATCGGCCTGCGCCGGGGGCTAGACGGGATTCTAGACGCCTAGCCCGGAACGCCCTATACAGCGCAGATTATGCGGATTTTGTTCATCACCGCGACGCGCTTGGGCGATGCCGTGCTCTCCACCGCCCTGCTCGCCTCCTTGCTGGACGCGCACCCCGGCGCGCGCATTACGGTTGCGGGCGGGCCGGTTGCGGCCAGCTTGTTTGCCGATGTGCCGGGCCTCGATCATTTCATTCCGATGCCGAAACAAAAACGCGGCGGGCATTGGTTTACCCTCTGGCGGCAGGTTATCGGTAGGCGATGGGATCGGGTGATCGACTTGCGCGGCTCGCTCACGGGTTATTGCTTACGCGCGGGCCGGGTTCAGCGCTGGCAAAACCCCGTGGAGGCGGCGCATCGGTTACAGCAGATCGCGGCTTGTTTCGGAATCAATCCAATCGTTGTACCTCGGCTCTGGATTGGCGAGGCCGCACAGGCGCTGGCGCTGGCGTGGTTGCAACCCGATGCGCGCCCAATTTTGGTGCTCGGCCCCACCGCCAATTTTATCGGCAAGCAATGGCCGTTAGACCGCTTCGCCGCCCTCGCGCAAGCCCTGACAGGGGCAGGGGGGCCGTTACAGGGTGCGCGCATTCTGTTAATCGGTGCGCCTTCGGAACGATCTTCGGCACAAGCGCTCTTTGAGGCGCTGCCGCACGCTGAAGACGGGTTCGGGTTGGGGGATTTGCGGGTCGTCGGGGCGGTTTTGCGCGCCTCTCACCTCTATGTCGGCAATGACTCTGGCTTGATGCACTTAGCGGCGGCGGCGGGGGTTCCAACCTTGGGCCTGTTCGGCCCTAGCCCGCCGCAGCTTTACGGCCCCTGGTCTGGTGCAGGGCCGACCGGGTTCGTCACCACCGACCGCCCCTATCCACAGCATTGGGAAAAACTGAAAGCGGAGCCTGACTTTCTGCCGCATATGATGGATGATCTGCCGGTCGCGCGCGCGGTGGCTGCGGCTACCGCGCTGTTGAGCCGAGGGCGCTGATGGCTGTGATTATCCTTGCCGATGACGGCGTTCCCTTTGATGGCACTAGCCCCGATACCGGCCCATTGGGCGGGGCGGAGGCGGCGGTGATCGGCCTGCTGGAAGCCTTGGCGGCGCGGGGGCATACGGTCACGGCCTATACGCGCTGCACGAAAGCCGTTGCGGTTCGCGGCGTTGCTTGGCGACCGCTTGGCGACGGCCTGCCCGAGAGCGCTGATCTCTATATCGCCAACCGCGCCCACCATCTCATCGCTGCCTGCCCTGCGGCGCGGCGGCAGATGTTCTGGATTCATAACCCCGCGTCGTACCTGCTGAAGCTGCGTTATTTGCTGCCGCTGTGGCGGGTGAAGCCGGTGATCGTGTTTTCGGGGGCCTATCACGCGAGCACCTACCCCGCGTGGGCACCCGCAGGCGCGCGCAAGATCGTTCCCTATGGCCTGCCGGACGTGTTTCGCCAGGATAAAACCGAACGCCCCCCGCCCGCGCCTGTGGCGATTTTTACCTCGAACCCCTTACGTGGGCTTGATGGCTTGCTCGATCTTTGGGCGGATCGCATTCACCCAGCGCTACCGCAGGCGCGTTTCCTCATTCATTCCGGCCTCGGAACGTATCGCGGCGGGGCGGATCGGCACCGGGCGGCGATGGAAGCTGTTTTGGCGAAAGCCCAAAGCCTCACCGCAAAGGGCGTGATCTGCCGGGATCCGCTGCCGCGCGCCGAGCTGATCCCCGTGCTGAAAGCCGCGCGCCTTATGCTGTATAGCGGCGACGTGGGGGAAACCTTTTGCCTTGCCGTGGGGGAAGCGCAGGCGCTTGGCTTGCCTGCTGTCGTTCGGCCTATCGGTTCGCTCCCGGAACGAGTGCGCGACGGACAAACCGGCTTCGTTGCCCGCGATGATGCGGCGATGGCGGCCTGGGCGATGGCGCTTCTCAGCGATGATGCCCTCTGGTCCGCCCAGCATAGCGCCGCGCTGGCGATGCAGGGCGCTTGGGGCTGGGATCATGCGGCTGCCGAGATCGGCACCCTGTTGGCACCTCTCTAATGCGCCTGCTGCAAGCGATGGCCGGAGCCAAACACGGCGGGGCGGAGGCGTTTTTCGAGCGTTTAGCGGCGGCATTCGTCGTGGCGGGCGTCGATCAGCGCGTCGTAATCCGGCCCGAGCCTGCCCGCGAAGCCCGGCTGCGGGCAGTGGGGGTAACGGTTGAAACGCTGCCCTTCGGCGGTTTCCTTGATCTCAGTACCCGGCGCGGCCTCGCCCGCCTAGCGCAAGACGCTGATATTCTGCTGACCTGGATGAACCGCGCCACGCAGTTCGCCCGCCCCACGCCGCGCACCCGGCTGGTGGCGCGCTTGGGCGGTTATTACGATCCCAAATATTACCGCCGCTGCGATTATCTGGTCGCCAATACCGAAGATATTTGCCGCTGGCTGCGGGACCAAGGGTTCCCGGCGGACCGCGTGACCTATCTGCCGAATTTCGTGGAACCCCAATCGGCGGAACCCCTGCCACGCGCCAGCCTTACCAACCGCGATGGCCCGCTGCTGCTGGTGCTGGGGCGGCTTCACGCGAATAAAGCCTTCGATGTGGCTTTGGCCGCGCTAGCGGACATTCCGGGCGCAACTTTGCTGATTGCGGGCGAAGGCCCTGATAAACCCAAACTCGTTGCACAAACAAAACAACTTGGCATCACGGACCGAGTGCGCTTTCTGGGCTGGCGCGACGATAGTGCGGCGCTGCTGGCCTCCGTCGATGCGCTGCTGGTGCCGTCCCGTCACGAACCTTTAGGCAATGTCGTGTTGGAAGGCTGGGCGCAGCGCTGCCCGGTTATCGCGGTGGCTTCGGCAGGGCCGGCATCCTTGCTGATCGACGGGGTGACGGGCCGCCTGGTGCCGCTAGAGGATGCGCCGGCGCTGGCGCGGGCCGTGCGCGAAACGCTGGCGCGGGCTGACCGAGGGCAGGGGCTGGCCGAAGCGGGATTTGCCGCGCTTCAGCAGAATTTCTCCAAACCTGCCGTCGTGGCGCGCTATCTTGCGTTCTTCGAGCAGGTCCGAAGCGCGGCTTAGTAAAGGAAAAACCATGTGCGGCATTGCCGGGATGATGCGGCGCGGCGGGGCTGCGGCCCCTAAAGC
>JAAFIC010000020.1 GCA_013298565.1 Alphaproteobacteria bacterium | reverse complement strand
AGCAATCTCAGTGACTTAATCACAAGCGCCGCGTCGTCGGGAAGCGCTTTATAAGCCCAACCCAAAAACCCCGCAAGAACATTTTGCAAAAATCTTCATAAGGACACCGCAAGCACCTTATGCGCCGAACACCGACCAGCCGGCGCGCTGGGCCAGCATCTCCAGGGCCAGAGTGCCGAGGAGAGAGTTGCCGTTCTTATTCAGCCCCGGCGACCAAACCGCGATCGCCGCTTGCCCTGGGACGATGGCGAGAATGCCACCGCCAACCCCGCTTTTGCCGGGCAACCCCACCCGATAGGCGAAATCGCCTGAAGCATCATAGTGACCGCACGTGAGCATCAAGGCATTAATCCGGCGCGCACGCTCCCGCGAGACAACCGAACCATCTTTCGGCAAACGCCCGCCATTGGCCAGAAACAGCCCGGCTTTGGCGAGCTGCGCGCAACTGAGGGCCAAGGCGCATTGGTGGAAATAGACCCCCAGCGTAAGATCGACCGGATGATGCAGGTTGCCGAAAGCGCGCATGTAATTGGCGAGCGCCTGATTACGAAAGCCGGTTTCGGTTTCCGACTTCGCCACGGCGGAATCAACGACGATGCTCTCGTCATCGGCGAGGAAGCGGATGAAACGCAGAATTTCACCCAAAGCCTCGCGCGGTTGATGACCCGCTAACAGCAAATCGGTGACGACGATAGCGCCCGCATTGATGAAGGGGTTGCGGGGAATCCCGCGCTCCTGCTCCAACTGCACGATGGAGTTGAAGGACGTTCCCGACGGCTCCCGCCCCACTCGCTTCCAGAGGCCATCACCCCATTTACCCAACGCCAGCGCCAGCGTGAAGACTTTCGAGACGCTTTGGATCGAGAAGGCTTCCCGCGCGTCCCCAACAACAATCACTTCGCCGGACACAGTGGCGACGGCAATCCCGAACTTCTGCGGGTCGATGCGGGCGAGTTGGGGGATGTAGTCCGCCACCGCCCCTTCCCCCCGGCGCGGCGCAAGATCGGCATAGACGCTATCAACCAGCGCCTGAAGCGTTTCTGGACTAACAGCGCTTTGGTTACTCACCGAGATCCGCCATGCCGGTTTGGCGGAAGGGGTTGGCGGGATAAACGCCGAGCACTTTCACCTCACGGCTGAAAAAGCGGAGTTCTTCTAAAGCGAGACGCATCGCGCGATCATCCACATGGCCTTCGGCATCGGCATAGAATTGCGCCGCGACGAAGTTACCGCCGACCATATAGCTTTCGAGCTTGGTAAGGTTGATGCCGTTCGTCGCAAACCCGCCCATCGCCTTATAAAGCGCCGCCGGGACCGAACGAACGCGAAAGACGAAGCTGGTGATGCACGGCCCGTCCGCCAAATCGGGGATTTCGGCGACGCGGGCGAGAATGAGCATCCGCGTAGTGTTATGCTTGGCGTCTTCAATATCGGCTTTGAGAATTTCCAGCCCATAAAGATCGGCACATAGCGAGGAGGCGATGGCGGCTTCAGTTGGATCGCCTTTTTCGGCCACCTGCCGGGCGGAGCCTGCCGTGTCGGCATCAACCACAGCTTCGATCCCCTGCGCGCGCAAGAAGCCGCGACACTGGCCCAAGGCTTGAACATGGCTGCGGGCGCGGCGAATCCCCGCCAACGTGGCCCCTTTCGGCGCGAGAAGCTGGTGGTTCACCCGCTGAAAATGCTCACCGACAATATGCAGGCCCGATTTTGGCATCAGGTGATGAACGTCGGCAACCCGGCCCGCCAACGAGTTTTCGATGGGGATCATCGCCCGATCCGCCGCACCGTCCCGGACGGCGGCGAGCGCGTCCTCGAACGTCGGGCAGGGTAGCGTCGCCACACCGGGGAAATAGGCGCGGCACGCAAGGTCGGAATAGGCACCAGCTTGGCCTTGAAAGGCAACGAGGCGGATACTGTCGGTCATAATCTCTCCAAAGCGCGCTAACGGGCTTAATTCGCGCGATTAATCAGCGCGCGGGCGCGCTCCAGGTCCGCTGGGGTATCGACCCCGAGCGGGTTGGTGTGGACGATTTTCACGTCGATCCGCATTCCATGCGTGAGGGCGCGCAACTGCTCCAGCCGCTCCAGCGCCTCCAACTCGGCCACCGGTAGGCCAACGAAGCGAGCCAAGGCGGCGCGGCGGTAAGCGTAAATGCCGATGTGGTGATAGTGCGGCCCCTCGCCCGTTGGAATCGGCGCGCGGGAGAAGTACAGCCCCCGGCCAATGCTGGCGGTCTCCGATATGCGTGCCAGGGCAATCTTCACCACATTGGGGTTATGGAATTCCGCCGCCTCAATAATCTCGACGGCAAGGGTTGCGATATCAACCGTGGCATCGGCTTCCAGCGGCAGCAGAACATCGCGCAGAATGGCCGGGTCGAGGGTTGGCAAATCGCCTTGCAGGTTGACGATCACGTTAAAATCGCCGGCAGGATCGACCGCTTGGGCCGCCGCCTGAACCCGGTCAGACCCGGAGGGAAGATCGGGATCGGTCATCACGGCGGTGCCGCCGCGCGCCGCAATCACGTCGTAAATCGCCCTGTCTCCGCAGGCGACGACGACCGGCCCCACTGCCGCCGCAACCGCACGCCGCCAGACGTGGACGATCATCGGCTCCCCTTGAATATCTGCCAACGGTTTATCGGGCAGGCGGGTGGCTTTAAGGCGCGTGGGGATTACGATCAGCGGATTGAGCAGCATCTTGAACCCTTTTAACCCCCCCTTGCGTTGGGGTGCATTTGTTGTGCCGCAACAGCTTAACCTTCGCAAGGGGCGGCAAGCTCTGCGTTTTCCACACGCCCGATTTTCGGGATTGAAAAGACCTAACAGACCGCTGCGGCGCGGGGCCGCGTCAGTAATCTCGCGCTCCAGTGATCGTGGCATTGGACAGGGCGGTTCTTTGCGGCTATTTTCCGGCCATTCGCTGAGCAAACGGGTCGAAGAGAACGATGTCGAGTTTCGAACTGAACAAAATCGCTGCCGCCGTTTTGGTTGCCGGGATCACGGCAATGGTTGCCAGTATTGGGGGCGGCATGTTGATCAAGCCGCACGCGCTCGAAAAGAACGTGTATGTCGTGGAGGGCGTTGGCGCCCCCGCCGCAGCCTCGGGTGGTAGCGCGCCGGCACCGGATGCGCCGCTTGAGCCAATCGCGCCGCTGCTCGCCAGCGCCGATGTGAAGGCTGGGGAAGCCGCCGCGAAGAAATGCGTGGCCTGCCACGGTTTCGATAAAGGCGGCGGCAATAAGGTTGGCCCAAACCTTTGGGATATTGTGGGTGCCAAGCACGCGCACATTGCAACCTATGCCTATTCAGACGCTATTAAGAAGATGGCGGCGCAAGATTGGTCTTATGAGGAGCTGAACAAGTTCCTTGCCAATCCGAAAGCTTATGCGCCGGGTACGAAAATGTCCTTCGCGGGCATCAAAAAGCCGGAAGAGCGCGCTCAGGTAATCGCCTACCTGCGGTCCCTTAGCGACGCGCCGAAGCCGCTGCCCTAACCGACCAGGGATTCTTTCTCGCCTCCTTGGTGAGAACAATCCAAAGACAGAAGGCCGCAGGTCCAGCCCGGACCTTCGGCCTTTTTTTAGTGAAATATCGGCAATCTGGGCGGGTTTAGGGGTAAAAGCCCTTGTTACGGTCTTATGAAGTTCCCATACCAAAAGGGACGCTGAGTTAGTATAGTCGCTGAGAAAAATTGGGGGCGGCGTGTTGATTGCTCGGTTAGCGACACGCCCGAGCCTAGGAGGGTTAGAGATGACGGCTGTTCCGATCTCGATTGTCACGACCGTCGCAGACTCCGTTCGTGCGACGACTGAGCGGAGCCAAGATCGCCGGAGCGAGATTCTGGCCGCCGCGCGGGAGTTGATGCTTACCGAGGGCTACGATCGCACTTCCATGCGAAATATCGCCGCCAAGCTGAACGTGACGCCGACAACCCTCTATCTCTATTTCCGCAATAAGGAAGAGTTGGTTTTCCATCTGGTTCAGGAAACCTTTGGGATTTTGCTGCAAAACCTTCAGTCGGTCATGTGTCCTGTCACCGATCCGCTGTGCGCGCTGCGCCGGGGGCTGGAAGCCTATATCCGCTTCGGCCTATCCTATCCCGATCATTATCGCGTGGTGTTTATGACACTGCCGCCCGAAGCCAAGCGCGACGTATGCCGTAAGAAGCAAGAGGATTGCTGCGATAACCTGTGCGAGCAAGCCTATGGCAGTCTGGAAAAAGGCGTCGCCCGCTGTCAGGCATCGGGGCAACTGCGCCAGGGGGATGCTGCCGCGATTACGGCAACCCTGTGGGCCAGCGTTCACGGGCTGGCGACGCTGCTGATTAAATCGAGCGATCACCCCCCCGCCCCGCCAGAGCTGATGATTGAAACGCTGTTGGATACCCTGATGCGCGGCCTTGCACCCGAACCCTCGCACCAGCATTACAGCAAATCCCGAGCGAGTGGAATCACCCGCGACTAGCCTTTGCTAAACAAAACAAAAGATTAGAGCCTTTATCGTGAACGAAAAACGCTCTAATATGAACCGGCAGGAGACGTGATGACGCGGACGCGATGGGCTATAATGGTCGCAGCCGGGCTGCTGAGTTATGCGTGGGTGCCATCTTCGGCCAACGCGGACCCGGTGCAGGGCATGGCCCTCTATGGCGCGCCTAAGTATAAACCGGACTTCGCCTCTTTCGACTATGTTAACCCGAACGCCCCGAAGGGCGGCGAGGTTCGGCTGTCCGTTTTAGGCGGGTTCGATAGTCTCAATGGCTTTATTCTGAAGGGTACCCCTGCCGCGAGTGTTGGCCTACTGTTCGACACCCTCACCATTGCCTCCTCTGATGAGCCGTTCAGCCGCTACGGCCTGCTGGCCGAGACCATGGAGCTTGCGAAAGACCGCACGTCGATCACCTTCACACTGCGCGCCGACGCCAAGTTCCATGATGGAACCCCCGTAACGGCCCAAGATGTCGCCTTCAGCTATACGGTGCTGAGGGAGAAGGGCGCGCCCAACTACCGGAGCTATTTCAACGATGTAACCGGGGTGGAAACCGCCGATGCGCGCACGATTACCTTCCGCTTCAAAGATGGTAATAATCAAGAACTCCCGCTGATTATTGGCGATTTCCCCGTGTTTTCCGCCGCCTATTATGCAACCCGGCCTTTCGATCAAACCAGTCTCGATGCGCCTTTAGGCTCCGGCCCGTATCAGGTAAAAAGCGTCGATGCCAACCGCAGTATCGTATACGCGCGCAATCCTAATTACTGGGGGAAAGACCTTGCGCCGCAGCGTGGGCGTCATAATTTCGATCTATTGCGTTTCGACTATTACCGCGATGATGGGGTTGCGCTTGAAGCCTTGATGGCGGGCGATATTACTCTGCGGCAAGAACAATCCTCCTCCCGCTGGGCCACTGCGTACGATAAGCCCCCCGTGCGCCAAGGCTTGATCCAGCGTACTGAAATTGGCGATAGCAGCCCGCGCGGAATGCAAGGCTATGTCTTCAACACCCGCCGCGCGCAATTTGCCGATCCGAAAGTGCGGGCGGCGTTGGCCTATGCCTATGACTTCGAGTGGACGAATAAAACGCTCTCGGACGGGCAGTTAATCCGCACGGTTAGCTATTTCGATAATTCGGAGTTGCGCGCGCGCGGTCTGCCCAGCCCGGAAGAACTGGCGCTCCTGGCGCCGTTCAAGGGTAAAGTGCCGGAGGAAGTTTTCAGCACTGAGTATCTGCCGCCCAAAACCGATGGCAGTGGCACTCTTCGCGAAAACCTTCGCACGGCCCTCAAGCGGCTGCGGGAGGCGGGTTGGACGGTGAAAGACACGAAGCTGACCGATGCCAAGGGCCAGCCGATGAGCTTCGAGATCCTCATTGATAACCAAGCCTTCGAGCGCAGCACGCTCCCGTTCATCAAAAACCTGGAACAGTTGGGCGTAACCGCCAAACTTCGCTTGCTCGACGTCAGCCAGTATCAGAAGCGCCTCGAAACCTATGATTTCGATATGGTCGTCGGCATTTTCCCGCAGTCAAGCAGCCCTGGAAATGAACAGCGTGAGTTTTTTGGCTCGGTCAGCGCCGACACGCCGGGCGGGCGCAATCTGCCAGGAATCAAAGACCCTGCGATTGATACCCTGATCGAGCAGGTCATCAATGCCCCCACGCGCGAGGCACTGGTAACGCGCGTTAACGTGCTGGACCGGCTGCTGCGCTGGGGCCATTACGTTATTCCGCAGTTCCACGGACGCACGACGCGCTATGCCCATTGGGACTATTACAGCCGTCCCGGTCTCGAAACCCTACAACGGGAGAGCTTCGACCGCTGGTGGTGGGATGCGGAAAAAGCCGCCGCGACGCAAGCAAAACGCGGGAAATAGGCGGGGCTGAGACGGGGCTAGCTTGCGTTCCTAAACGTGGCCACTCGCCCCCGCTGCCGCCAGCGTAGCCCGTGCTGCTGCCCGCAAGTCTTCAATCAAGCATTGAGCCATACCGTGCGTCAAAGGTTGGCCCAGGTCAGGAAGGCCGGAGCGAGCGACAGCGGCACAGCGTAGCGCCCCCAACCGTTCGGTGAGTGCCAACAGGGATGCCAGCGTTCGCCGCCACTGCCCCCAATCGCCCGCACGCTCCGCCCGCGTAAGCCGCGCCAGCGCCTCTTCCAGGCTCATAGGAAGGCCGGACCAGAGCGCGGCAACCCCAAGCCGACCAAGCTGACGTTCCAACTGCACCGTAGTACCCGCATCGAGCAGGGCCAGATTGGCCTCTGGCGCCTCTCCCTTCATCAAGGCCATGGCTTTGAGCGGCGGTAGCAGTTGAGCCATCGTGCGCTTTAAGCGAGGCCAATCGACAGGCTTTGGCAGAATCGCGTCAATCCCCGCCAGCCGAAACTCCGCATGGCTTTCGGGCAACACATCGGCGGTGAGCGCGATCAAGGGCATTGTCCCTAGCCCTCTCGGCAGCGCCCGAACAGCCCGTGCCGCCGCAACCCCATCCATCTCCGGCATTTGCATGTCGAAAATGCCAAGATCAAACGGCCCATGCTCCCGTACCGCCGCGACCGCCAGTCGGCCATTCTCGACCGTCATCACCGCGTGGCCCTGGCGCGTGAGCATCAGGCGAAGCAGCGTGCGCGTAACCTCGTTATCCTCAGCAATGAGCAGACGGCAGGCGCGCAAATGCCCCGCTTCAGGGGCGCTCGCCTCCCCGCCCCCGGCAGCGGTATCGCCAACACGCATCGGCACACTCACCCAGAAGGTAGAACCCTCGCCAAGAGCCGACTGCACCCCCACCGCGCCCCCCATCGCTTCGGCTAAACGGCGGCAAATGGCGAGACCCAAGCCGGTGCCGCCGTATTTGCGCGTTGTCGAGGCATCGGCCTGCACGAAGGGTTGGAACAGCCGCGCCTGTTGCTCCGGCGCAATCCCAATGCCCGTATCTTCCACCTCAAAGCGCAGCGGCAATTCCCCGTCGCCCCCGTGCTCTCCGCAGATCACGCGCAGGGTAACGCGGCCCTCTTGAGTGAATTTTACCGCATTGCCGATAAGGTTTAGCAGAATCTGACGCAGCCGCGTGGGATCACCCTTAACCAAGCGCGGGAGTTGCGGGTTGAGTTCGGTGAGCACCTGCGTGTGCGCGTCCAACGCCCGCCCCCGGAAGAGCGAGATAACATCGTCGATAACATCGACAAGACTAAAGTCGATCTCCTCCAGCACCAACCCCCCAGCTTCGATTTTGGAGAGGTCGAGAATATCGCTCAATAACGTCAGCAAGCTTTGCGCCGACGAGCGCAGGGTAACGGCATAGCCATATTGTTCAGCATCGAGGGGGGTATCGAGCAATAAATCGACCATGCCGAGCACCCCGGTGAGGGGCGTGCGAAGCTCGTGGCTCATGACGGCGAGAAACTGGCTCTTAGCCCGGCTTGCCTCCTCCGCCTGCTCGCGGGATGCCTCCAGCGCCCGCCGGGATGCCTCTAGGGCAACTTCGGCCAGAGTGCGCTGGGTTACGTCGATCAGCGTAACCTGCATTGCCGCCCGGCCGTCCCACTGGATTGCCCGCGCGAAAACATCAATCCACAGGCGCTGGCCATCCTGCCGCCGCGCTGCAAGACCGTGGGCAACAACCTCGGTCTCGCCCGCCACCATCCGCGCCCATATGGTGAGAACCTCCGCCTCGGCCTCGTCGCCAAAAACGCCGACCAACTGGCTAAAGCTCATCACCTCCTCGGCAGAGGCAAAGCCGAAGATCTCCACGAAGGCTTGATTGACGAACCGTGCCTGCCGCCCGGAGATAATCAGAATCCCCTGGAGCGACGCCTCGATCAAATGTCGAAAGCGCGCCTCGCTATCGGCAAGCTGCTGCATGGCCAGAAGCCGGTCGGAAATATCGACCGACGCGCCGATAACGATGCGCTGCCCATCAATCTCCAGGACACGCTTCCGCAGAAGATACTGTCGGGGCCTCTCGTCGGGATCGGACATCAGCCAATCTTCTGCCACATCTTCGCCCGCGAGCGCGCTTAGGTCGCCCTCATGGAACCGCTGGGCAATCGGCGTGGGGTAAAGGTCGAACACCGTCCGCCCAATTATTTGCTGGGGGGTCAGGCCAACATAGCGCGCGGTTTGGCCGTTGACGTACAGAAACCGCCCCTCAGCATCGCGCACGAAAACATTGACCGGCACGATCTGCAAAATCTCCCAAAGCAGCCGATTGTTCGCATCGGCTTGCTCGGTCGGGAAAAGGTCGGTCAGCTTTGCCACGGGCGCGGTTAGGCCGGGCCAGGGGTTGAGCTGGGGGTGTTGCCGGGGGCAGGACGGCGAAACGGCGCAGCAAGCCCCCGCACGGCCCGCTTCACGGGGTCTAGCAAACGGGGGAGCCGCAGGGCATCGGCAATACGCTTATCAAGAAAAACCCAGGTGGCTGCCGCCCCCTCCGTTTCGTCATCGAGCCAGTAGAGCAGCGTGGTGACATAGACGCCAGCCAGCAGGCCGCGTTTCGTGTAAAAATTGAAATCGGTCGCCCGGTCCCCTGCTGCGTACCAAAGCGCGTTCATACTGTTCGAGAGCAGCCGCGCCGCAAGGCCAGCGTTCCCCGGCAGCGCGAGCAGCCCCAACCCCCGGCGCACGGCTTCCTTATGGGGAGTGGCGAGCGTAAGGCGGGTTCGGACACCCAGGGTGATCTTTTCCCGAACTTTCAGGCCGGTTGCCGCCGCCACAGCCGCCGCCGCCTCGGTATCGAGGCTCTGGTTCCAGTAAGTGATGACATCGACTGCGCCACCAGGAAAGGCGCGCGCCAAATCGACCTCGGTAAACCCCGCCTGCTGAGCGGCTTGGGCGAGGCCCTTCGGCGTCCAACCTTCAAAAGGGACTTCCGCTAAAAGGACGGGTAGCAGGCGGGCGCGTAAGACATCGAGACTCATGACATCGTACTTTCCGCTAAAAGGGCCGTAAGGTTCAGCCGATGATCGGCATACATCAGCGTGCTCATATTGGGCATCCGCTGCGGGTAGAGGGTGCCGTCTAAGTGATCGCACTCATGCTGGACCACCCGCGCGTGAAAGCCGCCCACCGTGCGATCTATCGCAGCCCCTGCCGGGGTTATGCCCTGGTAGCGGATGCGGCGCGGGCGCAAGACCCGTCCGGTAAGGCCGGGGAGCGACAGGCACCCCTCCCAATCTTCTTCGGTTTCGCTGCCCAACGGCGTGATGAGCGGGTTCACCAGCACCATCGGGCCTTGTTCGGGATCGTCCGGGGCACCGGTAAGGCGGCGGGCGGGGACCGAGAACAAGACCACGCGCAGGCCAATGCCGACCTGTGGGGCGGCCAGCCCAACGCCGCCAACCTCGTAGAGGCTATTCACGAGAATACGCCCCAGCCGGGCAATCGCCGGATCGGTAGGGTCGGGCACGGCTGTCGCAATGGCGCGCAAGGCCGGATGACCTGCGGTCACGATGGGCAGGGCGGCGTCGGATTGAGGGATGGGCAAACCAGATTTCATGCCCTATTATTGCAGGGAGTGACGCTTTCGTAAACCAAGAGTAGGGGGTTGGATTTTCAGTTTTATGCGAATCTCTCTTTCCAAACCCGCTTACATATGGTACCCGGACGCCCTCTTATCCGTCGGTTCAATCGATCAAGTTTAAAGGGGCGTGAGTTAAACCGTGCATGTGATCGTCCGCGACAATAATGTCGATCAAGCCCTGCGCGCGCTGAAGAAGAAGATGCAGCGCGAAGGGATTTTCCGTGAAATGAAGCTACGCCGTAATTTCGAGAAGCCCTCGGAACGTCGGGCACGCGAACAAGCCGAGGCGGTGCGCCGTCATCGCAAACTGCTGCGGAAGCGGCTGGAACGCGAAGGCTTCTAAGCAACAGTTTTCCTTGTCCCCATCTTCTGGGGTTTTGGAACGGCAGGTTAGCCGCCCCAGAGAGATTTTCTCTTTCGGGCGGTTTTGTCGTTTGTCGATATTTCATCGGGTATGTTTAACTATTCATAAAAAATTCGGCGGCTGACCCGCAAGTTTCGCACGAAACTTTAACGGAAGGCTCTGTTAGAGTTGCTCCCTAACAGTGTAAAGGGACACCATGTCGCCCGTCGCCCCGCCCCCCACCGCCGGTTATCTTTATGCTTTGATGGCTTTCGGCTGTTGGGGCTTGGCTCCGCTCTATTTCCGCGAGCTTGGCAGTGTGCCGACGCCGGATATGCTCGCGCATCGGATTGTGTGGACCCTGACGGCGCTGCTCCTCATTGTGCTGGTCAGCGGGCGCTTAAAGCAGGTGATCGCTACTGCCCGGCAACCACGATTGCTGGGGCGACTCATTCTCTCAGGGGCGCTTATCAGCACAAACTGGGGCGTGTGGCTTTGGGCCATTAGCAACGGTCATGTTCTGGAATCAAGCCTGGGGTACTTCATCAACCCGCTGGTGAACGTCGTTCTTGGGATGTTGGTGTTAAAAGAGCGGCTTTCCCCGCGCCAGGGGATCGCGGTTGCCATTGCCGCCGCCGGCGTGGTGGGGCTAGTGCTTGGTGGCGGAAGCTTTCCCTGGATCGCGCTAACCCTTGCGATCAGCTTCGGTATCTATGGCTTAGTGCGAAAAATCACGCCGGTCGATCCGCTGGTCGGGCTGTTTTTCGAGACGCTGCTGGTGTTCGGCCCCTGCTGTGCCTGGCTGACGTGGCGGGTCATGAGCAGTGAGGCCGGAATGGCGACGATTTTCCCCTCCCCCACGCTCAACGCCCTGCTGATTGGCACGTCTATCGTCACCATCGTGCCCCTGGTGGCGTTCGTCGCGGCGGCACGCCGCCTGCCGTATGCGACCGTGGGGATTTTTCAATATATAGCCCCGTCGTGCCAGTTCCTGCTCGGGATCACTCTCTACGGTGAAACCTTCACCCAAGGGCACGCTATTGCCTTCGGCTGCATCTGGCTAAGTCTAGCGCTCTATACCAGCGAGTTAGTGCGGAAGGCGCGACGAGCGGCAACGGCGTAATCTATCTTGCCGATAGCGCGGTTCCAAAAGAAAACCCCGCCCCAAAAGAAAACCCCGCCGAGGCAACCTCGGCGGGGTTTTTGATCTAGGGATTCTATCGCGCTTAACGCGAGTAGAATTCGACCACAAGGTTCGGTTCCATCTGCACCGGATACGGTACATCGGCCAGTTTCGGCGCGCGCAGAAACTTGCCTTTGGCGTTCGCTTGATCGTGTTCGTAATAGTCCGGCACGTCGCGTTCCTTGGAGGCTTGCGACTCCATAACGACAGCCATTTGCTTCGCCTTGCTGGTCAGCTCGATCACATCGTTATCGCTGATCTGATACGAGGCGATGTTGACGCGCTTACCGTTCACCTTCACATGGCCGTGGCTCACCAACTGGCGGGCGGCGAACGGGGTGATGGCAAACTTTAGGCGGTACACAACCGCATCCAAACGGCGCTCTAGCAAGCCAATCAAATTTTCGCCCGAATCGCCCTTGCGGCGCACGGCTTCCTGGTAGAGCTTGCGGAACGCGCGCTCGCCGATATTGCCGTAATAGCCCTTAAGCTTTTGCTTCGCTTGAAGCTGAGTGCCATAGTCAGTCGGTTTACGACGACGCTGACCATGCTGACCGGGGCCATACTCGCGCTTGTTCAGCGGCGACTTGGCGCGGCCCCAAAGGTTGACGCCCAGACGGCGATTAATCTTGTATTTGGCTTGGATACGCTTGGACATAGCTGCTCTCTCTAAGATAAATTTTACCGAGCCTTCGCGTGCTGACTCCCACAAACCTATGGGAGCTAGAAACACCCTGCCGGGCATTCCTCGCGGAAGAGGCGGTTTAGTAGCGCCCCCCGCCCCGGTAGTCAAGGAGAGTCTCCCCTACTTCGCCTCCAACTGCTGCGCGTGAACCACCGCTGTCGCGATCATATTGAGAATCCCGCGCACCGTGACGGAGGGGGTGAGGATATGCGCGGGTTTGGCGGCGCCCAGCAGCATCGGGCCGATAGACAGACCGTCGGAGGTGGATTTGAGCAGGTTGAACGAGATATTAGCCGCATCCAGGCCCGGCATGATCAGCAGGTTTGCTGAACCTTTTAGGCGCGAACCAGGGAAAATTCGATTGCGGATTTCCTCGTTCAAGGCGCTATCGGCGTGCATTTCACCTTCCACCTCCAAGTCGGGAACGCGCTCGACGATAAGGTCGAGCGCCTGGTGCATCCTTACCGCCGACGGCGCGTCTGACCCGCCGAAGTTGGAGTGGGAGAGCAGCGCCACTTTCGGCGGCAAGCCGAAGCGGCGCACCACATCGGTCGCAAGAATGGTCATTTCCGCCAGTTGCGCTGCCGACGGGTCGCGCTGCACATGAGTATCACAGACGAAATAGGTGCCCTTCGGCAGAATCAGCGCGTTCAAAGCATAGAAGCTGGAAACGCCCCGCGCCCGCCCAATCACTTCCTCAATATGATTGAGGTGGCGGTGATAGCGGCCAATCGTGCCGCAAATCAACGCATCCGCCTCGCCGCGCCGCAGCATCAGCGCCGCGATCACGGTATTGCGCGTGCGAACGATCTGGCGGGCATTATCGGGCGACACGCCGCGCCGGGCCATAAGGCTGTGATAGAGCGCCGAGTATTCATTATAGCGCGGATCGGAGTTGGGGTTACAAACCTCGACGGTATCCCCCAACTTCAAGCGCAGCCCCAGGCGGGCAATGCGGCTTTCGATAACGTCCGGGCGGCCAATAAGAATCGGACGACAGAGCTTTTCATCCAGCGCCTGCTGCACAGCGCGCAAAACCCGCTCCTCCTCCCCTTCCGCAAACACAACCCGGCGCGGATCGCGTTTCGCGGCATCGAAGATTGGGCGGGCAAGCTGGCCGGAGCGATAGACGAACTGGCTAAGGTGGTCGCGGTAGGCGTCAAAATCCTCAATCGGGCGCGTCGCCACGCCGCTATCCATCGCAGCTTTGGCAACCGCTGGGGCGATTTCCACGATCAAACGCGGATCGAACGGTTTCGGAATGAGATACTCCGGGCCGAACTTCAGATCCTCTTCAGTATAAGCATTCGCGACGATTTCCGAGGCTTCGGCCATCGCCAAATCGGCAATCGCCTTAACGCAAGCAATCTTCATCGCCTCGTTAATCACCGTTGCGCCAACATCCAACGCACCCCGAAAGATGAAGGGGAAGCAGAGGACGTTGTTCACCTGATTGGGATAGTCTGATCGGCCCGTGGCAACGATAGCATCCGGGCGGATGGCCTTCACCTCATCGGGCATAATCTCCGGCGTTGGGTTCGCCAGCGCCATGATGATGGGCCGCTCGCCCATCGCCATAACCATTTCCGGCTTCAGCACGCGCGGGGCGGAAAGACCTAAGAAAATATCGGCCCCGACGATAGCCTCGGCCAACCCACGCGCGTTGGTGTCGCGCGCATAGCGCTCCTTGCGCGGGTCCATCAACTCGACACGGCCTTTATAGACCACGCCCGCCAGATCGGTGACGGTGATATTCTCTAGCGGCAGACCCATATCGACCAGCAAATCAAGGCAGGCCAGCGCGGCTGCCCCGGCACCGGACGTGACCAGCTTAACCTCTTGCAGGCTTTTGCCGACAACGCGCAAGCCATTCAAAATCGCAGCCCCGACGATAATAGCAGTGCCGTGCTGATCGTCGTGGAATACCGGAATTTTCATGCGGGCGCGCAGGCGCGATTCGATCTCGAAACATTCCGGCGCTTTGAAATCTTCAAGATTGATGCCGCCGAAAGTCGGCTCCAGCGCGGCAATCACTTCCACGGCCTTATCGGGATCGTCGGCGTCAATTTCGATATCGAACACGTCGATCCCGGCGAATTTCTTGAACAGAACCGCCTTACCTTCCATCACCGGCTTGGAGGCCAACGGGCCGATGGCCCCTAGCCCCAACACTGCTGTGCCGTTGCTGATAACGGCGACCAGATTGGCGCGCGCGGTATATTTGGCGGCATTGGCTGGATCGGCAACAATCTCGGCACACGCATAGGCCACGCCGGGCGAATAGGCCAAGGCAAGGTCGCGCTGGGTTGCCATAGGTTTGGTTGGCATAATCGCCAACTTCCCCGGCTGCGGCAGACGGTGATACTCAAGCGCGGCTTCGCGGATATCCTCAGCCATAGACGGCCATCCTCCCTATGAACCCTCCCATAAACAACGGAGAGTGTCTTTGATGTTTCTCGTTACCCTACGCGCTTAGACGACGGCAAGCGCAAGATTCTATCACCTGAACCGCTTTTTCGTGCAAGAGGAGGACACAGCAGGGGCCTATTTGGCAATAAGGAGAAACTAAAAGGCGAATTTAAGCTAAACGCTGCCCTCTGTCTCGACAACGAGAATGCGCGCTTCCCCGCGCGGGTGGGCAACATGCTCGCACCCCAACCCGGCGAAGAAAATATCGCCCGTGTGCAGAACCGCCTGTTTTTCCTCACCCGCCTCGCGGTAGTGCATATCGACGGTACCGTTGAGGACCACGAACACCTCTTCCCCCTCATTCATATGCCACTTATAGGGCTGATCGGTCCAATGCAGGCGCGTGGTGACGCCGCCCATGCTGGCAATGTCGAGCGCGCCCCAGGCGCGGGAGGCGGTGAATTCGGCGCTACGGATGATTTTCTGCGACATGGGATGAAACCTTCCCGAACGGGTTCGTCCACCAGCATAAAACACAAAAAAACCCGCGAGGCGAGCCTAGCAGGGTTTTTTGTGTATGGTGCGGTCGAGAAGACTCGAACTTCCACGGGTTGCCCCACAGCGACCTCAACGCTGCGCGTCTACCAATTCCGCCACGACCGCATCGCACGACAGGGGCCATTATCTGGCCCGGAAGCAAGCGTTTAGCAAATCCCTGGACAGACGGCAAGGGGCATCTTATGGGCTATCCTAAACACGCTATCACGGTGCCGTGTCTCTGTCGGTTTTCTGGCAAGACTCCCGCCCCAGCCGAGGATTTATGCGATGGAATGGCGCGTTACGCCCGGCCTTACCCCCTACCCCGAGGCCCTTGCCGCAATGGACGCCCGCGCCGACGCCATCCACGCAGGCACGGCAGACGAGTTGATCTGGCTGCTCGAACACCCCGCCCTCTATACAGCAGGCACCTCCGCCCAAGCCGCAGACCTGCTCGATCCGCGCTTCCCGGTCTATGACGCCGGGCGCGGCGGGCAATACACTTACCACGGCCCCGGTCAGCGTGTGGTCTATCTTATGCTCGATCTCAAAGCGCGCGGGCGCGACGTGCGGGCCTATGTGACGGCTTTGGAAGAATGGATCATCCAATCCCTCGCCCAGCTTGGCGTTACGGGCGAAAGGCGGCAAGGGCGCGTCGGCATCTGGGTGCAACGCGGGCCGCAGCGGGAAGATAAGATTGCCGCCATTGGTGTGCGAATTAGGCGCTGGGTCACGCTGCACGGCATCGCCATCAACGTCAGCCCCGATCTTGGCCATTTCACCGGGATCGTGCCCTGCGGCATTCAGGAGCATGGGGTAACATCGCTGGCCGACCTTGGCCTAACGGCCAGCCTTACCAGCCTCGACGCTGCCCTCGCCGCAACCCGCCCGGCGCTGTTTCCCGATCTCTAAAAACAAAACCCCTCCCCGGCAAACCGAGGAGGGGTTAAGAGAGCCGCCTTAGAAAAAGCGATTAGTCGTTGGTGTTGTTATCCTTGGTTTCCGGCAACAGAAGCGCCCCAATGATAAAGCTACCTACTGCGATAATGATTGGATACCAGAGACCCGAGTAGATATTCCCAGCCGCTGCAACCCACGCGAAGCTGATCGACGGCAGGAAGCCCCCAAACCAACCATTCCCGATATGGTACGGTAGCGACATAGAGGTGTAGCGAATGCGCGTTGGGAAGAGTTCCACGAGCATTGCCGCAATCGGGCCGTAAACCATCGTCACATAGAGCACAAGAATAACGAGCAACACCAGGATTGCGAAGTGATTGATCTTCGCAGGATCAGCTTTCGCCGGATAGCCTGCGTTCTTGATCGCTTCCGCCAACTTGGCCTTATCGTAGCCCTTCACTTCAACATCATTGAAGCGAATGACCAGTTCCGCGCCAGCCGGAGCCGCTTGATTCTCGTAGTTGACCGACGACCGGGCCAAATCACTCCGCGCCAAATCGCACGGATTATTGAACTTAATCGTGCCAGTTGGGTTGAACTGGAAGGAGCAGGCTGCCGGATCGGCTAACACAACCACCTTGTTCTTCGCGTGCGCTGCCGCCAGGTCGGGGTTGCCGTACTGGGTAAGCGCCTGGAAGATTGGGAAGTAGGTGATTGCCGCGAGCATCATACCGCCCAGAATGATCCATTTCCGGCCAATCTTATCGGACAAGATCCCGAAGACAATGAAGAACGGCGTACCGATCAGCAACGAGCCTGCGATGAGGTAATTGGCGGTTTCGGGGTCAATCTTCAGGGTCGAGGTCAGGAAGAACAGCGCGTAGAACTGCCCTGTGTACCAAACGACGGCCTGACCCGCGACGGCACCAAACAGTGCAATCAAGACGAGCTTAAGGTTCTTCCACTCGCCAAACGCTTCGGTTAGCGGAGCCTTGGACTGCTTGCCCTCAGCTTTCATGCGCTGGAAGGTAGGCGACTCGTTCAGCTTCGTCCGAATCCAAACCGAGATCGCCAACAGGAAGATCGAGATGAGGAACGGCACGCGCCAGCCATAGGCATCGAAGTCAGCCGGGCCGAAGTATTTACGGCAACCGAGAATGACCAGCAGTGACAGGAACAGGCCCATCGTTGCCGTCGTCTGAATCCAAGCCGTGTGCGCGCCGCGTTTACCGTGGGGAGCGTGCTCGGCAACATAGGTGGCGGCACCACCATATTCACCGCCCAGCGCCAAGCCTTGCAGCAAGCGCAGAATGATGAGGATAATCGGCGCGGCAATGCCAATTTGGGCGTAGGTAGGAAGAATACCGACCCCGAAGGTCGCTGCACCCATAATCACAATAGTGACGAGGAAGGTGTATTTGCGACCCACAAGATCACCGATGCGCCCGAAGAAGACGGCACCGAAGGGGCGAACCGCAAAGCCGGCAGCGAAGGCTAGCAGCGCGAAAATCAGCGCTTGGGTTTCCGGCACACCGGAAAAGAACTGCTTTGCAATGGTCGTGGCTAACGACCCGTAAAGGTAGAAGTCGTACCATTCGAAAACGGTGCCGAGCGAAGAAGCGATAATAACCTTCCGCTCCTCCGCCGGGGTGGTCGCCGGAGCGCCCCGTGCCATGCTAGACATTTCTGACTCCCTAATTTTTATCTTTACCGTTCTGCGGGGTGATCTTGTCTCCACGCGGCAAAACCACTGGAAACAAAATATCACATGAGACGGTACAGAGGTTATAATACGAACGCGACAAGGAAATGCCACATTTGTAGCGCGCAGATTGTCGCACCTAACCTCAATTTTTCAGGTGCAGCGCAGCACTTAGGCGCGAACACAGCCCCTAAAACGAACGCCCCCCGAAGAGTCGGAGGGCGAAAAATGCAACTATCGCAATAGATCGGGAGCGTTAGGGCATTCGCTTGCGCGCTTGCTGCAACTGCAAACCGGAGAGAAAGTCGAACGCGCCCGAGGCTAGTTTTTCAAACTTGAGGGATAACGTACGTTTGCGCGGATCAACGCGGATCACCCGAACCTGCGCGGCAAAATAAGCGGATCCGGCCTTAGCACTTGCCACCGTGAGGGTGATCTGAAAGCGATTATTGGACTTTAACTCGCCCACATAATTCCCCACCATAAGGCCCCCCAACGACCAATCAATCGTCTCATAACTATCGTGGAAAATACCTATTCGCAGCACAGGATCGGTAAAACGGCGGTTATCGCGCTTCTGGTGCGCGGCCAAACCAACGCTATCTTTAGCATGATTTTCCGAACGCGCCGGAACGTCGCCACCCTCATTAGACCGCCCGCCGGGCCGAGTTGCACCGCCGCCGCCCGCCCCTGCCCGGCTAAAAATGCGTTCCTGCCGATCAAATTCGTCGGCAGCATCGCGCTGCTCGTTGAGGGCGCGATACCGCGCAGACCGTTCATGATCGACCTTGAGCGTGGCCATCAATTCCTGGGCTAAACGAGATCGGCTATCATCACTCATCGGCGGCAGATCCTCTAACTTCTTTACGTATAAGGACTCGAAACATACAGTCCGCAACAAAAAATTATACTCCAATTTTAAGAGATTACCAATTCGTAAAGCAAGAGGCGTTATGGGCCTAACAAAGGTCGGAATCTGAGTCTTTGCTGCCCCTTGCCCACAAGAAAGCGACAAAGGGGGCTGTAAGGCCGCTTGTAACCCGCGCGCTGCCGCATTATCCTCCGCGCCCACTCAATAGACCGCGCCCCTGGGTGCTGATCTGATCGTATGAGATTGCGGGACCGGAAAGGTTAATAGGGCATGGAAAAGGTGCCAATGACAGCCAGCGGCTATGCCCGGCTGACAGAAGAGCTGAAGCATTTGAAGACGGTGGAGCGCCCAGCGGTGATCCGAGCGATCGCAGAAGCGCGCGAACACGGCGATCTGTCCGAAAACGCTGAATATGCCGCCGCACGCGAACGCCAGAGCTTCATTGAAGGCCGCGTGGCCGAACTTGAAGACGTGGTTTCCCGCGCGGACGTTATAGACCCGGCCAAATTGATCGGCTCGACCATCAAATTCGGGGCGCATGTCAATCTGGCCGATGAGGATACCGGCGAGGAGCAGAAGTTCCAGATCGTCGGCCAGTATGAAGGCGATATCAAAGCCGGACTGCTGTCGATCACAGCCCCGCTCGCCCGCGCCCTTATTGGCAAATCGGTGGGCGATACAGTGGAAGTCACGACGCCGCGCGGCTCTAAATCCTACGAGATCGTCGGCATTAGCTTTGTCTAGAGCCGCGCGCCTTCACTCTGGCGCGGCTCTAAGATAAAACTAGAGCGTCTTGCGTCAACCTTTACGCAAGACGCTCTAAAACCGCGCCAGCTAACGAAAAAGGCGGCCCGAGAGGCCGCCCTTTTCGTTCGATTACAGCTTAGTTACGGCTGCCGTCGGCCTCTTCGATAGCGATAGGCACGCCCGGCAGGTCCTTCGTTGTCCGCATCACTAGGGCGGAACGAACGTGCGCGACGTTCTTGGCCGCCGTGAGCTTAGTGGTTAGGAAGCGCTGATAATCCTCCCAATCCTGAGCAACGACCTTTAAGAGGTAATCGACATCGCCGGTGAGCAGCGCGCATTCGCGTACTTCTGACCAGTGGGACACCATCTCATCAAACGCCCGCAGATCTACATCCGACTGGCTGGAAAGGCCAACTTGGGCAAACACAGTTACCCCGAAGCCCAAAGCCTCTGGGTTGATATTGGCATGATACCCCCGGATGAGACCGGCTTTTTCGAGCGCCCTGACCCGCCGTAGGCAGGGCGGTGCCGAGATGCCAACCCGTTGCGCCAGCTCGACATTCGTCATGCGGCCGTCGGCCTGGAGATCGCGGAGGATCCGCCGATCAATCCGGTCCAACTTAATGTGTCGCATATTTACGATCCGCTTTTGGGGTTTCTGGACATATAATTTCTTATAACCTCTCTATTCGGTCAAGTCATGCCCAATTCGCAAGTGCATACCACTGTAGTGTTTCAAAACCCCGCTCTCTCGAGGGGGCTAACCATCTGGCTAATCTGCGATGATAAGGCGGGCACCCTCAACCAGGCGCGCGGTTTGGCGGCGCGTTTATCCGAATTTTTGCCGACATTTTTGCCAGCTCGAATAACGGTAACGGAGCACATCGCCCGCGCCCGTTTTCCCTTCAGCCACCTCCCTGCGCGGCTTTGGGGGATACTCGGGCCGAGCGTTGCCCTGGCCGCCCTGATCCCGCCCCTCCGCCCTCCTTGGCCAGATTTGGTGATTGCCGCAGGCCGCAGCGCCGTCGCCCCCGCCGCCGCCCTTCGGCGGTTGAGCGGCGGGCACAGCCGCCTTGTCGCGCTTCAAAACCCGCGCTTACCCCTCAGCGCCTTCGATTTAGTGATCGCCCCAGTCCACGATGGGCTAGAGGGGGGCAATTTGCTGAGCCTAGACGGCGCACCGCACCGAATTTCTCGCGCTGGCTTGGCGAAGGCTGCAACCCAACCGCCGCCCGCGCTGGCGAGCTTGCGGGCTGACGCGGCGGTGGCTGGAAAACCGTTCGTCGCGGTTCTTTTGGGCGGCAATAGCGCCCGCTATAGCTTCGATAGTGCCACTGCGCGCCGCCTTGCTGCCGATCTCGCCAAATTAGCCGAAGCGGGGGTTCGGTTTGCCGTCACCCCCTCTCGCCGTACCCCGCCGGAGGTGGTTGAACGGCTGCGTGCTAGCCTCGCCCCCTATCCGCATTTCCTCTGGGATGGGGAGGGCGACAACCCCTATCTGGCCCTACTCGCCTTGGCCGATCATTTGCTGGTAACGGGCGATAGCGTCTCGATGCTGTCGGAGGCCGCGAGCACGGGCCATCCCGTTCACCGCATTGATCTGCCGGGTGCGCCTGGGAAGTTCGCGACGTTTCACCACCGCCTAGAGGCGCTAGGCTTAGTGCGCCCCTTCACCGGCACTCTCCCCGAGTTCACCCCGCCCCCCTTCGATGAAACCGGACGAGCTGCCGCTGCCGTAGCAGCTTTACTCACGAAAACCCGCACAGGGGCTTTTCTGCCAAGCCAGAAAAGCGTATGACCCCGGTATGAATCGTCTGCTGCGCCAAACGCCCCAATCGCCCGTTCCAGGGCCGATTCCCTCCCGCCGCTCGGGCGGCTCCTCGCCAGAGGAAGGCTCGCGCTGGTTTCAGGTGAGCCAAGGCATTGGCCCCTGGGCGGGGTTGCTCGCCCTCTGCCTCGTGCTATTTCTACCGGGACTGCTCACGCTGCCGCCGTTCGACCGCGACGAGGCGCGCTTCGCACAAGCCAGCCGCCAGATGATCGAAAGCGGCGACTATATCCGCATCTCCTTCCAACATGAGCCGCGCAATAAGAAGCCTATCGGCATCTATTGGGCACAGGCAGCCTCCGCCCACCTGTTCGGCGGGGAGGACGCGCCCATCGCAGCCTACCGCCTGCCCTCGGCCCTGGCGGCAACCGCAGCCGTGCTGTTGCTGTTTGCAGGCTTGAGACGGCAGACCGATCCGGCAACAGCCTTCCTGGCTGCCTCGCTGCTCGCCGCCACGCTGCTTACGGTCGTCGAAGCTCATCTGGCAAAAACCGATGCGGCCTTGCTCGCTTGCACTGTCGGCGCGCAAGTGGCGCTGCTGCGCGCCTATCGACCCTTGCCCGACGAAACGAGGCTACCGCTGCACTATTGTGCGCTGTTCTGGGGAGCTTTGGGGGCGGCGATCCTGGTGAAAGGCCCTGTGGTGCCGATGGTGGTGGTGGCAACGCTGCTCGCCCTTGGGGTCGCCGATAAATCATGGGCGTGGCTAAAACGCCTGCGCCCGCTGCTGGGTCTGCCGTTTGCCGCCCTGATCGTCGCGCCCTGGACCTGGGCCATTCTCTCCCAACCCGGTGGTGGCAGTACCCGCGCGGGCGGTAATTTTTTCCTGGATGCCATTCGCGGCGATTTATTGCCGAAGCTGATCGGCAGTCAAGAAGGCCACGGCGCCCCGCCCGGCCTGTATCTAGCCTTGCTCGCCGTGACCTTCTTCCCCGGCACGCTGCTGCTGATTCCGGCTTTGCGGGCGGCGTGGCGCGAACGGCTGGACCCGCTAGTGCGCTTCGCTCTCGCCTGGGTGCTGCCCTGTTGGCTGATTTTCGAGCTGATTCCCACCAAACTACCCCATTACGTGCTACCGCTTTATCCGGCCCTGGCCCTCCTGGTCGCCCGCTTTGCGCTGACGGCAGCCGCCGATCAGGTAACGCCTTGGTCCGCCCGCATTTCGCAAGTGCTGTGGGGGGCTGTGGCCTTCCTGCTCGCTGCCCTTTCGGTGGGGATTGGGCTTTATTTCGATCAAGCGTTGAACCCGCTCGCCCTCATTGCCGCCGCTGTCTTTCTGATTGGGGGCGGCTTGACGCTGCGCTGGGTGTGGCGCGGCGCGGGAGCGCCGGCATTGGTTGGGGCGATTACCGTGGCGGCGCTAGGCTATGGCGTGCTGCTATCGGGCGTATTGCCCGCCAGTTCCGGCTTCTTTATGTCGCGCAGTTTGGCAGTTCAGGCCGAAATTTTGGCCCCCGGCGCGCGGCTAGTGGCGGCGGGCTATGCTGAACCGAGCCTTGTTTTCCTCACCGAAACCACGACCCGCCTGACCGATGCCGACACGGCGGCTCGGCTTTTGGCGGATCATCTGGCCGATCTTGCCTTGATTGGCGACCGCGACATCACCAAGTTTCGCGCATCTGCTGAGAGTGCTGGGGTTGCCGTGGAAGCCCTGAGCATCGAGCGCGGCTATAATTATTCTAAGGGACGCTGGGTGACTGTTACCTTTTTCCGCCGCGCGGGCTGACCAATGCGGCCCCTTCTGGTCTTCTGCGCCGCAGCCTTGCTGGGCGCGCTGTTCATCGCCTTTCCCGAGATTGATCGCGGTATCGCCGGGCTTGGGTATGTGCCGGGGGCGGGCTTTGCTTTAGGGCAACGCTTTCCGTTTCTAGCGCTGCATGATGCCGTGCCGTTTTTTATCGCGCTTATCCCGATAGGGGCGCTGGCCGGTCGCGTGATGGGGAAACTCAGCGGGCGCAAAACCGTCTTTTTGCTGCTCGCGGTGGGCCTTGGGCCGGGGTTGCTGGCCAATACGATTCTCAAAGACAATTGGGGCCGCGCCCGCCCCTCCCATACAATCGAGTTCGGTGGCACCAAACAGTTTTCGCCTCCGCTTATTCCAGCGGATCAGTGTGCGAAGAACTGCGCTTTTGTTTCCGGCGATGCCGCCGGGGGCTTCGCGTTTCTTGCGCCCGCGCTTCTGGCACCGCTGGCATGGCGGCGGCGCGCTGTAATGGGAGCGCTGGCGACGGGATTGATCTTCGGCGCGAACCGCATTCTGCAAGGCGGGCATTTTCTATCAGACGTGATCTTCGCCGGGTTTTTGGTGGGTGGGCTGATTTGGGCGCTGCACTGGGCGATGCTTGATCCTGCGGGGGCGCGACTGCGGGCGTTTCTATCCGCGCAAACCACGACACCGCTGCGGCGGTATCGGCTGTATGCCACGATCATTCTACCGCTTGTTCCCTTCAGCATCCTGGCGCTCGACCGCGATATTGCCCGCTGGGCGCGCAGCCTGCCCCATGACGTGCGCGCGGTGTTCGAGGCGATCACTAATCTCGGTCTTGGCGTATGGTGGCTGGTCGGCTCGGCCCTTATCGTCGGCTGGTGCGGGCTTGCGGCTTGGCGGGCGGCAGATCCCGAAACGCGCACGCGCTGGATGTTGCGACTGCGCCCGCCGCTCTTCTTTTTCAGCGCCTGCGCCGTGAGCGGGATCACCAACTCGCTGCTAAAAGGCGTAATTGGCCGCACACGCCCTCGGTTATTTTTTGATCGGGGACTTTATACGTTCGATCCACCGGCGCTAAAGGCGCTCTATCTCTCGTTGCCCTCGGGCCATACGACAATGATGTTCGCAGTCGCAACGTCTCTCGCGCTGCTGTTACCCCGACGTTGGGCACCCGCTGCCTATGGTCTCGCCAGCGTGATCGCCCTCAGCCGGGTCATTACCAACGCCCATTGGCTTGCCGATATTTTAGCAGGCTCGCTGGTGGGAATTGGCATGACGTTGCTGGTGCATCATCTCTTCGTGAAACGGGCGTGGCTTTTGCCGAGAGTATGATCGCCGAAGGTGGCTTCGCCATAGGCGTGAATCATGCGGTACAATAAAAGTTTAGAGCATGATACCTGAGCGCGCGCGCGCGGATCATGCTCTAAGTAACGGACGAAAAGACAGAATTTCAGGCAACAGCCTCTTGTTTGCAGGGGCCGCGCCCGGTAGGGTCATGTTTGAGGAATACGGGGGTTGCAGAAATGGCGGAGCAGCGCCACACGAAAGTTCTAATTATCGGCGCGGGTCCAGCGGGCTATACGGCGGCGATTTATGCTGCGCGTGCTAATCTGAAGCCGATGCTGTTTACCGGCATGACGCCCGGTGGCCAACTCACGATCACCACCGATGTGGAAAACTATCCCGGTTTTGCCGACGTTATCCAAGGCCCCTGGCTGATGGATCAGATGCGCGCCCAGGCCGAACACGTCGGCACCGAGATTGTGTACGATCTTATTACAGATGTCGATATAACCGCCCGCCCCTTCCGCGCCAAGGCCGATAGCGGCGCGGTTTATACCGCCGACAGTATCATCATCTGCACGGGTGCCACTGCGCGCTGGTTGGGGTTGCCTGCCGAAGAACAGTTACGCGGCGCGGGGGTTTCCGCCTGCGCTACCTGCGACGGGTTTTTCTTTCGGGGCAAGAAAGTTGCCGTGATCGGCGGTGGTAATACTGCTGTGGAAGAAGCGCTATACCTGACCAATCACGCCAGCCACGTTACGCTCGTTCATCGACGCGACAGTTTGCGGGCGGAAAAAATTCTGCAAGACCGGTTGTTCGGCAATCCCAAGGTCAGCGTGATCTGGAATCACACAGTCGAAGATATTCTCGCCAGTGGCACCCCGCCGACGGTAAGCGCGGTTCGGCTGAAAAGCACGCGCGACGCCTCGGTGCAGGATATTGCGGTGGACGGCGTTTTCGTCGCCATCGGTCATGTGCCGCAGACGGGGCTGTTCAAAGGCAAACTGGCGCTCGATAGCGACGGCTACCTTATTACTGCGCCGGATTCGACCGCGACCAACATTCTCGGCGTCTATGCGGCGGGCGATGTGAAGGATAAGCATTTCCGCCAAGCCGTAACGGCAGCGGGGATGGGCTGTATGGCGGCCCTTGAGGCCGAAAAGTTTCTCGCCAGTCAGGCCGTTCGCGCCGAAGCTGCCGAATAGCGATAACAAACGCCCTCTCCAGTCGGGAGCGGGCAGGACAGGAGGGGTAAAATGGACTGGGACAAGCTGCGTGTCTTCCTGGCGGTTGCGGAGGCAGGAAGTTTCACGCATGCCGGGGATGCGCTGAATCTCAGCCAGTCGGCGGTTAGCCGCCAAATCAGCGGGCTGGAGGATAGCCTGTCGGTTCCCTTGTTCCACCGTCACGCCCGTGGCCTGATCCTGACGGAACAGGGCGAGCTTCTGTACCGGACGACCAAGGAAATCTTCGCCAAGTTGGCGATGGCCGAAGCGATGCTGAACGAAAGCAAGGATCGCCCCAAAGGCCCGTTGAAGGTAACGACGACGGTGGCTTTCGGCTCGACTTGGCTTGCCCCCCGGCTGAACGAGTTTTTGGAACTACACCCTGAAATCAGCCTAACACTGTTGCTGGACGACGACGAGTTGGACCTGTCGATGCGCCAGGCCGATGTGGCGGTTCGCATGACCGTGCCGCGACAGGCCGATCTTATTCAGCGCCACTTGGCCACGTTTCACTTCCACATCGCCGCCTCGGAAGCCTATCTGAAGGAGCATGGAACGCCCGTTGATCTGGCCGACCTTAGCAACCATCGGCTCATTTGCTATGGCGATCCGAAGCGCGCGCCCTTTCCGGAAGTGAACTGGCTGCTGAAAGCGGGGGGGAATGATTTCTCCAGCCGGGCGGTGCTGAAGGTGAATAATTTCTACGCCATCTACCGGGCGGTAAAGTCGGGCATCGGCATTGCAGCATTGCCGGATTATATGACGAACGGCGATTCTGGGGTGGTGCGCCTGTTGCCGGACGTGGAAGTCCCCGCAGTTCCAGCTTATTTCGTCTATCCCGAAGAACTGCGAAACTCGAAACGCATTTCGGTTTTACGCGATTTTCTGCTGCGGCAAGTTTCGGCACAAGCCTTCTAAATCAATACCTTAAAACGCCTCCCCGCCACTCTCGACCGGGGAGGCGTTTCTGTTTATATCTCGAAAAAATGTCTGGGATACAAAGACATGCGGGTTTCGCATGTCTGGCGCGGGATTTTGCCTCTAGTTTTGCAGCATGCAAGACCTTACCTATTCTTTTGTGATTGTTGCGACGCAGCAATCGACCGGGTTCCCTCCCGGTCAGGGGTTTTTTTTGAAACCCTACGTCTCCCAGACGTGAAGCCTCCCTGTTCAACTTGTCCCCGCAGTTCGCTGCGGGGCTTTTTTTTATGTCGCCAATCGATAAGACTTACGGCACATTTTTGTTATTTGTCTTCTTTCTGTCATGATTTGGACTTCCCCCTCACCCTCCCTCTGTGCTTGGCTAAAGCGGTATGAACGAAGGATGGATACATCATGCGGGTGATTATTGTTGGGGGTGGCATTGCGGGGCTTGCGACCGCTTGGTCGCTGCAAAAGTCTGGCGTGCAGGTTACGCTGCTGGAGCAAGGACCGCTGCCCAACCCGCAGGCAAGCTCGGTCGATGACCATCGGTTGATCCGCTACCCCTATGGCCCGCGCCTGGGCTTTACCCGCATGGTGGGGGACGCTTATGCCGCTTGGGACGAGATGTGGGCCGATCTTGGGGAGCGCCATTATGTCGAAACCGGCACGCTGGTGTTGGGTGGTCCTGCCGATGCTTATAATAAAGCGACCGTCGCAACCCTCGCCCACGCCGGGCACACGGTGGATTGGTTGACCGAAGCCGAGCTTGCGCGCGATTATCCCTTGCTCGAAGAAGCCGCGATTGCCACGGGCGGGTTTCGGATGAACAGCGGCGGCGCGCTGCGTTGTGGGCGGATCGTGCAGGCGCTTGCCCGGCATTTGGCCTTCCTTGGGGCAGACCTGCGTCCCCATAGCCCTGTGGTGGATGTCGATCCCGTCTTAGCCCAGGTAACGCTGTCCGATAGCACACGGCTTACGGCAGATGCCGTTGTCGTCACGGCAGGGGCCTGGGCGACGAAGCTGCTTCCGGCGCTAGCCAGCACGCTTACGCCCTCGCGGCAGGTCATCGTCTATGTCGCCCCACCGCCCGAGACCGTCGCTACTTGGCAGCGAATGCCGATGCTGCTGAATATCGGCGAGAATAATGCCGGCTTCTATCTGGTGCCGCCGATTCCCGGCACGGGCCTTAAAATTGGCGACCACCGTTTTTCCCGCACGGGCGACCCAGACGCCCCGCGCACCGCCACCATCGCCGAAGCGCGCGCCGTACTGGAACAGTGCCGAGGCCAGATTAGGAACCTTGATGCTTACCGAATTTTAGAGCCGAAAGCCTGCTTCTACACTGTCGAGCCGCACGAAAGTTTCGTGTTTCACCAGCAAGATAAGCTGCTCGCGGTTTCAGCGTGCTCTGGGCATGGCTTCAAGTTCGGCTCGATCATCGGCAAAACTGCCGCATCCTTGGTGCAAGGGCAGCGCGATCTTGCCGAGGTTAAGCACTGGGCAACAGGCGTTTAAGCCGCACGACCAATCTGCGTTAGTTCATTCAGCAGCGACAGCTTGGAGAGTGTGGAGAACAGCAATGAGGTATAAATCTCGATGCGCCGGGTCATGATGTCATAGGTTTCCTTGAAAGCTGCGCGCTGTTCCGAATCAATGCCCGCAACCGCCGCTGGGTCGGGCATTCCCCAATGGGCCGTCATCGGCACGCCAGGCCACGCGGGGCAGGTTTCCCTACTCGCGGCATCACAGACAGTGAAAATGAAATCCATCGGCACGGCACCGGGCTTGATAAACTCGCCCCAGCTTTTGGAGCGCAAAGCACTGGTGTCATGCCCCTTGGCCTTAAGCATGTCCAGCGCCAACGGATGAACACTGCCCCTTGGATGACTGCCCGCCGAATAAGCCTTGAACCGATCGCCCGCGACCTTTGTTAAAATCGCTTCCGCCAAAATTGAGCGCGCCGAATTGCCGGTGCACAGAAAAAGAACGGTATAGTTGGGATGAGCGCTGTTCATAGATAATCCTCAGAGCCAAACATTAGAGAGCAAATCCCGAGCGGGTCGGATCACCCGCGACTAGCCTTTGCTTAACAAAACAACAGTTTAGAGCATTTACCGCGAGCTATCGCGAACGGAAAATGCTCTGAAGAGCAACTTGCGCTCGATAACGGTATTCTGAGCTTTTCAGAAGCGCCAAAAGCCAAACACAATTTAAGACGATAATATGTTTCGATTTTATTAAAAAAATCATTAGGATGGCAGAATAAATTAGGTTTTAATAAATTGCCCATCCGCAAACACGAGAGTACGGAACTTCAGTCTTTCGTAAGATGCCATGCTCGATGTTTAGAGCCGCGCGCCTTAACTCTGGCGCGGCTCTATAAGCCTAGAGCCGCGCGCCTTAACTCTGGCGCGGCTCTATAAGCCGCCATTGAGGCGGCGGCCAAGGGCGCGGATGCGCCCGCCCGGCGAGGGCTAAAGTAAAACTAGAGCGTCTTGCGTCAACCTTTACGCAAGACGCTCTAAGGCTTTAATCTTGGTCTTTTCTGGAATTTATTCATCCTGCTCGACCGTAAGAGTAACGCTATCCGCGACCATCCGCGCTTGATTAACGCTAATCGGGCAGCCCAACATATCGCAGTCCACGCCCCAGGTTAGCAGAACCGCCCGCCCCTGGCTAAGATCGAGCAGCTTGGCTTCGGCGGGGGTGGCTATGCGGGCGTTGATGCGTGTGGAGGCGCGCAAATAATCATCAATCCCCTCGCAACGCAGGGCTTGCGTGATTGACCCTAACCGCAAAAAATTCTCCCCAATGGCCGGAAACCGCTCGGCGGGAAAATAATGATCGTTGAGGCTGGTCAGTCGCCCTTCTACCCGCGTGCGGTAACTCAACCAATACAGCGGCGCGAGGGTCGCCAGTTTTAAGGCACGGCTAATAGAGTGCGAGGCGGGAAGAATTTCGGCGTGCATGTCTTCACGATCCGGCCTGCGCCCCTGCCGAACGAGATTATCGGTGAGTCGGGTGCGCGCCCCAACAGGGTATTCAAACCCAGTATCGCGCAGAAACACCCCGCGCCCTTGATGGGAGGCCACTAACCCCAGATTGGATAAATGGCCAATTGCTTGCCGAACCGTATGGCGATTAACGCCAAAACGTACCGCAAGCTCTGCCTCGGTCGGCAAGCGCCCCCCAGTCTCGAACGCGCCGCCGCGAATATCCTGTTGCAAGGTATCCGCGATTTTCTGCCATAGTGTCTGCCGCACGCACCGTCCCCAACGCCATACCCTTACTAGAGTGTTTCTCGTTCACATCGGTTCACGATTAACACTTTAGACTTTTGTTTTGTTTAGCAAATGCGTCGCACCAAGTGTATCACCTGCTCGGGATTTGCTCTAAACATCAGCATAGCGGTATTGAGGATAAAGGTTCTAGATAAATGATACACTTAACAAGGGTGACTGATACACTGATCCTGACCAATACGCGCCTATGCCTGTCTTCCGAGGTTATCATCGGCACGCTTACGCTCCAAAATGGTCACATTACCGAGATTGCACGCGGTATCAGCCAAGTTCCCGGCGCGGTGGATTGTGACGGCGATTATCTGCTGCCGGGATTGATCGAGCTTCATACCGATAATCTGGAAAAGCATTTCTCCCCCCGCCCTGGTGTGCTCTGGCCGGCGCTGGCAGCGGTTCTGAGCCATGACGCGCAAATGGCGGGTAGCGGTATTACGACTGTGCTGGATGCGTTGGCGTTGGGGGACGTGCGCGAAGGCTCCGAGCGGGTTCGCAGTTTGAAAACCATGGCCGATGCCGTTGTGGCCGCCCGCGCTGCCGATCTCACCCGCGCCGAACATTTTCTGCACCTGCGCTGCGAAATCTCCTACCCGGATTTGATGGATTTGGTCGAGCACTTGGCAACGCCGGACGTGGTGAAACTGATCTCGATCATGGATCACACGCCGGGGCAGCGACAGTTTACCAACCTTGCCAGCTACCGCCGTTTTTATCAGAAGAAATTCAGCCTGTCAGATACGGAAATGCAGGTGTTCGAGGCCGATACTATCGCCCGGCAAGCCCTGTATGCCGCGCCGCAACGCGCCGCCATCGTGGAAACCGCTCACCGACTGGGGCTACCGCTCGCGAGCCACGACGACGCCAAGCCGGAGCATGTAGCCGAAGCTAAAGCCAATGGCATGAGCATTGCCGAATTTCCCACCACGCTGGAAGCCGCCGAACTCTCGCGCAAAGCCGGAATGAAGCTGCTGATGGGCGCCCCGAACCTCGTGCGCGGCGGCTCTCATTCCGGCAATATCGCTGCTGCCGATCTAGCCGCGCGCGGTTGGCTCGATATTTTATCGTCGGATTATATGCCCGTCAGCCTGCTCCAAGCCGTCTTCCTGCTCGCACCTACCGAGGCGGAGCTTCCCGCCGCCGTCGCGACTGCCACCGCAACCCCCGCCGACGCCGTAGGGCTTACCGATCGCGGACGCTTGGAGGTCGGCAAGCGGGCCGATCTGATCCGCGTGCGCCTGCATCGCCGCCCAGATGAGCCGCCGCTGCCCATCGTGCAGGGCGTTTGGCGCGCGGGGCGGCGCGTGGCATGAACCCCTACCGCGTCGCGCTGTATTGGACTCCGCCGGAAGGCCAGCCGCTGACCGAGTTTGCCGCCCGCTGGTTGGGCCGCGACGCGCGTGGGCGCTGGGTGCCACCGCTTAGGCTTGGTTTGGAGAAGGCCACTTGGGAAACGATCACCGACGCTCCCCGCCGCTACGGGTTTCACGCCACGCTGAAAGCGCCGTTCCGCTTGGCCGATGGGGCGGACTTACCAGAAATCGAGCGCGCCACCGAGCGCTTGGCGCAAACGCTAACCGCCGTGCCGCTTGATCTGGCAGTGCAAAACCTCGGCTCGTTCCTCGCGCTCTGCCCCATCAACCCGCCGGAAGCTCTGGCCGCGCTCGCGGGTCGTTGTGTTGAAGCGCTCGACCGCTTCCGCGCGCCGCTAACCGAGGCCGAAATTGCCAAACGCGGCCCTGGTCTGTCGCCGCGCCAAAAAGACTATCTTCAGCGCTGGGGCTATCCTTACGTGTTCGACGAGTTCCGCCTGCACTTAACCCTCACGGGATCGCTGCCAGAGCCTGCACGAACCGATGCGCTGGTAAGATTGCGCCCGGCCTTCGACGCCCTCGCGCCAAAAGGGCTGCCGCTCGCCGACCTCTGCCTGTTCATCGAACCTGCGCCGGGCGACCCGCTGGTGCTGTATCGGCGCTATCCGGTGTCTTAAAACGGTTCTCCGGCCTCAAGACATCTTTGCTTCACGATCAAGGCCGCGTTTAGAAACGGGCCTCGGAAGCGGGTTATCCGTTCCCAAGCTCTCCAACCAAACTTGAACGTCCCAATCCGCAACAACCTGCCCGGCGTCAACTTGAGCAATCGCCTCCAGCGTCAGCCGATAGCGCAGTTCTTGCTCATCGATCCAAGCGGCAAGCGCCTCTTCAACGATCCTATCCGGCGACTGCTCGCGCGCTGCTGCCATTGTTCGGAGCTTTCCCGCCATCGCCGCCGGAATATCGGCGGTTAAGACTCGCATCTCCGATTGAGCCATCTCACTCTCCTCCGTAGGCTGCTTCCCGCCCCTAGTATAAGCCACCGCGCCCCCGTTTCCTACCGCCGCGCTGCGAAGAACTGGCGCAACATCGCTGCTGCCTCCTGCTCCCGAAACCCGCCGTAAACTTCCGGGCGGTGCAGGCAAGTGGGTTGCTCGAACAGGCGCGCGCCGTGCTCCACCGCGCCGCCTTTCGGGTCGTAAGCCGCAAAATAGACCCGGCGCAGGCGGAAATGGCTGATCGCGCCCGCGCACATCGGGCAAGGCTCCAGCGTTACGTAAAGATCGCAGCCGACAAGGCGGGGCGACCCCAGCGCTTCCGCCGCCGCGCGCAAGGCCAGGAGTTCAGCGTGGGCGGAGGCGTCGGCCCATTCTTCGGTGCGGTTGCCCGCTGCGGCCAGAATCTGCCCGTCCGGCCCCACCACGACCGCGCCAACGGGCACTTCGCCGCGCACTGCTGCCGCTGCGGCTTCAGCAAAAGCCCGGCTCCAATAGTCGGACGAAGGCACGCTTTACTGAGCCGTCCAGCCGCCATCCATTGGCAGGGTAACGCCCGTCATCTGGTCGGCAGCAGGCGAGCAGAGGAACACGGCGAGCGCGCCCAGGTGCGCGGTTTCCACGAAAGCCATCGACGGCTGCTTTTCCCCCAGCAGCTTCTTACGCGCTCCATCGACCGAAATGCCTTCCGCCGCCGCGCGCGCGTCAATCTGCTTTTGCACCAGCGGTGTTGCGACCCAGCCGGGGGCGATAGCGTTGCAGGTGATGCCATTTCCTGCATTTTCCAATGCCACCACTTTCGTTAGCCCAACAATGCCGTGTTTGGCGGCGACATAGGCGATTTTATGGGTCGAGGCGACCAGACCATGCACGGATGCGGTGTTAATGATCCGGCCCCACCCA
The DNA here is from genome assembly GCA_013298565.1 of Alphaproteobacteria bacterium. Taxonomy (GTDB): domain Bacteria; phylum Pseudomonadota; class Alphaproteobacteria; order Elsterales; family Elsteraceae; genus Elstera. The sequence goes on along the minus strand of JAAFIC010000020.1, from coordinate 8,627 downwards.
GCGGCCTGCATTGCCGGAAGGGCTAAGCGCGTGGCGTGGAAAGCGCTGGAAAGATTGACCGCAATCACCGCATCCCACTTATCGACCGGGAAATCTTGCGTCGGCGCGGTATGCTGAATGCCCGCGTTGTTTATAAGAATATCGACCCGGCCAAACGTAGCGGCTGCCGTGCTCATCATATCCTCAATATCGGCAACGCGGGACAGATCGGCCCCGTGATACTCGACCTGCACGTTATACGTGGTGGCGATATGCGCGCGCAGGGCGGCAATTTCATCCGCCGGGCCGAAGCCGTTGAGCATGATATTCGCCCCGGCTTCCGCCAGTTTTAGGGCCATACCCTGACCGATGCCACTGGTGGACCCCGTTACCAGGGCGGTCTTTCCCGTCAACATGCGTACCACACTCCCTTATCAAGTAGTTGTCGCAGCATAGCGTTCGGCTTAATCTTGCACCATGACGAAGACATCTTCCCGGCCCCTCATCGGCCTGACCCTCGATTCCGAACCTGCGGGGGGCTGGTCCAAGCAGCCCTGGTACGCCATTCGGCAAAATTATTGCGACGCGATTGCCGCCGCAGGCGGCCTGCCCGTCTGCTTGCCGCATGAACCGGCGTTGGCCCTGGCCTATCTGGAGCATATCCAAGGCGTTGTCGTGACCGGCGGGGCGTTCGATGTGGACCCCAGCCTGTTCGGCGCAACCGTGAAGCACGCGAGCGTCACCACGAAGGACAGGCGCACGGCCTTCGAGTTGGCCCTCATGCGCGGCCTGCTTGAAAAAGATTTGCCGATTTTGGGCATTTGCGGTGGTCAGCAATTGCTGGCGGTCGCCCTCGGCGGGTCGTTGATTCAGCATATCCCCGACGAAATTCCCTCGGATATCCCCCACGAACAACCCAACCCGCGCACCGAAGCCGGGCACGAGGTGATCGTCGCCGCCAATACCCTCCTGCATCGTATTGTTGGGCAAGAGCGGATTGCGGTGAATAGCGCGCATCATCAAGCGGTAAAAGCCGTGCCTGCGTCTATTCTCGTGAATGCCCGCGCGCCCGATGGGGTGATCGAGGGGATTGAAGACCCGGCCCGGCGCTTCTGCCTTGGCGTACAGTGGCACCCCGAATATCACATTTCGCCCGCAGACAGCGCTATCTTCGATGCCCTCATCGCGGCAGCCGCAGCATGAGCGACGATCACAAGACGCCCGCCCCGAAGACGCCGGCCCCGAAAAAGATGAATTTCCCCGAAGACGGCGAGCGCATCGCCAAACGCATCGCCCGCGCCGGAATCTGTTCGCGCCGGGATGCGGAACGGATGATCGAGGATCGCCGCGTTGCCGTTAACGGCACCCTGCTCGATAGCCCCGCCTGCGTGGTGACGGCGCGCGACCGCATCACGGTCGATGGGGTCGCTCTGCCGGAAAAAGAGCCAACGCGGCTGTGGCGCTACCATAAGCCCGCCGGGCTGGTAACAACGCACCGCGACCCCGAAGGCCGCCCAACCCTGTTCGAGAAACTGCCCGAAGATATGCCGCGCGTTATTTCCGTCGGGCGGCTCGATCTTACTTCCGAAGGCTTGCTGCTGCTTACCAACGATGGCGAGCTTGCGCGGCGGTTGGAGTTGCCCAGCACAGGCTGGGTTAGGCGCTATCGCGTGCGCGTAAACGGCGATGTTGACGAGGCGGGCTTGGCCGGGCTGGCGAACGGGGTAACGGTGGAAGGCGTGCGGTATGGCCCCATTGATGCCGTATTGGAAAAACGCCAGGGGCTTGCGAACGCTTGGCTGACCGTTAGCATCACCGAGGGCAAGAACCGCGAAATTCGCCGCGTCATGTCCTACCTCGGCTACCGGGTGAACCGGCTGATCCGCATTGCCTATGGCCCCTTCCAACTAGGCTATCTTCCCGAAGGCGCGGTGGAGGAAATCCCCACTCGCAGCCTACGCGAGCAGTTGGGCCGGAATGAGACCGCGCCGCGCGTGCCGCAACCCCTCAGCCCAAGCCCTGCGATGCCAAGCCCCGCGATGCCAAGCCCCGCGATGATCGTGCGGAAACGGGCGGAGCGGCGTGTCGAAGACGCCCCCCGAGACGACCGTACCCGAGACGACCGTACCCGAGACGACCGTACTGGTGGCATGAACTGGGAAGAAAAGAAGAAGGCGATGGCCAAAGCCGCCGCCGTACGCGGATCGGCGGCACGCTCGGGGGCTAAAACCGGGGGGAAGCCCAGCGCAGGCAAGCCCGCCGGGCGCTCCACCCCCGGCGGCGGCAAACCAGGGCCACGCCGCACCCCCGGTCGAGATCGTTAAGGAGACCGCGCTATGCGGATCATCGGCGGCCAGTGGCGCGGGAGGAGAGTGCTCGCGCCGACCGGCACAGACGTGCGCCCCACTGCCGACCGCACGCGAGAGGCTTTGTTCAATATCCTAACCCACGCGGGCTTTGGCCAAGCGCCGCTGGCGGGATCGGTCTGGCTCGATATTTTCTGCGGCACGGGGGCGGTGGGGCTTGAAGCCCTGTCCCGAGGTGCGGAAACTTGCCTGTTCGTGGACCGCGATGTAAGCCTCGCGCGCGCCAACTTCACCGCGCTCCGTGCCAACCCTCCCGTCGTGCAGGGCGATGCCACTAAGCTCGGCCCGCGCTCTCTTGCGCGCCCAGCGGACTTCGCCTATCTCGACCCGCCCTATGGCCGCGACCTGCTCACCCCCGCCTTAGAGGCGTTACGCGCTGGGGATTGGCTGGCGCCGACTGCGCTGGTGATCCTGGAAAGCGCCGCCACCGAAACCATTCCCCTGCCCATGCCCTTCAAGCTGCACGACAGCCGCGTTTATGGAGCGGCGAAGCTGTGGTTTGCCGGGCTATCATCCTAAAGGTTTTTCAGAATGCACGCCCTGCCTGCCGACAAAGCCGCGATTGACTATCTCGTTCAACAGCAGCTCGAAGCCTATAACGCCCGCGATATTGAGGCTTTCATGGACTGCTGGGCGGCAGAGTGCCAATGCTTCCTGTTCCCGTCCCACCTCATCGCTCAAGGCACAGCAGAAGTCCGCGCGCGCTATGTTGCCCGCTTTGAGGAGCCGAATCTGCACGCCAAGATTCTGGCCCGCATGATCGTTGGGAACCTCGTTATCGACCACGAGCATATCACCCGCACCTTCCCCGGTGGCCCTGGTGAGATTGAGGTGATTGCAATCTATGAAATCGACGGCGGCAAAATCGCTAAAGCCTGGTTCAAAATGGGTGAACCTCGGCTGTATAATCGCTGATCCTGCATAATAATACCTCCTGAACTCAGAAATCAGGCCGCCGCTGATTGCGTGCATCCGCTTCCGAAATGCCGTGAAACTCCAGAAAGGCTAACAATGTGGCTGAGATATGCTTGGACCCACGGCCACGCACTTCCGCCAGCGCCCAACGCAGTTGATCGGCGACCGATAGAACCACTGCCTCGCCTGCTTCAGTTCGCGCCACAACGCGGACACTGCGCCCGTGCGGTGATAAAACATACCTAATCGCCTAGCGTAGTTTTTGTGGTGGCGGAGGTGGGGGCGGTAAAATCCGATCCTCGAGAGGAATTTGGATATCATAACTTTTTTCGATGCCCTCCCAAGAACTCCCCCGATTACGCATTCTTGCAAAGCCTAGCTTAATGCGCTGATAACGTCGTTCTGGATATAGGCGATCCTCTTCCTCTAGATCCCGATACAAATCCGAGGCATCCTCCCAGCGAACCATTCCTTCGGGGGTCCACATGAGAGGGGCGCGCGTTCTGAGTTGGGCAATATCGATGTGGGCCGGGTCAACCGCTTCGCTGAAGATTTCTTCGTCGGTCAAGCCAAGCTCCCGCAAAGCTGAGACGGAGGCATCCACTACAGGAAGTTCACCGCGCGCCCGAACCTCTAGGATAGTGCGGCGAATTAGGTTGGCGCTTAGGGCATTCTGCTCATCCATTGAAGGGCGTCTTCAATCCCAAAAAAAACGCGGCCCGTTGCGGGGCCGCGTTTCTGGTTTCCCGCGAAGCGGAGAAGCCTACTTTACCGTGTCGGTATAGTATTTAATCGCTGCCGTGTTCTTAGCATCTTTGCAGCCCAGTGAGTAGGCTTGGACGCGGGCATCGCCGCGCGTCTTGGTTTCAGCCGACAGGATCGCGCCGACCGTAAGGTCTGATGCAGCAGCGGCGGCGATAAGGCCGACCTTGTTTTCCTGAGCTTGCGACAGCGTACCGTTGCAGATCCCGGCGACTTGCGCGCCTTCGTGGATCTTCTTGAATTCAGCCGACTGAGCAAAAGCACCCGAAGCGACGGTTGCCAGCAAAGCGGTAGCAGCAGCAATTTTGATCATGGCGCGCATTGAAACACCTACTTTTGTTATGGGCTGAGAAGGCTCTAAAAACCGAGACACGGCTTTATGCCCTCTAACCGGACTAATTCCATAACTCTTTAATAGCCCGAACGGTTCCCAGCGTAAAGTGGCAAACGTGTCATAACAGACAATTGCGCTTACTGCTGTTGCCGCTATGCTGCACTCCCCGTTGCCAACCGATGCACTTGGTGCGTCAAACGCACCCGAGGTCGCAGGATGAAGCCGCTTAATCCCCTCTTTTCCAGCCTTGGGACGACGATTTTCGAGGTCATGTCTGGCCTTGCTCGTCAGCATCAGGCGATCAACTTAGGCCAAGGCTTCCCAGATGGTAACGGCAGCCCAGAGATTGTTGCGAAAGCGCAAGAAGCCTTAGCGGATAAGCCGAACCAATATCCGCCGATGCTGGGGCTGCCCGAACTTCGCGGGGCCGTCGCCGCCCACGGCGCGCGGTTTTTCGGGATCGAGGCCGATTGGCAAACCCAGGTGATCGTCACGTCCGGGGCGACCGAGGCTCTGGCCGCCACTCTGCTCGGCCTGATTGCGCCCGGCGATGAAGTCGTGATGTTCGAGCCGATGTATGATTCGTACCTGCCCATTGTGCGCCTTGCGGGCGGCGTGCCAAAGCTCGTGCGCCTCACGCCGCCGCATTGGGCCGTGCCGGAAGCCGAGCTTCGCGCCGCTTTCGGACCAAAAACTAAGCTGATTCTGTTCAACTCCCCCCACAATCCAGTCGGGAAGGTTTTTTCCGCGACCGAACTCGCGTTGATCGCCGATCTCTGCCGTGCCCACGATGCGCTTGCTGTCTGCGATGAGGTTTATGAGCATCTGGTGTTCGATGGCGCTACGCACCGCTCCATCATGGCGGAACCCGGCATGGCGGAACGGTCGGTTCGCATCGGCTCGGCGGGTAAAACCTTTTCGCTGACGGGGTGGAAAGTGGGATATGTTACCGCTGCGCCTGCGTTGATGCCGATTATTGCGAAAGTGCATCAATTCCTAACCTTCACCACACCGCCCAACTTGCAAGCCGCCGTGGCCTGGGGGCTGGGGCAAGATGCGCGCTTCTTTACCAGCCTCGGGGCAGACATGCAGCGCAAGCGCGACCTGCTGGCGGCGGGGCTAACCCGCCTAGGCTTTGCCGTGCAACCGTCGGCAGGCACCTATTTTCTCACGGTAGACATACGGGGCCTAGGTTATTTCGGAAGCGATACGGAATTTTGCCAGCGCTTGACCGTCGAGGCCGGGGTTGCGGCAATCCCTATGGGCGCTTTCTACGATGGCGGACTCGACACCCCCTACGTGCGCTTCTGCTTTTGTAAGGACGATAGCACGCTGATTAGTGCGCTGAAGCGGCTGGAACCTTACTTAGAAAAGGTCAAGGGCGCGTGGTGATAACGCTCAATCTGGCTGATGCCTTTGGTGCGTGGGAGCGCGGCGATACCCCAACGGCGCGCACCATCGTCCGCATGGTGTTGCGCGCCACCCCGAAGCTCGCGGGCGCGCATTATTTGCAAGGGTTGCTGTATTTAGGCGAAGGCCAGCCGAGCAAAGCCGTGCAAGCGCTAAAGAATGCCGCGCTGTATGGGCCAGATTCGCCCGCCCTGCGCCTTGCGATGGGCCGGGCCTATGCCTTGGGCGGCGCGGGCGGGCAAGCCGAAGACCAGTTTCGGCAAACCCTCGCCCTTGCCCCTGGCCTGCCCGCCGCGCTGTGGTCGCTGTCCGATCTGCTTATGAAAGCCGAGCGCGGGGCAGAGGCCGAACCGCTGCTGCTGGCGCTGATCGCGGCAAGACCCGACGATGCCCTGGCTTGGGAGCGCTTAGGCGTGCTGCGGCGGGCGCGCGGCGATAGTGCAGGCGCACTGGCGGCTTTCACCGAAGCCGCAACGCGCCTACCCGATCATCCGCGCACAATCGGCAATCTCGCGGCAGGCTTAATCGAAGCCGGACGGGCCGAGGCGGCGCTGTTGCGGATCGCCCCGGCCCTCGCGGCCTACCCGGAAGATGCTGGGTTGATCCGCAACCAAGCCCTCGCCCTCGTACGGACGGGGCAGGCCGTCGCCGCCTTGCCGCTCTATGACGGCTTGCTGGCTCAAGCAGCGGCTCCCGACCTTAGCCGCGACTATGCCCAGGCCATCATCCTGGCGGGTCGCCCCAGCGAGGCCGTGATGGTGCTGACCGCTGTGACCGACGCCGCGCCAGAGGATCTGAAAAGCTGGTTTCTGTTGGCCGAAGCCGCACGCGCGGCGGGGGAGCCAGAGCGTGCCGCCACCGCCTATCGGCAGTGCCTTGTGCTGGACCCCGCCGATACCCTCGGTGCAAGCCCGGCTTTGGCGCTGCTGGGGGGGGAGGATGGACCGAGCCAGCTTCCAACCCCTTATCTCAAGAGCTTGTTCAACGATTATGCCGCCCGTTTCGATCTCGAACTAACCGAGAAGCTCCAGTATCGCGGCCCGCAGGTACTCCGTACGCTGCTGGACCGGCACAGCGCGCGGCGCGATTTGCGCGTGCTCGATGTTGGCTGCGGCACGGGCTTGTCTGGGGAGCCGTTTTGCGATGTGGCGGCCAGCCTCATCGGAATTGACCTGTCCCCGGCGATGTTGGCCCAGGCCGAGGCGCGCGGCTTCTACACGCGCCTGATTGAGGGCGAAGCCGTCGCCACACTCGCCGACCTGCCCGCTGGCAGCATTGATCTTATCGTCGCGGCTGATGTGCTGGTCTATCTCGGCGACCTGAGCGATTTCCATCGGCAGGCCGCGCGCGTGCTTGCCCCCGGCGGGTTGCTGCTCGCTAGTATCGAAGCTCATTCCGATTCCGAAACGAGCTATAGCTTGCATGATGGTTTGCGCTATCGCCACGGGGCAGCAGGCTTGGAGCGCGTGCTTGCAGCAGCCTATCGGATAATCGCCCTTGCTCCCGTGACCACGCGCCTTAACCGAGGGCAGCCCGTAGCCGGCCTCGCCTACCTCGCCGAACGCGGCAACGCGCCGGGGTGACGATTATTGCGACAAAGGTTCAACACGCATCAGCAGTCCCGCAGCGCTAGCCTCCGGCCTCAATTCGGCTTAAGATCATTCTTAGATGACAAACGAGGGCTTTATGGACCGCTTTGCTGAGTGGATCAGCCAACACGCTATTACCGAAGTCGAATGCCTGGTGCCTGATATGTCGGGTATCCCCCGGGGTAAGATCCTCCCGGCGCAAAAATTCCTGACCAGTTTTGGGGATCGCGGGCTTCGGATTCCTGAAGCAATTTTCGTGCAAACGATCAGCGGCGACTATCCGCCCGACGAGACCGTGACCAACCCCGCCAACTCGGACGTGTTCCTGCGGCCAGACCCAGATACAATCCGCCTCGTGCCGTGGTATTCGGAGCCGACCGCACAGGTCATCACCGATTGCGTTTATGCCGATGGCCGCGTGGTCGATATCTCCCCGCGCGAAGTATTGCGGCGGGTCTTGCGGCTCTATGATGCCAAAGGCTGGACCCCTGTAGTCGCGCCGGAGTTGGAATTCTATCTGGTGAAGCCGAACACCGACCCGGACTATCCGCTAGAGCCACCCATCGGGCGTTCGGGACGGCCAGAGACGGCGCGGCAAGCCTATGGCATCGACGCGGTGAACGAGTTCGATCCGCTGTTTGAAGATATTTACGACTACTGCGAAAAGCAGGAAATCGACATCGACACGCTGACCCACGAAGCCGGTGCGGCGCAGATGGAGATTAACTTCAACCACGGCCCCGCTTTATCACTGGCCGATCAAGTATTCCTGTTCAAGCGAACCGTGCGCCAAACCGGGCTGCGGCATAATCTGTATGCGACCTTCATGGCGAAACCGATGCAAAACGAGCCGGGAAGCTCGATGCATATTCACCAGAGCCTGCTGGATAGCACTACGGGTGAAAACCTGTTTGCGCTGGCGAATGGCGACAACTCGCCCTTGTTTCTCTCGCATATCGCGGGTTTGCAGAAATACCTACCTGCGTTGCTGCCCCTGATGGCCCCCAACGTCAACTCCTACCGCCGTTTGCAGCGCTTTTCAGATGCGCCGATCAATGTGCAGTGGGGCCACGATAACCGCACCACCGGCCTGCGCGTGCCTGTATCCAGCCAGGAAGCGCGGCGCGTGGAGAACCGCGTAGCTGGGGCCGATACCAACCCCTATCTCGCTATCGCCGCCTCACTCGCCGCAGGCTATCTCGGCATGATAGAAGAGTTGGAGCCGAGCGACCCGGTGGACGGCAGCGCCTATGATATGGCTCATACCCTCCC
>JAAFIC010000002.1 GCA_013298565.1 Alphaproteobacteria bacterium | reverse complement strand
TCTGAAACCTTGGTGCCCACTGCCGGACTTGAACCGGCACGAACAAAAGTTCAACGGATTTTAAGTCCGGTGCGTCTACCGTTTCCGCCAAGTGGGCTAATTCCTACGGTTTCAGGGGGCGGACACTAGGGCAAATCCACAGCCGATGCAACCCGTCTGCAACAAGGTTTTGCAGGCGATAATAAGCGGTTAGAGCATGATCGCCGAAGGGGGGGGCATCGGTCGATGTTAACCTAAAGATTGAGAGCTGGCATAGAGATTAGGACCGCAAGGCGGCAACAACAGCACTCCCATGAAAATTTACGGAATTTTGTCCCGTCATCAGCGCAAGCCTCTAAAACGACCAGCAGATTGAATCGCAACATTAGAACGTCTTGCGTAAAGGTTGACGCAAGACGCTCTAGTTTTATCTTAGCCCTCGCCGCCCGGTGCGTTTGACGCGCTAAGGGCATCGCCGGGCGCATCCGCGCCCTTGGCCGCCGCCTCACCCGACACGCTTGGCGTGTCAAACACGCCTGATGCGGCTTATAGAGCCGCGCCAGAGTTAAGGCGCGCGGCTCTAACCGCTCACAATACCCTTACCAGCCCATAACTCTTCTTGCCCTTCCGCAATACTAGCACCGCGCCGTCGATGAAGTCGTTCGCGGTTAGCGTCGGTTCGCCTGACACTGGCTCGCCGCCGTTCAGCCGCACCGCGTTTTGCTGAATCTGGCGTTTGGCGTCGGCTTTAGACGTGGTGAGGCCGGTTTCGGTCAGCAGATCGGTGAGAGCCACCCCAGCGGCAACCCGGCTCTGCGACAGAGTAACGGCAGGAACGTCTGCAAAGATTTCCAGCAGCGTTGCCACCGGCAAGCCTTGGATGGCGCCGGAGAACAGCGCGTCGGCGGCTTTTTTTGCGCCCTCCAGCGCATCCGCGCCATGAATATCGGCGGTCAGCGTCTCGGCCAGCAAGCGTTGCGCGGGCCGCGCGCCGGAGTTGGTATCGAGCGCGTCGATGGCCTCAAGCTCAATATCGGTGAACAGGCGCAGCAGGCGCTGCACGTCGGCATCGCTGGAATTCAGCCAAAACTGGTAAAAGGCATAGGGGCTGGTTAGCGCCGGATCGAGGAAAATCGCCCCCTTCTCCGACTTGCCGAACTTCTTGCCGTCCGAATTTGTGAGCAGCGGCACGGTTAGCCCAAAGGCACGGTTGCCCGTTACGCGGCGAATAAGGTCTGTGCCGGAAACGATATTGCCCCATTGGTCCGATCCGCCGGTTTGCAGCGTGCAGCCGTAGCGCTTGTGCAGCTCCAAGAAATCGTAGGATTGCAGCAGCGAATAGGTAAACTCGGTGAAGGAAATCCCGTCCCCGTCGCGCTCAAACCGCGACTTTACCGAATCGCGCTGGATCATCGCATTCACCGAGAAATGCTTGCCGATGTCCCGCAAGAAATCGAGCAGCTTCACCCCGTCCAACCAATCAAGGTTATTGGCATAGATCGGCGGATTCTCATCGGCCTGAAGAAGGCGCGTGACCTGGGCGTGGATCAGTCGCCCATTCTCCGCCACGGTTTCCGCCGTCAGAAGGTTGCGCTCGGTCGATTTGCCCGATGGATCACCAATCAGCCCTGTACCGCCACCAATCAGCGCAATCACCCGGTGCCCCGCGCGCTGCATATGCTTCATCAAGGTGAGCGGCAGCAGGTGGCCGACGTGCAGCGAGGTCGCGGTTGGATCATAGCCATTATAAAACGTGATCGGCCCCGCCGCCAAAACCGCGCCCAAATCCTCAGCCGTCTTCTGATGGACCAAGCCCCGAGCTTCCAACGTCGCCAATACGCTCATTTTTGCATTCCTTGAAAAACAATGGAGCGCTGCCCCAGACCCCGCTTAAGGGCCGGTTGGCCCTTAAGAATCCGATACTCTAATAAGAAATAAGGCGCTTGCGCCCCAAGCTCATGCCTCGCCGAACACCCGCTTGAACAGCGTGTCCACATGCCGCGTATGCTGACCGAGATCGAAGAGCGTTTCGATATCTTTTGCCGTTAGATACTTCGCCACGTCCGCATCGGCCTCCAGCAGGGCGCGATAGTTTTTGCCTTCCTTCCAGGCCGCCATCGCATTGCGCTGCACGGCTTGATAGGCGCCTTCGCGGCTCATGCCTTTTTGCGTGAGTTCCAGCAGCACTTGCTGGGAGTGAACGAGACCGCCCAACTGATCGAGGTTCGCCTGCATCCGCTCAGGATAGACCACCAGCTTATCCACCACTGTTGTGAGGCGCGCGAGAGCGAAATCCAGCGTAATCGTTGCATCGGGGGCGATCATGCGTTCCACCGAGGAGTGGGAAATATCGCGCTCGTGCCATAGGGCGACGTTTTCCATCGCCGGAATCACCGCAGCCCGAACGAGGCGAGCGAGACCGGTGAGGTTTTCCGTTAGCACCGGGTTGCGCTTGTGCGGCATGGCCGACGAGCCTTTTTGCCCAGGAGAGAAAAACTCTTCCGCCTCGCGCACTTCCGTGCGTTGCAGGTGGCGGATTTCCGTTGCCAGCCGCTCGATGGAAGAAGCGATAACGCCCAAGGTGGCGAAGAAAGCGGCGTGCCGGTCGCGCGGGATAACCTGGGTCGAAATGGTCTCGGGCTTCAGCCCCAGCTTTTCCGCCACATACTCTTCAACGCGCGGGTCCAGATGCGCGAAAGTGCCAACCGCGCCAGAGATAGCACAGGTCGCGATCTCTTCCCGCGCGGCCAGCAGGCGGGTTCGGTTCCGATTGAACTCGGCATAATAGGTCGCGAGCTTCAGCCCGAAGGTGATGGGTTCGGCGTGGATGCCGTGGCTGCGGCCTACCGTGAGCGTGTGCTTATGCTCAAAAGCGCGGCGTTTCAGCGCAGCCAGCAGCCCATCAAGGTCTTCCAGCAGAATATCGGTGGCTTGCGTTAGTTGCACCGCAAGGCAGGTATCGAGCACGTCTGAAGAGGTCATGCCTTGATGAACGAAGCGCGCCTCCTCCCCCACATATTCCGCAAGGTTAGTGAGGAAGGCGATCACATCATGCTTGGTTTCCGCCTCAATCTCTTCGATTCGCGCCACATTGAACGCCCCCCGCGCTCGCACGGCCAGGGGAACTTCCTTGGGAATCGTTCCCAGCTCGGCCATCGCTTCGGCGGCGAGGGTTTCGATTTCCATCCAGATTTTATACCGGTTTTCGGAGTCCCAAAGGGCGACCATCTTGGGGCGGCTGTAACGAGGGATCATCGGCGGGCCTTGCTGCGTTGCAAAAAAGTAATCTCGATTTAATCCCTCATAAGGCATAGTTTATGTCAAACAAGAGACAAGAGCTTGACCCTGGTATGACAGTCACCCGCCGGGGAGGGTTCGATAAGCCCAGAATGCCGGGCTTGCGTAGGATGGGGAGTTAGCAGATGTCGCCGTATTTCGCTACCCACGCCGGATTGCTTCAGTATGTCGCCGATGATTTTTCGGCGCTGGCAGGGCGTGACCAGGAATTTGGCGACAAGCTCGCCCTCTACGCCGATATTCTGCGCCATATGATCGACGAGCTTGCCCCGAAAGCTGAAGAGAGTGCCGAGCCGTTGCGCGAAGCCGTTCTTGCTTAACGCACCAAAACCTCCGCCGCTTGCTTGGTGGTCGTAACCGCGCTTTGCACTTGCTCGACAGCAGACACGATTGCTTCGATACTGCTATTGACCTTCGCGACAGCAGCAGAGGCGCTTCGCATGTTCACCGACATGCTCTGCGTCACCGCGCTTTGCTCCTCAACGGCTGATGTTGTCCCCACCACGTGATCCCGCACGGAGGAGACGATATCGCGGATACCCGCCAGTGCCGTCGCCACTTCACTTGATGTGGTCTGAATCCCGTCGATCTCGGTAGAGATTTGATCGGTTGCCTGGGCCGCTTGGTTGGCTAAGTTTTTGACTTCCGACGCCACCACGGCAAAGCCCCGCCCTGCCTCTCCCGCGCGAGCCGCTTCAATGGTGGCGTTCAGGGCCAAAAGGTTGATCTGGCTTGCAATATTGTTAATCAGGCTAACAATTCCATTCATTGCCTGCCCTGCGGCGGCCAACCGTTCAGTACTGCTGCTGGCGGCGAGCGTCCGTTCAACCGCGCTCTCGGTCGCAGTGCGGGCGCGCACCATGCTTTGCGAGATTTCCCCGATGGAGGCGACCAACTCTTCAGCGCTGGCGGCAACGGTTTGCACGTTTACCGACGTGGCCTCCGCCGCGCGATGGGCCGAGTCTGCCTCAGCGCTGGATTTCTGCAAGGCCACATTGATATGGCCAAAATTGGTATCAAGAATAGCCTTCAAATTCTTCAGAAGGCTAACCTCATTCGTAACATCCCTTGCGAATTTAACAATTTTTGTCAATTTACCGTTTTGATCGAAAATTGGATTATAGGCCCCTTCAATCCACACTTCTTTTCCAGATTTGGCAATGCGGCGGAACTGAGCTTCCTGATACTCGCCTTTAGCCAGATTTTGCCAGAAATGCGCATACTCTGGGCTGTCTCGATCTGCGCGATCTACAAAAATACTATGATGCTTCCCTAGAATTTCTTCCAACCGATAGCCCATAACCTTCAGAAAGTTGTCATTGGCTCGCGTAATAATACCATGAATCGTAAATTCGATGACAGACTGCGAACGGCTGATCGCCACCATTTGCGCGGCATAATCGAGATTTTCCAATCGCTCTTTGGCATTCGACCATTCGACGACAAAGCCGATAGAGCGGCCTGCATCCCTTAAGGGAATAACCAGCAAGTCGAACTGATGGCTGGCCACTTTAATTGTAGCGTGATGGGGTTTGCTCAGGCTTGCCAGCATTCGGCGTTGATGCTGAGGGTTTTTGTGAAAAATATCAATATTGCTGCCGATGAGAGTGCTCATGTTAAAACGAGGTAGCTCTTTTTGAAGATCCTTCTCAGCCGCATTCAGAAGCTCGATGACAGATTTATTTACATATACAATATTCAAATCTTCATCAGCCACCATAACTTTGGCGTTTAACTCTTCCAAAGCTGCGATTTTTCGCTGCAAAGAACCTTTTTTTTCCGCGCTCCGAAACATTTTTTTGCCCTCCAAAAAAAATCACACTACTCGTTTTATAGTTGCATGAAAATATTAAAAAACTCAATCCACAAGAATTTTTAGACAGCAATACACTGCGGTATTTTTACTTTTCACGGGACGGGGGGTAACACCGGCCACAACCAAGCCGCACCGCGCACGCCGGAGCTATCGCCGTGCCTATTCTTCAGCAGCCGCGTGCGAAGCGGGCCACCGCCGAACAGCAGCGCTTCGATGCGTGGCGGCACGTTGGTATAAAGGCGATCAAGGTTCGACACACCGCCGCCCAGCACAATCGCGTCGGGATCAAGAATATGAATGACGGTGGTGAGCGCGCGCGCCAGCCGGTCTTCATAGGTCTGCACCGCAGCTTCGGCCCAGGCGTCCCCCGCTTTGGCGGCTGCGGCGATGTCTTTCACCTTATAACCCCGCCCCTCGGTCAGCTCGAAGCCGGTGCCGGAAATCCAGGTTTCGAGGCAGCCAGATTTGCCGCAATAGCAGGGCCTGCCGGGAAGCTCCTCTGGTTTCGGCCAAGGCAGCGGATTGTGGCCCCATTCACCGCCAATGCCGTTCGGCCCGGCCCAAACCTGACCTTTGAGGGCAACACCGCCGCCGGTTCCCGTTCCGATGATGACGGCGAACACAACATCCAACCCCGCCGCCGCACCGTCCGAGGCTTCGGAGGCCGCAAGGCAGTTGGCATCGTTGGTCACGCGCACCGGGCGGCCCAGGGCGTCCGACATATCGTGATCGAAGGGATGGCCGTTAAGGCATTGCGTATTGGCGTTCTTCACGCGGCCCGTGATGCCGTCCACCGTGCCGGGAATGCCGATGCCGACGGTGCCGCGCGCGCCCAATTCGGCTTCGGCCTGCGTGACTAACCCGGCAATCGTGGCGATGATCGCCCGATACTCCGTGCGGGGAGTTGGCACGCGCGTCCGGTAGGCTTCCGAGCCATCTGGGCGCAAGGCCACGATTTCGGTTTTAGTGCCCCCAAGGTCAATGCCAAGGCGCATAGTTTCCTCCCGTTTATCGGAGAATTGTAACGGTAAAGAGGGACAGTGAGGTATCATTCTGAAACCGAAGAGGATGTTAGATAAGACTCTCGAGATCGACGCGCAATGCCTCGGCGATTCGTTTAAGAACCTCGGCGGTGCCCGCGCGAGCACCAGCTTCAATCTGCGATACGTAAGCCTGTTTGAGACCGACAATCTCGCCGAGTTGAGCTTGCGTCAGGCCACGGTATTCCCGGAACACCCTCAACGGATGTTCACCGTTAACTAATTGATCGACCACCTCTGCCGGATAGGTTTCGGGCCTAATCGCCCTAAAAGAATCAAACGCGCGCACTCCGGCCGCCTCATCGGAGGCTTCTAGCAGCCTTTCGTAATCCGCGATTGGCAGAACTGCGAAGGTAGGCCTGCCGCTGCCATCCCGAATTAGTTGCACGGGATTAATCATAAACGCCTCCTCTTGGGCCGATGTCGATAACAATCAAAATAAGAACCTCGGCCTCAAGCGCGTACACCACGCGCCAATCGCCAATGCGAAGCCGAAAACCTTCCCGACCTTTCAGTTTTTTGACGTTGCGCGCGTTCGCGGGGTTGCGGGCCACCTCTTCAATCTTCTGGCGGATGATGTTCGCCGTGTTCCGGGGCATTCGCCGAAGCACTTTAATGGCATCTGCCGTGTAGCGGATTACATACATGATAATAAAATAGCAGAATGAAATTTTAGCGCAATGCCATATGCTATGTCATCAGCTGTCCGACATAACATCGAGCAGTGGCAGGCGATGCGATTGGCGTAACCTTACCGCCGGAACCGCACCGCCGCCTAGCGCCTATCTAAACACTTACTGGCTAAACGCTTACTTCGCGCGCAGAAGCTCCGTGACCTTCAGCAGCGTGATTTCGTTATCGTCGGCCTTATCGACCGCGCGGCCCATCGAGTAAGGCAGGTTATTGTCGTTGACCAGAACGATATGGTCGGCATCGACGATGGCAACGCCTTCCGGCCCAAGGTGCGGCAGCACGAACTTCGCGTCGTTCGGGCCAATCTTGGCGCGCTTATTGGGGTTATCAATGTCGGTCAGGTCGATATAGCCAACCTTCTTCACGAAGCCTTCGGCATCGGCGGCAGCGAGGTCGATCTTATAGACGCGCTTGAAGGCGGCGGGCTTGTTGAAGCAATCCAGCTTCGGCTCGGCAGCGCACGCCTGGGCCTTGCTGCCTTCGGTAGTATCGTCGCGCTCGATCACCAAAGCGGTGTCGGCGTCGATCATCGCCATATCGCCCAGCACGTTGGCGTTATCTTCCAGCAGATATTTGAACGACTTGCCCGTATAGGCGCTTTTGGCCACATCGAACTGCAGAATGCGGGTGAACTGCTTGCCTTCCTTGGCTTCCGGGGCCTTGGCTTCGGCATTGAAGATCGGGCCTTCAAAGGCGGGATAAAGAAACTGCCCATCGGGGGAGGCTGCCATCGGCTCGAACCCGCGCGAGCGGCGGACTTCAAAGCTCACCGCGCCGGGCACATTTGGCAAGGAGCCATTGCGGTAATGGTCCGGGCCGCGCGCCGGTTTACCGTCCACGATTGTTTCGTGGAGGGCCAGAACCTTGCCCGCCAGATCGGCTTCGATGATATAGGGGCCAAACTCGTCGCCAATGAACAAGCGCTCGCCGATGAACGCGATGGACTCTGGGTCAAGGTCTGCGCCGGTCAGGTAACGCTTATCGGTGTTTTCATTAACAATCGCAAAAGGCAGTTTCTTGTCGGGATCGTGCAAGAAGCGCGTATCCTGCCGCTCGGCCTTGCCCGTCGCCCAATCTATTTGCACCCGGTGGACCATCAACAGCGCATCCGGCGAATTGATCTTCGAGCCGAAGCCATTGTCCGTCAAAACAAAGAAGAGGCCATTGCCGCGCGACTGGATGCCGGAGAAACCCTGCACGGCTTGGCCCTTGACCGGCAGGCTGACGCCGCTGGAGCGTGGGGCTTTTGGGTCGGCGGTAAAGGTTGTCGTCGGGATAGTCCCAACGGCTTCAACGCGCTTACGATCCGGTGCCGTGAATTTGCCTGCCGTCGCAAAAAATGCCCCGGCATCGGCGGGCGGCGCGATCAGCGTGTCCGCCGGAATAGCGGCATGACCCGCGAGCACCGCCGGGAATTTCGGGGCGGATTGGGCCATCGCCACCCCAGACGCCAGCACCAGGGCCATCGCAACAGAGCGCGACAAGCGGGTATAAGAGGAAGACATGAACAATCTCCTTAAAATCCAATGAAATAGGGCTATCGCCTACTCGCTTTGCCAGCTATCAGCCCGCTGTTACCGCGCCATGACCCGTCTGTGACTCTTTTGCAGCACCGCAAGAATCTACGTTTTTTTGCAGTGCAGAGACTTGCGAATGTCATCGAATAAGCCGACTCTGATAGGCGATGGAGCACCGCTATAGCGCTTCGAGAGTGGTCGCGGTTTTGGGGCCAACCAACACCGGCAAGACCCATCTCGCAATCGACCGTATGCTCGGACATGCGTCCGGCATGATCGGCTTTCCGCTGCGGCTGCTCGCCCGCGAAAACTACGACCGAATTTGCAAACTAAAGGGCGCGGGCGCTGTCGCTCTCGTAACCGGGGAAGAACGGATTATGCCGCCGGGGGCGCGCTGGTTCGTCTGCACTGTGGAAGCCATGCCGCTGGATCGGCGGGTGGAGTTCCTCGCCGTCGATGAAATTCAGCTTTGCACTGATTGGGAGCGTGGCCATGTGTTTACCGACCGGCTGCTGAACGCGCGCGGCCTGTCCGAAACCATGTTCCTGGGCGCGGAAACCATGAAGCCGCTTATCCAGCGCCTTATCCGCGATATCGAGATTATCACCCGCCCGCGCTTCTCCTCCCTCACTTATACCGGGCCGAAGAAGCTGTCGCGCCTACCGCGCCGCTCCGCCATCGTCGCTTTCTCCGCAACCGATGTGTATGCCCTGGCCGAACAGGTGCGGCGCACGCGCGGCGGCTGTGCTGTCGTGCTGGGTGCCCTGTCGCCCCGCGCGCGCAATGCCCAGGTGGAGCTGTATCAGACCGGCGAAGTTGATTACATGGTCGCCACCGACGCTATCGGCATGGGGCTGAACATGGACCTCGACCATGTGGCCTTCGCCCGCATTTCCAAGTTCGATGGACAAAGCCCGCGCCGCTTAACCGCGCCGGAAATCGCCCAGATCGCCGGGCGGGCCGGGCGCTACATGCGCGACGGCTCGTTCGGAACCTTGCCAGAGGTGGGGGCGCTCGATACCGATTTGATCGAGGCGATTGAAACCCACCGCTTCGATCCGATCGAGGCAATTCACTGGCGCTCGACCAAACTCGATTTTCGCACCCTCGACGGGTTGCTCCGCAGTCTCGACGCGCCCCCGCCGCACTCAGCCTTAAAGCGTAAGCGCGAGGCGGAAGATCATCTTACCTTGCAAGCAATGGCAAAACTGCCCGACGTGCGCGATGCCACCACCACCAGCCCGCGCCTAAAGCTGCTGTGGGACGTGTGCCAAATTCCCGATTTTCGCAAAAGCATGGCCGAAGCCCACGTGCGGCTGTTGCAGCAAATCTACGGCCATCTCACCGCGCGCAGCGGCAAGCTGCCCGATAGTTGGGTGCAGGCGCAGATCGCAAGGCTCGACCGCAGCGATGGCGAGATAGATCAGCTATCCACCCGCATCGCCTATATCCGCACCTGGACCTATATCTCCCACCGCCCGGAATGGCTTCAGAACGCGGGCGAGTGGCAGGAGATGACGCGCGGGATCGAAGATCGGCTTTCGGACGCGCTGCATGAGAAACTAACGCAACGCTTCGTGGACCGGCGCGGGGCGTTCCTTATCAAACGGCTCGACGGCAACGAAACCCTGCTGGCGGGCGTTACGGCAGACGGCGGTGTTGTGGTTGAAGGCCATCCCGTTGGGCGGCTCGACGGGTTCATCTTCTCCCCCGATGAAGACGCCGTGGGTCTGGCGGCTAAACAGTTGCTGACCGCCGCCCGCCGCTCGCTTAGTCTTGAAATCACGCGCCGCGCCGCCCTGATTGCAACGGCGGGGGACGAAGATTTTGGCCTGACGGCAGACGGTACGATCCTCTGGCATTATCCAGTGGCAAAGCCCGTCCCCCTTGCCCGCCTCGCGCCGGGACCGCGTTGGGGCCAACCCGGCATTGATTTGCTGCCCTCCGATTTACTGGAGGGTGAAGCCCGTTCCCGCGTGGTCGACAGGCTGACCCGCTGGGTTCGCGCGCATCTTTCTGACCGCCTTGGGCCGATCCAGGCATTGCGGGAGGCCGAGCTAACCGGGGCGGCGCGTGGCCTCGCCTTCGAGCTTGCGGAAGCGGGCGGCAGCCTCGCCCGCGCTGCCGTTACGATTGCGGTAGAGAAACTGACGAAAGCCGACCGCAGCGTGCTGGGAAAGTTGGGCGTGCGCCTTGGCACTGAAACCATCTATCTCGATGCGGTGCTGAAACCCCAGGCGATTGCCCTGAAAGCTCTGCTGCATTCCATCGCCAACGGCCACCGCCCGCCGCTACCCGCCCCCGCTGGTCCAGCAGTGGCGCGCGATCCACAGTGCCAAAATGACTGGTACGAGCGCCTCGGTTTCGTCGTGCTTGGCCCGCGCGTGGTGCGCGCCGATTTGGTCGAACGCTTGGCGCAAGCTGTGCGCGAGAAAGCCGCGCAGGGGCCGTTTGTGGCGGATGCCAGCCTCGCCCGTCTCGCACACTGCAACGCCGATGATCTTCCCGCCGTGCTGGCCGCTTTGGGCTATCGCGGTCGTCTCGATCCAGCAACCGTCGCAGGCGAAGCCGGAGAAACTTCCGGCGATCTGCGCTTCACCCGCCGTCGCCGTCGCCCCCAACGGGCACCGGCGCGGCCAACCCCAGGGGTCTCTTACCCCGATTCCCCGTTCGCAAAATTAAGGGAGATGGTCCTGATCCCATGACAAGTTTCCACGCCCCCCACCCGACTGCCCGGCACCTTGCCCCCCAGAACCTCGCGCCCCACCCTCTCAGCCAAGGTATGCGGCTCGATAAGTTCCTGTGGGCCGCGCGATTTTTCAAAAGCCGCACCTGCGCGGCGGGATTGCTGAAGGAAGGAAGGGTTCGCGTGAACCGAAGGCTTGTCGATAAGGCGCACATCACCGTGCGCGTGGGTGATGTGCTCACTTTTCCCCAGGCCGACCGCATCCGCGTGGTTCGCGTGGTCGCGCTAGACGAACAACGCCGACCCGCCCCGGTGGCGCAAACGCTGTATGAGGATTTGGCGGATAGCAGATAAGGATATCTCTTAAAGAGGCTGATGCACTGTAGCGCGGGTGCGTGTGTTACTTTTTGCTAGCCGCACGCTCGAAAAAAAAGCATATCCACCCCATGCCGAATTGCTTCACTCTGTCGCAGGCCGTGTTATAAATCGGAAAAAAATACAAACAAAATGCGCGATGCTGAAGTAGCGAACTCGGCTCGAAGCACGCCCGACGGGGTTGCGGCACCTTTCCCCGCCGGCCCCGCACCAGGAGGAAACGATGGGCTTACAGACTGAAGCGTTGCGTACTCAGGTTCTCGAAGCGGTTGCAGCGCGGCTGGAGGGCGATCTTGCCACCTTCTCCCGCGCGCTCTTTAGCGGCCTCTCGCGCCCCGATTTATCGGCGCGGACCCCCGAAGATCTCGTCGCCTGTGCCCGCTCGCTCTGGGATTTTGCCGAGCAGCGCCCCTCGGGTGAGGCAAAAGTGCGCGTGGTGCGGCCCGATCCGCGCAGCAGTGCTTGGCTGGGAACGCCCATCCTGGTGGAAATCGTCAACGACGATATGCCCTTCCTTGTCGATACGGTCACGAGTGCGCTTTCCACCGGGCGGCTGGCTGCCGATCTCACTGTGGAAATTCTGCTGCACCCCATCGTGCGCGTTACGCGCGACGCGCTGGGCAAGCGCGCGGCCTATGGCGACGGTAAGGCCGAATCGCTCATGCAAATCGGCTTAGGCGGCACAGTGGAGGATGAAGACTTCCCGGCCATCGAAGCCTCCCTAACGCAAGCGCTAAACGATACGCGCCTTGCGGTCAATGATTGGAAAGCAATGCTGCACCGGCTGTCGGTGATCACGGCAGAGTTAGATGATCCAGCCCTTGCCTCCGCCCCGATCAGCGCGGGGGAAGTGGAAGAAACCAAAGCCTTCCTGACCTGGCTTGCCGACAATCACATGACGCTACTGGGCTACCGCGAATATGTGTTGGAAACGGTAAACGGCGAGCAGATGCTGAAAGTTACTGAGGACAGCGGCCTCGGCATTCTGCGCGATCCCAATGTGTCGATTTTCGACGGGGTTCGCACGCTCTCGGCTCTGCCGCCGGAAGTGCGGGCGTTCCTTGAATCACCAACGCTGCTCACCGTGACCAAAGCCAATCAGCGCGCCACTGTGCATCGGCCCGTGCATATGGACGTGGTGTCGATCAAAAAGCTCGATTCCACGGGCAAAGTTATTGCGGAACGCCGCTTCGTTGGCCTGTTCACGGGGCGCGTTTACAGCGACAGCCCGAGCACTATGCCCTTGCTGCGCCAGAAGATCGAGCATGTGGTCAGCCACGCTGGGCTTGCCCCCAACAGCCACGACGGTAAAGCCCTGCTACAAATCCTCGAAACCTACCCGCGCGACGAGCTGTTCCAGATTGATCCGCAGGAATTATTCGAGACGGCGATGGCCGTGCTGCAACTGCAAGACCGCCGCCGCATTGCGCTCTTCACACGGCGCGACCCATTTGCGCGATATGTGTCCTGCCTCGTTTATATCCCCCGCGACCGCTACGATAATGCGTTGCGCGAGCGCTTCCATGCGATTCTTGCGGAAGACATTGGCGGGCGGATTTCGGCCTCCTACATCCAACTGTCCGAATCGCCGCTCGCCCGCCTGCACATCATCGTGGAAACCAGCCGCGAGGACGGGCGCGAGTTCGACAATGCCGAGATTGAACGCCGCTTGGTGGAGGCCGGGCGCGGTTGGGTCGATCAAATCCAATCGGCCTTGGGGCGTATCAGCCCGCCCGTTGGTACGACGCGCGGCGGTTTACTGCGGCGGTTCCTGAACGCCTTCCCCGTCGCCTACCGCGAAAAATTCAGCGGCGACGATGCCGTTGCCGATATTCCGCGCGTTCTGCACAGCGGTGATGGCGAAACGGTTTTCTGGCTCTATCGACGCCCGGACGCCGCTAATACCGACCTGAGCTTCAAGATTTTCCGCACGGGTCAGCCGATCGCTCTGTCGGATGTGCTGCCGATGCTGGAAAACCGGGGCTTGCGCGTCCTCAGCGAAACCCCGTTCAAACTGCGCCCGCTCCACGCCGACGGCCAACCGGCCCCGCGCGTGTGGCTGCATGATTTCGACGTGCAGGTGCAAGATAAGCGCCCGGTTTCCCTCGATGATAGCCGGGAGCGTTTCCATACCGCCTTCGCCGCCACTTGGAATGGCCGGGCGGAAGATGACGGCTTCAACCGCTTAGTGCTCGCGGCAGGGCTTGATTGGCGCGAAGTCGTTATTCTGCGCGCCTATGCCAAATACCTAAAACAGGCCGGGTTAACCTATAGCCAGAGCTATCTTGAACAGGCGCTCGCCAATCAATCGGCGCTTGCGTCCTTGCTGGTAGCGCTGTTCCACGCTCGTTTCAACCCGGCGACCGCCGATGAGGTGCGTGCGGCGGGGATCGTTGTCGAGATCGAACACGCACTGGATGCCGTGACGGCGCTGGATGAAGACCGGATTCTGCGGCGCTACCTGAACCTGATCCTCGTAACCTTACGCACTAACTTCTATCAAGTTGGCAGCGATGGGTTGCCGAAAGCCTATGTGAGCTTCAAGCTCGATAGCAGCCGGATCGACGATCTGCCCAAACCCCGCCCACTCTACGAAATCTGGGTTTATTCGCCCGATGTGGAAGCCGTGCATTTGCGCGGCGGCAAAGTGGCGCGCGGCGGCATTCGCTGGTCGGATCGGCGGGAGGATTTCCGTACGGAAATTCTGGGCCTGCTGAAAGCGCAAACGGTGAAAAACGCCGTGATCGTGCCCGTCGGCTCGAAAGGCGGCTTCTTCGTCAAGCGCCCGCTGCCGCCCGAAGCAGGCCGCCCGGCAGTGCTGGCCCACGCTATCGAATGCTATAAAACTATGATGCGCGGGCTGCTCGATATTACCGACAACCGCATTGATGGCGCGATTGTGCCGCCGCCGAACGTCGTGCGCCTTGATCCCGACGATCCCTACTTAGTGGTCGCAGCGGATAAAGGCACGGCAACCTTCTCGGACATCGCCAATGGCGTTAGCCGCGATTATGGCTTTTGGCTGGATGATGCCTTCGCCTCCGGCGGCTCGGCAGGCTACGATCATAAGGCGCTTGGCATTACCGCGCGCGGTGCGTGGGTTGCCGTAGAGCGGCACTTGCGCGAAGCTGGGATTGATCTGCGCCAGCAGGAAATCTCCGTCATCGGCATCGGCGATATGGCGGGGGACGTGTTTGGCAATGGCTTGATCCACTCGGACAAGCTGCGACTGGTTGGCGCGTTCAACCATATGCACATCTTCATCGACCCTAACCCCGACGCGGCGCGGACGTTCGAGGAGCGCAAGCGCCTCTTTGCGCTGCCAAGCTCCACCTGGAAAGACTATGATTCTGCGCTGATGTCTAAGGGCGGTGCGATTTTCGAGCGCTCGGCGAAAATTTTGAAGCTCACCCCAGAAATTCAAGCCCTCTTCGGCATCGAGCGGGAGCAAGTGACCCCCGCTGATCTTATTCAGGCAATGCTGCGCGCTCAAGTCGATCTGCTGTGGTTCGGCGGTATCGGCACCTATATCAAGGCCCAAGACGAAAATAACACTGGTGTCGGTGATCGTGCCAACGATGCGCTTCGCATCGACGGGCGCGAGTTGCGGGCGCGCGTGATTGGCGAAGGCGCGAACTTAGGCGCGACGCAACGCGGGCGTATCGAAGCGGCGCTGGCGGGAGTGCGGCTCAATACCGATGCGATTGATAATTCCGCCGGGGTCGATTGCTCCGATCATGAAGTGAATATCAAAATCCTGCTTGGCGATCCGGTACAGCGCGGGGATTTGGATATTGCGGGCCGCGATACGTTGGTGGCCAGCATGTCCACCGAAGTCTGCGATCATGTGTTGCGGGATAATTACCTGCAAACCTTCGCCCTTTCCGCCGCGCAATTCGAGGGGACCGATTATATCGACACTGCCCGCCGCTTGATGAGCCGACTGGAAAAAGAGGTGGCGTTGGACCGCAACCTTGAAAGCCTGCCCAATACCGCGCAACTGGATGCGCGCCGCGCTGCCGGGTTAGCGTTGGTGCGCCCAGAACTCGCGCCGCTGCTGGCGTGGTCGAAAATCGCGGTTTATAACAAGCTGCTACCCTCGGCGGTGATCGACGATCCGGCCCTAACCGACGATCTCATCGGCTATTTCCCGCCCATCCTCGGCGAGACCTACCGGGATGTGATTTTGCGGCATGGCCTGCGCCGGGAAATCATCGCAACCGTGCTGACCAATGAAATGGTTAATCGCGGCGGGCTTGCCCTATTCTCAGACCTTGAGGCCGAAACCGGGGCCAGTATCGGCGACCTTACCCGCGCCTATGCTATCGCGCGCGGCGTGCTCGATCTGCCGAGCCTGTGGGCATCCATCGAAGCGCTGGATGGGCATGGCCCCGCAACCGATCAACTGGCGCTCTATCGCGCCAGTTCCAAAGCCCTGGAAGCCGCGATGCGCTGGATTTTGCGCCAGTCGCTGCCCGGTAGCATCGACGACGCGCTCACCGCACTTCGCCCAGCAGTGGCACGGTTGCGCGATGGTCTTAGCCGCGACGAGAGCGTGGCGGGCCGGGTAGCATCCCTCGGGCAGTTGGTCTTGCAACTCGACGTGTTGGCGGTTGCCGAAGCCGCCGGGGTTGACATCGACCGCGCCGCCGCTGCGTTCGCCGCCGCAGGCCAACGCTTAGGCTTCGACGGTTTGCGCGCCGCCGTGGCCTCGGCTCCCGCAGCAGACGGCTGGACGCGGGCGGCGCTGACAGGGCTTGCGGATGATCTTGCCCGCCTGCACGAAACCATCGCCCGCAGCGCCCTCGCCCATTCCGGTGGATTGGATGGCTGGTTAACGGAACGCGGCGATAGCCTTAAGGCCGCCGACAGCCTGCTGGCGGACCTTGCGGCCCAACCGGGTGCCGACCTCGCCCGCCTCACCGTGGCCGAACGGGCGTTGCGGGCGTTGACATAGCCGCAGTCGGTAAGGGGCGGCCTGTATCGGTAGCCCATTCGCACCAAGATCTGAGTCAAATCCTGGCAATAGGGTTTGGCTCAGATTGTCCATGATAACATCGCTCAACGGACGGCCTCTGTCGTCCGGGCGCCCCCGTGTAAAATCTGGCCTGTAGCGCATACTTCAGTTCCTACAGAGATGACGCACCATCAAATAATGGAGTTAAATAGTTAAGCCGCGTCACGTTCCAGGTACGCGATGAAGCCCGACACCGTTTCAGCCAGCGCGCGGGCGTGCTGAGACAAGTTATCGGCGTGATGGCGTGCTTTTTCAGCCACTTGGCCGCTCTCAGCACTGGCGAGGCTGACTGTGGCAATACTGTGCGACACGTCCTGAGCACCTTGCGCGGCGTGATCTATATTACGGGCGATTTCCTGAGTGGCAGCAAGCTGCTGCTCCATGCCGCGCCCGATGGTCTGGGCGATAATTTCCAGCTCCGCGATCACTTCTCCAACACCGTGAGTAGAGCCGGTGACACTTTGGGTAGCCGCCTCCACATCGGCAATTAACCCAGCAATCTCATCGGTAGCCCGCGCGGTTTGCGTTGCGAGGAGCTTCACCTCACTGGCGACCACAGCAAACCCGCGCCCGGCCTCGCCCGCCCGCGCAGCCTCGATGGTAGCATTTAAGGCTAGCAGATTGGTGCGCCGGGCAATATCGGCAATCAAGATGACAATGCCCTGAATCTTACTTGAGGCCGCAATCAGGCTGGCTACGGTCAATTCGGTTGCCCCGACATCGCTGACGGCGGCAGCGGCGTTTCTGGCGGCATCATTGGCTTGCCGAGCCATTTCGGTAATAGAGGCCGTGAGTTCTTCGGTGGCAGCGGCAACGCTTTCGACATTAACCGCCGCTTCCTCCGCACCTGTGGAAACGCTGAGGGTTTGAGCGGAGGTTAGCGCGGCAGTTTCTTGCAGTATAACAGCCATAGCACGCATTTGATCGGCGGCGCTGGCCACCTCGCAGACGATGCCGCCAATTTGACTTTGAAAGCGTTGAGCAAGGCGGCTCAAATCGTCCCGTCGCTGGGTTTCGGCCTCTTGGCGCAAGCGCTCTTGATCGTCGCGCAGCCGGTTCATCGTTTCGGTATTGTCGCGAAACACTAGCACGGCGCGGGCCATATGCCCCAAGTCATCCCGCCGTCCCAAGGCTGGGATCGTCTGCGAAAGATGGCCTTTTGCCAACCGGGTCATCGCGTTGGTCAGCGCGCGTAATGGGCCGCTGATGCTACGCGCGAGGGCTACGGCGGCGATAAGCCCCAAGGCTACTGCGGCGATAGCAAAGCCAAGCGTTAGCTCTTCGGCAAGGCTGAAATGCCGCGCCGTTTCCGCATTCAACGCTTCGCCGATTTGCGCCTGGAGCGTGCGGGCGATTTGGCTGGATAGCAGCAACTCCTGCAAAGTTGTACCCATCACCCCTTGGGTTAATGTATGAGCGGCCAGGGTTAGGTCGAGCGCTTCGGTTAATTGCGCGCCATATTCGGTTTGCACAATACTAGCATCGCGCACTTGCTTCTGGTCGGCAGCGTCAGCCAAGGCCGGGTGGCGGGCAAGCGCGGTAAGCGCATCGGTAATATCGTCTCGGCCATCGCGTAGGCGGCTGGCAAGCGTTGTGCTCGGAGCCTCGAAAAAGAAAAACAGACCCGTGCGAGTTTGCTCAAGCGCATCGCGGGCTTGATCGATAGTGCGGCGAGCGGTGCCATCGATCGCGCTGCGCGACAGCCCTGTGAGGGTTGCGAGGCTTTGATCGACCATGCTCATCAACTGGGGTCGCGCGAGGCTATTCAGCGTCAGGCGTAGTTTTTGAAGTTGCCCGAGTTGCTCGGTATAAGCGGCAAGATAGGTGCGGATTTCGGTAATATTGCGCTGAATTTCGGGGGTTTGCGCGCGGGTTTGCGCTAGGGCGATAGTCTGCTCCAACACTCCCAGCGTGTCTTTCAATCCGTCGAGCGTGCCCGCGCGCCCGGTCTCGGCAAATTCCGCCGCAAGCGGCCCGAGAGCGAGGCTTTTGCGTTCAATGGTGTCGAACAACGCCATGATTTGCGACCCCGCGATAGACCGTTGCACCCCGTCGAGCGAGGTGCGCGCGCCTAAAACGGCAAGAGCGCTAATAAACCCTAAAAGTACCAGCAGACTGCCAAACCCTAGCGCGATGCGCGCCTTCAAACTCACGGCTTGGTCGATGCGACTAAGAGCACCGGGTGGAGTAAGAGGCTCTGTCATAATTTCCTCCTTTAGCGGGGTGGGGCTGTCGTGGCGCGGGTCACTAAATGCGCGGGCAAAATCTCGCGCCGCGCCGGTCGGCGGTCGCGCTTTTCAATCCGGTCAATCAGGCAGCGCACGGAAACACGGGCGATTTCCTGAATAGGTTGGCGAATGGTGGTAAGTTGCACCACGTGCCAACCTGCCAGCGGAATATCGTCGAATCCAACCAGCGATAAATCGCCGGGAACGGCAATACGATGCTTATGGGCGGCTTCGAGCGCGCCAATCGCCACAACGTCATTCCCGCAAATCAGCGCGGTGGGTGGCTCTGGCCGTTGCATCATCGTAAGTAAGCCCGAATACCCACTTTCGTGAGAATAGCTGCCCCACAGCACTAATTCCGAGAGGATAGGACTGCCGACAGAAGCCAGCAGACGACTGCTGCCGGAAAAACGGTCCCGGCTGGTGGACGTATTCTGCGGCCCCATTAGAAACCCGATACGGCGATGGCCGAGCGCGTGCAGGTGTAGCGCCGCCTCCTCCCCCGCAATGGCGTTATCAATCTCGACGACATCAACGCCGGGATGGTCAGAATTGCGAACCGACAGCACGAACGGAATGCCGTTAGCCTGAAGCCGCTCAACAATGGGAGAGCCGATGTTGGCCGTCGTGAGAATAAGCCCATCCAGCTTTTCCTGCACCAGCGCGGTCAGCCGGTCATCATGATCTTCCAGCGAATCGACAATGAGCACGACATTATAGCCCGCCGCCGCGCATTCATCGTGCATATGCTCCAAAAGATAGGTGGAGAAGGAGTTCTTGAGGCCCGCGACGACCAGCCCAATTACGCCTTGCCGCCGCCGCGCCGCGCCCGCCAGCTTGGCGCGCGGCTCGTAGCCCATTTCTCGGGCAAGCGCGACAATGCGCTCCCGCGTTTGGGTGGAAAGGCGCGGATTGCCTGCAAGCGCGCGGGAAGCTGTCGCGGTCGAAACGCCCGCCTGTGCGGCTAAACTCTCCAGCGTCACGAGTTTACTCGTCTTGCCCATGTGATATTTCCCCCTGTCGGTGGCCCGTGATCGAGTTGTGCAAATTTTGCACTATATCTATCACCCCTGATCGTTTCGTCAAGTTTGCACACATCTTGCCCTATTCTTGAGCCAAATCGAACCCTGTTACAAGGGGTCTTGACGAACTTAAGGTGTTCGTGCCATGAGTATTATAGAAAATGATTGTGCAAATTGCACAGCGTGCAAATCTACCTCCCAAAATCAAAGAAGGAGGCGATTTGTTTCGGGAAAAAATATCGTGGAGGAAACGATGAAACTTACCGTCGGTCAGATGATCGTTCAGACGCTGAAAGCCTATGGCGTGCCCTATGTTGCCGGCCTGCCGGGGCATGGGAATTGGAGCCTGTTGGATGCGTTTGCCGATCCGAAGGAGGGCATGCCCTTCGTGCAGGTTATGCACGAGCAAAGCGCAGCGCATATTGCCGACGCGCATTTCCGCGTTACCGGGCAACCAATTGCCGCCTGCACCTCCATTGGTCCTGGCGCGATGAATGCCGTGATGGGCCTCGCCACAGCCTATGCCGACTCGACGTCCTTTCTGCTGATCACCGGTAGCGTAGCCACGCACATGCGTGGTCACGGTGTGATGCAGGAGTTGGATCGGTTCCGTTCGCCGGATTTTCCCGCCGTCGCCGCTCCGGTCACAAAACGTAGCTTCGATGTAATCCGCCCGGATGAAGTGCCCTTCGTGATGCATCGCGCCTTCAATGCGATGCTATCGGGCCGCCCCGGCCCCGTGCATATGGAATTGCCGCTGGACGTGCAGGTCATGTCCGACGATATCGAAATCCAAGATCTTGCCCGCCGGATGCCCGTGGGCAGGGCGCGCGCCTCGCAAGAGAGCATTACTCAAGCAGCAGCCTTGCTGCTGACGGCGGAGCGGCCTTGCATTGTTGTTGGCGGCGGCGCGATTTCCAGCGATGCCGCGCCGGAAGTGGCGCGCCTCGCTGAATTGCTGAATATTCCCGTGGTCTTTACTTGGAACGGCAAGGGTGCGATTGCCGAAGACAATCGCCTGTGCGCCGGAACCGCCGGATGGCCAGGCTCGACGCCGGGCAATAAGCTTGCCGCCTCTGCCGATGTCGTATTGTCGGTTGGGTGCAAATTCACCGACTGGTCGTCGTCGTCCTACCGCAAGGGCGCGACCTTCTCGTTCCCGCCCGGCAAGCTCATTCAGCTTGATATAGATCCCCATGAAATCGGAAAGAATTATCCGGCTGCAGTCGGGATCGTCGCCGACTGCAAATCGGCGCTGCAAGATTTGCTTGCAGAAATTTCTGCCGATCATGCAAAAGCCGCTCGCGCCCGCCGCGACGATTACGTGCTGAACCTGGATCGCGCAAAAGCCGATTGGGAACAGGTTCTTGCCCGCCGCCGTGAGTTCGATGGCTCGCCGATGAGTATGTTGCGCGTTCTGGCCGAACTGCGGAAAGTGCTGCCCCGCAATGGTATTGTTACGGTTGGTTCTGGCCATCCGCAAAGCTCCACCAAGCAGGCATTTCCTGTCTACGAGCCGCGCACGCACATCACCTCCGGCACCTATTCGTCGATGGGGTTTGCGGTTCCCGCTGCTATTGGCGCAAAACTGGCCAAACCCGAAGCGCCGGTGGTCTGCATTATCGGCGACGGCGACTTTATGATGTCGATGCAAGAATTAGCCGTTTGCGTCATGTATAATATCCCTGTTGTCTTTCTCATTCTCAATAATCGCGGTTATATTTCTATCCGTGACGGGCAAAGCGGTTTGATGGGGCGGCAAATCGGCTCCGAGTTCAATCACCACACTCGCAATGGCGAACCTTATTCGGTCGATTTCGTCGGCTTCGCAAAATCATGCGGTGTGGAAGTTGCCTTGCGCGTTGATGAGCCGGGTGATCTCGCCAGTGCCCTCACACGGGCGCTTGCCTGTGGCGGGCCTGCGGTGGTGGAAGCCTCCATCACGCGCGATAATTCCATCGCGGCGGCAGAAGTCGTCGGTTGGTGGGATTTCCCGGTATTGCAGACGGCCCCCGCTGGGGTGGTCGACGCCTATGAGCACGGTCTGTCGGAAGAACAGCACCGTCGCCCCTGGGTTGAGTTGGACGAAAGCCGGGCGAATACCCCGTCGGTTCCGGTGGTCGGTTAAAACCTTCCGCCAACGCATCGGGGGCAGGCCTAGGGTAAAGACTCCCTTCTCTCCCCAAACAACTCCCCGATGCGTTCTTTTTTTCACGCCTAAGCGCCTCTGGCCGCAGCTCCCGCTGCGGGTATGCATTCTCTGTTAACTCACTCAAAAAAAAACTCTGGAGGAAACACCCATGGCAAATTTCGTCACGAGCCGCCGCGCCCGTTTGGCATCGGCTTTACTGGTAACCGCAGTAGCCGGTACGGCATTTTTGGCGTCGGCCCCGGTGCGCGCCGAGTATGATGGCGTTCCGCGCACCTTTTTGTGGAATCCCGGCCTGAACGACCTGGTCGATACCAGCAAGTTCAAAAAGAAGCCGCCCTATAAAATTGGCTTTTCCAATGCGTCCCAAGGCGATTTGTGGCTAGTAACTTTCATGCACGGTGTGCAATTTCAGATTGGCAATAACAAAGACAAAATCAGCAAATTCATTATGACCGATGCGAATGGCGACGCGACCAAACAGGTCTCCGACATTCAAGATCTGTTGAACCAAGACATTGATCTGCTGCTGGTGAACCCCGCCACGGCTGACGCGCTCGACCCCATTGTGGGCCGGGCAATGCGGAAGGGCATTCCGGTCGTTTCGGCAGCACGGCGCGTGAAGACGGACGATAATTTTGTCTCCTTCGTCACAGCGTCCGATACTGCCTTGGCGCGTATGAGCGCACAGTGGATGGTGGAGAAGCTCGGCGGTAAGGGCAATATCGTACTGCTCCCCGGCCTTGCTGGCGCAAGCCCGGCAGAACTGCGCCTGTCGGCAGCAAAAGAAGTCTTCGCTCAAGCGCCGGGGATCAAAATTCTCGATACGCAGTACACAGGCTGGAGTCCGGCCAACGGCAAGAAAATCATGTCGGCGATCATTCAGCGCTACGGTAAGGATATTCAAGGCGTTTGGGCCGATAGCGGCTTGCAGGGTTCAGGTTCCGTCGAAGCCTTCCTGGGCGCAGGCTTCAAATCTAATGAAATTCCGCCGCACACTGGGGGCGATCTCAATCGCATGTACCAACTCGCTCAAGAGCATAAATTCCCCTTCATCGGCATAGATTACACACCGTCGATGGGTATTGCTGCCGTCGATGTTGCCCTTAGCGTGCTCGAAGGCAAACCCGTACCGAAGCGCGTGGACGTAAACTTCCAAATCGTGCTGCCCAAGGGCCAGGATACGAAATCGGTTAAGGCCGATGTGGCGCTTGAAGATTACGTCCGCATGGATGCGCCTGGCGATCTCATCATGGGGCACGGTATGGGGCAGACCTACGATCCGAAGACGTTTAAAGCCGACCTGCCGCGCTAATCTTGCGCCTGTGACGTCCGGGAGCACACGGCTCCCGGACGATCCCGCCCTTTCTGGGGGAGATGTCCCATGATCGAGCTTAAGGCTATCTGCAAAAGTTTTCCCGGCGTTAAATCCTTGGATCAGGTCAATTTTTCGGCTAGCGCGGGCGAAATCCACGCGCTGCTCGGAGAAAATGGTGCCGGAAAATCGACATTGATTAAAGTGCTGGCCGGGGCCTACACCCCCGAAAGCGGCACAATCACTCTCGGCGGCGTGCCGCGCATTTGGGCCGCGCCCAAGCAAGCACAGCAGGCTGGTATTCACGTCATTTATCAGGAATTGGTTTTGTTTCCCGACCTCAGTGTCGCGGAGAATATTTTCATAGGCCACGCACCGCGCACGCGCTGGGGACTGATTGATCGCAAGGCGATGATCCAGAAAACCGAAGTGGCGCTGTCGCAACTCGGCCACCGTCTCGACCCGCGCGCGCGGGTGGGCGACTTGTCGGTTGCCGATCAACAGATGGTCGAGATCGCCAAAGCTCTCAGCCACGATGTAAAGCTGCTGGTTCTGGACGAGCCGACCGCCGTGATCTCTGGCAAGGAAGTGGTGGCACTGTTCGAGCGTTTACGTCGCCTGCGCGACCGGGGGGTGTGCATTATCTATATCTCCCATCGGCTCGAAGAGATTTTTGCACTGGCCGACCGCATTACCATTCTCAAAGATGGTAAAAACGTGCGCGCTGGGACAGTGGCAGAGTTTGACCGGGCCTCCCTCGTAACCGCGATGGTGGGCCGCCCGCTGGCCGACCTTTACCCGCCCCGCCCCGCCCAAACCAAAACTGCACCGATTGTCTTGGCCGCGTGCAACATTCATCTCCCGCCGCGCGTGCGCGGTGTCGATGTAAATGTTAGGGCCGGGGAAATCGTTGGGCTTGCGGGAATGGTAGGCTCTGGGCGCACTGAGCTGGCTCATGCAATTTTCGGCAGCATGGCCCGCACTAAGGGCCGGGTAACGCTGGAAGGCGAGGAAGTGCCACCGGGCAATCCCCGCCTATCCATTCAGCGCGGGATCGGCTTTTTAACCGAGGACCGTAAGGCGGAAGGTTTGCTGGCACAATTGCCGGTCTACGCCAATATAACGGCCCCCAATTTGACGGCTTATACACGCTTGGGCTTTCTACGCCGGCCCCAGGAAGTGGCCCTGGCGGCGCGGGATATTGAGCGGTTTCGCATTGCCGTACCCGGTCCAACCTCCGGCGTTTGGCATTTGTCGGGCGGCAATCAGCAAAAGATCCTTCTGAGCCGCTGGATGGCAATTAAACCGAAGCTGCTGGTTCTCGACGAGCCGACACGCGGAGTCGATGTCGGCGCCAAGGCGGAAATCTATCGCCTCATTCGCGCGCTAGCAGCGGAGGGCGTTGCCGTTCTGCTGATTAGCTCGGAGTTACCAGAAGTCATCGGCCTCTGTGACCGCGTGTTAGTCATGAAAGAAGGACGATTGATGGGCGAACTTCAAGCGGAAGCGCTGTCTGAGGAGTCCATCATGACGCTGGCCACTGCCGATGCGCCCGCACAAGGAGAGGCAGCATGATTGGCCGTATTTCCCCGCAAGCTCTGGTCGTCCCGCTGCTGTTGCTGATCGCGCTTACTGTCGGCGCAGTGGTGAACGAGCGTTTTCTAACCTTGGGCAATTTGCGGAATTTTACCGAGCAACTTGCGGCATTAGGGTTTGTTAGCCTTGGCCAAGCCTTTGTTATTTTGGGCGGCGGGATTGATCTCTCCATTGGGGCTATTGCCAGCTTGGCGGCGGTTCTGCTGGCTGGCCTTCATGGCGGCAATGAGGCGCTGTTCATTCCCTCTCTGCTGCTCGTGCTTGCGGGCGGGGCGGCGGTAGGGGCGATGAACGGCTGGCTTACGGTTTGGCTGCGCGTGCATCCGTTGATCGTAACCCTCGGCATGGCCTCGGTGCTCTCGGGCATCACCCTGCTCTATGCACCGCAACCGCGCGGCTCGGTGCCGTTCTGGTTCGAGGGCTTCGCCTTCGATAGCCTTGCCGGTGTTCCGTTGAGTGGCCTACTGCTAGGCGCGCTATTCCTCATTACGGCGCTCGTGCTGACCCGCACCCCGTTCGGACGCCGAGTCTATGCCGTTGGTGGTAATGCTGAGGCAGCGCGCTTATCGGGTCTTTCGGTGAAGCCAACGATCATTACCACTTACGCCCTCTCTGGCTTTTTCGCCGCGCTGGCCGGTGCCTATTACGTTAGCCGTACCGGGGTGGGTGATCCGCACGCAGGCGATGCGCTAACCCTGGCGTCACTGACCCCAGTAATCGTTGGCGGAATTTTGCTTGGCGGTGGTCGCGGCGGCTTGGGCGGCGTGTTTCTTGGCGTATTGCTGATCTCGTTGCTCAACAATCTGTTGAATTATATGAACCTCTCCACCTTCGTGCAGTGGTGGTGCAAGGGTTGGTGATTATCGCCGCCGTAAGCTTCCAACGACAAAAAGGAACAGTGTTATGAGCGGCCTTGCGGTTACAGGGGGTGCCCGCGCTGCTCTGGCGGCCCTGCGTTTGGAGCGGTTTGCCCTGATCGGTGCCGTTATCGGGCTGACGATCGTCGCGGCCACTCTCTCTCCGGCGTTTTTGACCTTGGGGAACTTGCGCGATATTTTCACTCAAGCCGCTCCCTTGGGAATGGTGGTGCTGGCCCAAGCCCTGATTATGCTGGTGCGTGGGATCGACCTTTCGGTTGCCTCGGTCATGGCGTCGGCAGCAGTTCTGGCTACGGCCTTCACCTCTACCGACAATGCTGATATTCCACTGATCTTTGGCGCTGTCCTGCTGGGTGGTGCCGTGATCGGCGGGATTAACGGTTGGCTGGTAACGCGGCGCAATGTGTCGCCGCTTCTCGCCACGCTCGCCATGATGATTCTGTTGCAAGGAGTGCGCTTCGCTTACACTCAAGGCGCGCCTTCCGGTTTGCTTCCCAGCGGGTTTCGTTGGCTCGGAACTGGGCAGATATACGGCATCCCGGTTAATCTTTCAGTATTGCTGATCCTGGCGCTCGGGCTGTGGGTGATGCTTCGTTACACTATGCTGGGGCGGGCGATTTACATCATCGGCGGCAATCCGCGCGCCGCTGAACTCGTGGGCCTCTCGGCCCAGAGGGTTACTATGCTCTGCTACTGCCTCGGCTCGATGCTGGCAGGCATTGCCGGGCTATTTCTCGTCGGTTTCGTCGGTACGGTCGATAATTGGGTCGGGCGGGGTTACGAGCTTGATTCGATTGTTGCCGCTGTAATCGGCGGCGTGTCGCTGGCGGGGGGGTCTGGTTCCATCGTTGGCGCACTTCTGGGTGTTTTGATTCTCGTGCTGCTCTCGAATCTCGTTGTCATCCTCGGGCTGCCAGTCGAGTTCCAGCTTATCCTTAAGGGCGTGATCATCATTCTTGCGACCGGCCTCTATGCCCGCCGGATGCGAGCTTAGAGCGTTTCTCGTTCGCCTCGGCTCACGACAAACACTCTAAAATTTTTGTTCAGCAAATACATCGTCGCAGGTGTGCCACCTGCTCGGGATTTGCTCTAACCCATTCCGACCACAGGAGTTTCCTATGATTGAAGTGTTGAAAAGCGGTCGCTCGGCAGAACTGAAGGCCGCCGATGGCCGTGGCGTGCGCGATACCGTTGCCGGTATTCTTGAAGATGTGGAAGCGCGCGGCGATGCTGCCTTGCGGGAACTTTCGGAAAAATTCGACAAATGGTCGCCACCAAGCTTCCGCTTGAGCGAGCAGGAGATCGAAGCCTGCCTGTCCAAGCTCTCGGGCCGCAGTATTGCCGACATTTGCTTCGCGCAAGAACAAGTGCGCCGTTTTGCCGAAGCGCAAAAAGCCGCCTTGCGCGATGTGGAAGTGGAAACCCTGCCCGGCGTCACTCTCGGGCACCGTAATTTGCCGGTGGAAAGCGTCGGCTGCTATGTGCCAGGCGGGAAATATCCGCTGGTCGCCTCGGCCCATATGGGCGTGGTGACGGCAAAAGTCGCGGGCGTGAAGCGAGTTATCACCATGTCTCCGCCGTTCGATGGTGCGCCAAACCCAGCGGTCATTGCCGCCATGCACCTGGGCGGGGCAGATGAAATTTATAGCCTCGGCGGGATCCAAGCAATTGCAGCCATGGGCATTGGTAGCCAAACCATCACGCCGGTCGCCATGATCGTCGGGCCGGGCAATGCGTTCGTTGCCGAAGCCAAACGCCAGTTGTTCGGGCGCGTCGGGATCGATTTAATCGCCGGGCCAACCGAAACCCTCATCATCGCCGATGAAAGCTGCGATGCCGAAATGGCGGCGACCGATCTGCTGGGCCAGGCCGAGCATGGTTTCAACTCCCCAGCCATTCTGCTTACCACCTCGCGCGCACTGGCCGAAGCGGTTCCGGCGGAAATCGCCCGCCAGTTGGAAACCCTAGAAACGGCGGCGATTGCCGGAAAATCCTGGCAAGATTACGGCCAGATCATTCTCTGTTCGACCGACGATGAGATGATCCAAGTCGCTAACGATCTCGCTTTCGAGCATGTGCAGGTTCTTACCAAGAACCCGAATTACTTCCTGGAAAATATGCAAAACTATGGCGCGCTGTTCTTGGGCGCGGAAACCAACGTGTCTTATGGCGATAAGGTGATCGGCACCAATCATACACTGCCCACGGGCAAAGCTGCGCGTTATACGGGTGGTCTCTGGGTCGGAAAATTCATCAAAACCTGCACCTATCAGCGGGTCACGCCCGAGGCCTCCGCCCGCGTCGGTGCCTATTGTTCACGCCTGTGCGCGCTTGAAGGCTTTGCCGGGCATAAAGCGCAAGCCGATTTGCGCGTACGCCGCTACGGACAGGGGATGACTGACGCGTAAACAGCATAAGCGCACGAACAAGTGTCGATAGATTCATAACGAGAGCGTTCTGGGTTTCGTTGAACGCAAATCCCGAGCGGGTGGGTTCACCCGCAACCACGTATCTGCTCAACACACACCTGATTAGAGCCGCGCGCCTTAACTCTGGCGCGGCTCTATAAGCCGCCATTAAGGCGGCGGCCAAGGGCGCGGATGCGCCCGCCCGGCGAGGGCTAAGATAAAACTAGAGCGTCTTGCGTCAACTATGACGCACGATGCTCTAGCGCCCGATCTCCCCCTCCACCGCCCGCAACACCCCGGCCAACAC
Source organism: Alphaproteobacteria bacterium (assembly GCA_013298565.1). GTDB lineage: Bacteria > Pseudomonadota > Alphaproteobacteria > Elsterales > Elsteraceae > Elstera. Next base: position 68,351 of record JAAFIC010000002.1, on the reverse strand, counting down.
CGCCCCCGGCTGGTCGCGGTGGGGGGAGTGGCCGCAGTTGGCAAGAACGAGCGCTTCAGCCGGGCCGGAGGTGCCTGCAACAATAGCGTCCACCTGTTTCAGCGTGCCGTACTCATCGTCCGCGCCTTGGATGACGAGCAGAGGGCAGCGGATACCTGCCAGCAGGGCGGTGATGGTCCAATCGCGGAAGCGAGGGTCTTGCCACGTCCGGCACCAGCCCCAAAAGGCGCTATCGACATTCTCGCCGTGCAAACGCTTTAGGCGCGCGCGGAAATTGCCGTCGAGGAAGGCGTCTTGCGCGGCGCGGATGCTGGTCAGGCTTTCCTCCTCATTGAACACATGGGCGGCGAGGGTAACAGCCCCGGCGATGCGGTCGGGGTAGCGCGCGGCGGCGATAAGGGCAATCGTGCCGCCGTCTGAATGGCCGAACAGATGTACGCGGGCAAGGCCGAAGGCGTCGAGCAGCGGGATCAGAAAGGTTTCGGCCTCGCGGGTGTGATAATCAAGCGGGCGCGGCAGGATGATGGGGCTGGAGTGGCCATAGCCTTCGCGGGAATAAACCAGCACGCCGCAGCCGGTAGCGTCGCGAATTTGCTCTGGCAGATCGCGCCAAATCGCAACGCAACCAAGGCCCTCGTGCAGCATCACCACGGGCGGTGCATCGGGCCGATGGGCGGGCGGAAGCCAGCGGTATTCCAAGGTAGCCCCGGCGAGGGCGATTAGCCCTTCCGTCGGCGTATCAGCGGGCAGCGGCGGCATCGGACAGCCAGTCTTCGATGAGGCGGCGAGCGATGGAATCGGGGCGCGGGGCGACGTGCTGGGCGATGTCGGGATCAAGCAATTCGCGCTGAGTGAACCAGCGCGCGCTTTCGATTTCACTGGGATCAACAATGATGTCGAACGTCAGCGCTTGTGCCCGGAAGCCGATCATTAGCGACGAGGGGAACGGCCAGGGCTGCGAGGCGCAGTAGCTAACGTCGCCAATTCGCACGCCAACTTCTTCCCACACCTCCCGGCGCACGGCCTCTTCCAGGCTTTCGCCCGGCTCGACGAACCCAGCGAGGGTGGACATCATGCCCGGCGGCCATACCGCTTGCCGCCCGAGCAATACGCGCGGCTCCGGCCCAGTCTCGTCCGTCACCAGCATAATCACGGCGGGGTCGGTACGCGGGAAATGGGGAGTGCCGCAGGAAATGCTGGTGCAACGGCGAACGTGGCCGCCTTCGGCGCTTATCGTGGGGGAGCCGCACACGCCGCAAAATTGCGTCCGCTGGTGCCAGTAAACCATGCCGCGCCCATAGGCAAGGCGAGCCGCGAGACCGGCTTCCAGCGCCGGGCCATAGCGGCGCAAATCGGCCCATTCGGCGTTCTGAGCTTCCGCAAACCGCAGCGCATCCGCCTCGTCCCAATCCGACAAATCAAGCGCGAAAATCTGCCGGTCCTCGTGCCGCCCCAGCAACACGGTTGGCGCGCGCTCAAAGCGCTCCAGCAGCAGCGCTTGCCCGCCAACGAACAGGCTTTTGCCTTGCCAATAGAGTTGCCACTGGGCAGCGGTTTCGCGCCAGCTTTCGGTCGAAAACCCATCGAACGCCTTGCGGTCCAACGGATCGCGAACAAGGCCGGAATCGCTGTAAAACAGCGGCTTAGTCGAAAAATTAAGCATGATGAAAGTAGTTTGGCGGGTTCTTCTGTTCGGCGCAACCGTTCCCCCTGCCACAGCCCCTTGCGTTTGCGGCCTGAACCGACGATATACAGCCTCGGGAGGTTGGCCATGGGCGATGCCCTCGCTAACCCGGTCAGGTCCGGAAGGAAGCAGCCGTAACGAGTTTCGTGTCGGGTCGTGCCGCCAGCCTCCCACCTTTTCTGGGTCTCTTTAGGTAACTATAAGGTGCCGATTCATCGAGTTGGGAATCGGAAAATTTTCCTTATAGATGTTGACTCAGCAAGTTGCGTATAATACTATATTTTCAAGTTGTAAATATTTGCAATCCTAACCCGCTTTAGAAGGAGTTTTAAGATGAGACAAAATGAAAGTGCACGCGAGCGAATATCGATAAGAGACATAAGAGTATTGACAAGTGAATTTTATGAAGAGAGTGTGCAAATAGCCATAATAAAAATAGAATTTCTCGTGAATAACGAACTGTATATAATAGATATTATTTCTGAAATTTCTGTAAATGAAGCTGTAATTAACCTTAATAAATTTCACGTGCAAAGCTCTCTTGTAGATTTAAAAAATAAAATAGGCTTTACAAACCTCCGATTGCTAATTTTGGAGATTATGAAGGAGTTCAATCTTGATGCTATCGAAATTATTGGAGCGCGCCGGACCACGGGTGCGGGTCGAGGCCATTCGCCCAAACCCCTCCGGTTCACCGGTCGCTCTGCACCTCCGCCGCGACCTGGCCCAGCTTGACCGACTGGTGACGGCTTTTCATATCCTTGTAACTAACGGTGTGAGCGTTCGAAAAGCTAAAGACGCCATAGATTTGCTAGCGAATGACGAAGCGGTGGCATTGATCGCTACAAAGGTCGATAACTATCCGGCCTTCGAGGTATCTCTTTCGGATTGCGGCCTTATCGTGGAGCGACATGCGCCCCCAGAGATTGATGTAGCGTCTGTTCGAGCTAAGTTTCTACTAACCCAGGAACAGTTCGCCGCGCGCTTTGCCCTCGGTCTCGCAACCGTTCAGAATTGGGAGCAAGGCCGCTCGGTTCCCGATGGTCCGGCGCGCTCGTTTTTGGCCGTGATCGACCGTTACCCCGAGATTGCGGAAGAAGTGGTGAAAGCGCGGCCCTGACCCGCTACACTGCCTTCCGCCATGACAACACCCAACACCGCCGCGCCCGAATATCGGGTGCTTGCCCGCAAGTACCGCCCGCAGACCTTCGCCGATATGATCGGGCAGGAGGCGTTGGTCCGAACGCTGACGAACGCCATTCAGTCGGGCCGCCTCGCCCATGCCTTTATGTTGACCGGCGTGCGCGGGGTTGGGAAAACGACCTCTGCCCGCATCGTCGCGCGTGCGCTCAACTGCATCGGCGCGGATGGCACCGGCGGGCCGACGCCGGAGCCGTGCGGCGTGTGCGATCCCTGCATAGCGATTGCTGCCGACCGCCACCCGGACGTGATCGAGATGGATGCCGCCAGCCGCACTGGTGTCGATGACATCCGGGAGATCATTGATGGGGTGCGCTACAGGCCGATTTCAGCGCGCTACAAAATCTATATTATCGACGAAGTGCATATGCTCTCTAAAAACGCCTTCAATGCGCTACTGAAGACGTTGGAAGAGCCGCCCGACCACACAAAATTTCTGTTTGCCACGACCGAAATCCGCAAGGTGCCGATTACAGTACTCTCCCGCTGTCAGCGCTTCGATTTGCGCCGAATCGAGCCGGAAGTGCTGGCGGCCCATTTTACCCACATTGCCGACTTGGAAAAAGTGGTGCTAACACCGGAAGCGGCGGCGCTCATCGGGCGTGCGGCAGATGGCTCTGCCCGCGATGGCATGTCCCTGCTCGATCAAGCGATTGCGCTGTCCTCAAGCGGCACAGTGGAAGCCGACACTGTGCGCGGGATGTTGGGGCTTGCCGACAGGCTCAGCGTCTACGATCTCTTCGGCAAAGTAATGGCCGGGCACATCGCCGAAGCCTTGGCGCTTTATGAAGATATGCACCGGGCCGGGGCGGACCCGAGCCAAGTGGTGCAAGATGTGCTCGGCCTGTGTCACGGCGTAACGCGCCTCAAGGTCGCGCCCGGCGCGCTGGAAAGTGCAGCGGAAACCGAACGGCGCGCGGCCTCGGCCTTGGCAGGCAGCCTGTCGGTTGCAACCCTTACCCGTGCCTGGCAAATTCTGCTGAAAGGCGCGCAGGAAGTTCATGCCGCCCCCGATCCGCGTGCGGCGCTGGAGATGGTGTTGATCCGCCTCGCCTATGTCACCGATCTGCCCAGTCCTGCCGATCTCATTCGGCGCTTAACCAGCGAGGGCGCGGCCTCCGGCTCTGCACCTTCGGTTCCGCAAGGCGGTGGCACAGGGCCGCGTCTCGCGATGATCTCGGGCGGCGGGGCGCAGTCGGTAGCGCAGGCTGAACCCGTGCAGGCGCACGCGGCGCTACCGCAACCGCGCAGTTTTGAAGAAGTGGTAGCGCTGATCGAGGCCCAGAAGGATCTCTCCCTCCGCACGCATCTGATGAACGATGTGCGCCTGGTGGCGTTCGAGGTTGGTAAGATCGAACTGATGCCGCTGGAGCGCGCGCCGCGTGATCTTGCGGCCCGCCTGTCGGGCGTGTTGCAGGACTGGACGGGGCGGCGCTGGATGGTTGTTCTCAGCACGGCGGGCGGCCAGCAAACCTTGCGCGAGCAAGAACAGTCGGAAGCCTCGGCGCGGCGGCAACGCTTGGCGCAGCACGCGCTCGTGCAGCAGGTAGCAAAAGCCTTGGGCGGCACACTGGAAGAGATGATCGTCACCCCCCGCCAGTCTTTTCTGCCCAGCGCCCCCCTTGCCGCACTCGACCCCGATGCCGAAATGCTTGACGAGACCGGCGATTTTAGCGTCGATAATGGCGATTTTCTGGATCACACGTTCTAACCGGCTGATTGACCGAAGGGAGTTCCCCGATGAAGAATTTTGGGCAGATGATGAAGCAGGCCCAACAGATGCAAACCAAAATGGCCGAAATGCAGGCCAAGCTGGAAAGCACGGACGTGGACGGCCAAAGCGGCGGCGGCATGGTAAAAGTGCGCGTTAACGGCAAGGGCGATCTTAAGAAAATCAGCATCGACAAATCGCTGTGCGATCCCAACGAAGTTGAAATGCTGGAAGATTTGATTCTGGCAGCGATCAATGACGCTAAGGGCAAGACCGAAGCGCTGGCCGCCGAGCAAATGTCCGCCCTCACTGGTGGGATGAAACTGCCACCGGGGATCAAACTACCGTTTTAAGGGCGTTTTCATGAGCATCGAGACGCCGCTGGAGGGGCTGATTGCCCTGCTCGCCCGCTTACCCGGCCTTGGCCCCCGGTCGGCGCGGCGGGCGGCGTTGCATTTGCTGAAACGGCGCGACGCGCTGATGCTGCCGTTGGCCGAGGCGATCAGCGAAACCGCCCGCACGATCAAAACGTGCACGGTCTGCGGCACGCTCGATAGCGCCGATCCGTGCCGTATTTGCAGCGACGACAGCCGAGCGCACGGGCCAATCTGTATTGTCGAGCAGGTGGGGGATTTGTGGGCGATTGAGCGCACGGGTAGCTTCCACGGGCGCTATCACGTCCTCGGCGGTACGCTCTCGGCGCTCGAAGGCGTCGGGCCAGAGGCGCTGGGCGTGCCGCGTTTGCTGGCGCGGCTGAAGGGAGGCGGCGCGAGCGAAGTCATCCTAGCGTTAAATGCTACACTCGACGGGCAAACGACCGCCTATTACCTCACCGAAGCCTTGGCGGACAGTGGCATCAAACTCACCCGCCTCGCCCACGGCGTTCCCGTTGGGGGCGAGTTGGATTACCTCGACGACGGTACCCTAATGGCGGCTTTCGCGGCCCGGCGGAGTGTGGACGCGCCTTAGAGCCGCGCGCCTTAACTCTGGCGCGGCTCTATAAGCCGCCATTGAGGCGGCGGCCAAGGGCGCGGATGCGCCCGCCCGGCGAGGGCTAAAATAAAGCGAGAGCATCGAGCGTCACCTATGGCGCACGATGATTTTGGCCCTTGCCGGGCGGCGTGTTTGACGCGCCAAGCGCTTAGCCGGGCGCATCCGCGCCCTTGGCCGCCGACGCAATGGCACGGGTAGCCGTGTTATCGTCCTAGCATCCCCCACGCCAGCACAACCGCCTGCGCGCCGAGGCACAGCGCCAAACCCCAAATCTGCCCGTCGAGGCCAAGCTCGTTCACCAGCGCGCCGACGCCGGTTTGCACGAGGAAGGCGGCACTGAAGGCCAGCATATTGATAGCGGTATTCACGCGCCCAGCGAGATAGGCCGGGAGGGTTTGCGAGAGGAAAGCGTAGCCCATCATGCTGGCACTGCCAACCGCGCCGAACAGGCCCCAGAGCACGGCGGGGGGCAGGGGCAACCGGAGCAGAAGGGCGAGTTGCACCAGCAGGAACAGGCTCATACCGATTTGCCCGACGGTGAGCGGGCCGATGCCGCGTTTGCGGGCGGCTTCGGCGATCAGGCCGAGCAGGAAATAGCCTAGAGCCATGCCAATCGCGGCACTGGTCACAACATTGGCGGCGGCGAGCCGGTCTAGCCCCTGCACCTCGCGCACCCAGGGGCCAATCCACAGGGCTTGATAGCCGAGATAGACCCCTTGGCAGAGGGCGGTCATGGGGGCGATGCGCCAGAACAGCGCCGAGCCGTAAATGGCTTTGAACCCGGCTGTTAGGCTTTCTTGCGGCGGCGGAATGTTCGTGTCGGCAGGCGGCGCGGGGATCAGCGTGGCAATGGCGAGGGCCGCTAGAAGCGTGAGGCCCGCGAGGCCCCAGAATACGCCGCGCCAATCGGTAACATGCAGCGCGAGTTCGACCGGGGTGGCGGCCACTATCGCCCCAAGCCCGCCCGCAACCATGTAGAGCGAGTTCCACAGCGGCAGTTTTTCGCGCGGAAACCACAGCACCAGCGCCTTGAACCCCGCCATCAGGCAGCCCGACACGCCAAGGCCGATAAGAGCGCGGGCGAGAATGAGCGTCGGCACGGTCTGAGCAACCGCGAACCCCGCCGCCCCCAAGGCCGCAAAAATCAACAGCCCCGCCTGCACCCGGCGCGGCCCGAACTTATCGAGCAGCAGCCCCAGCGGAATTTGGAACAGCGCGAAAGTGATGAAATAAGCGGAGGTCAGCAGCCCTAAATCGGCGGGCGATAGCGCCAGATCGCGCGTGAGGTCCGGTGACAGCACGGCATTGACTGTGCGGTACAGGTAGGAGAGAAAATAGCCCGCCGCAAACGTGAAGAACACGCGCATCCGCACGAGGTTCGTCATCGCTAGAGAGCTTTACTGCGGCAAGCTTACTTGCGCCGAAACTGATCGAGGAACACGACCGAGCCTTCCTTAGGCTCGCCTTCTTTACCGTCTTCGGCGGGTGTTTCGCCTTCCGCCGGAGCGGCGGCATCGGCTTTCGCGTCGGTCTTGGCGTCAGTTTTAGCCGTGGGGATGGGCAGGCGGGTCGGTTCGGTGAGGGGGCCAAGCGGTTTTGCGGTTTTAGCCGTCTTATCCTCAGCCTCTTCACCATCCAACGCGGCGGTAGCCTGCTGGAACTGCAAGCCGAACTGCGCTGCCGGATCGGCGAAGGAGGTAATGGCGGCGAACGGAACGACCAGCCGCTCGTGAACATCGTTGAAGCTCAAGGTTATGCCGAACTGTTCCGACGTTACGTCCAGCCCCCAGAATTGATGCTGAATGACGATGGTCATTTCATCCGGGTAGCGTTCGTGCAGATAGTCGGCAATCTGCACCCCTTCGGCAGCCGTGCGGAACGAGATGAAGAAATGGTGCGAACCTGGCAGGCCCGTGGCCGCCACCATGCGGAGCGCCCGGCGTACAACCCCCCGCAATGCTTCTTCGATCATGCGGTCGTAGCGAAGCAGATTGATGGGCATGTTCTACGCCTCCTATTTTCAAAAACCGTCGCGGTTGCGCCGCGTAAAGTGCGCCGCTCTTTTCCATCACAGACCACAAAAGCCCGGCGGGGGGCAAGGGTCAAGAATGCGAATAAGAACCGAAGGGAAGTGGGGGGCTTCTGTTGCCCGGTGCCCCCCGAACCGCGCTTGCCTAATGGTTAGGCAGCGAGTGCTACACGATTGTCGTTGGCACTTCTGAGTTTAGCCCGATAACGGTGGTACCATGCCGGGCGAAAACTGGGTCTTTATTACGCACGTCGATCCTATTTCGTCCCCAAACGCCGTCCCAAGAGATGCGGGCCGGAAATGGTGGAGACGCCGGGTACCGCCCCCGGGTCCGTAACGTCTATTCCACGCAGCGTTTATCGCTATAGTCGGTTGCCCGACACTTCTTATATAGGTGATTAGGGGGCAGATGGGAAGAGGGGCGATTACACCTCCGCGCTCCGCTGCTCTGCACGCGCTGCCTTCCACACTTCCTTGGCGGCATCGGCATTCATCGCCGCAATGCCAATGCCGACGATCAAATCGGGCCAGCCGGAAGCCCAAACCAGCGTAACCAAGCCCGCCACAATAATCGCGAGATTGGCGGCGGCATCATTCCGGGCCGACAGAAAGGCCGCGCGTGTCAAGCTGCCGCCAAGGTTGCGGAACTTTACCAGCAGCAGCGCACAGCCAAGGTTCACCGCCAGCGCGCCGATACCAATTGCCGATAGCAACCAGGGATCGGGCGGCACGGGTGTTGAAAATTTCTCCCAAGCCATCCACAGCGTTGCAAGGCCGGGGATCAGCAGAATACCGGCAAGCAGCATTCCAACCCGCGCCCGCTTGGCGACAGACCAGCCGATAGCCAGCAGAATCAGCAGATTGATCGCGGCATCTTCCAGAAAATCTATACTGTCAGCGAGCAACGAGACCGAGCCGATTTGGCGCGCCACGGCAAACTCCACGCCGAAATAAGCGAGATTAGCGAGGGCAACGATCAGAACGGCACGGCGTAGGTCGGCGTTGGACATGGGCGACCTTTCAAAATGTTGGGATTTTTGAGACGGCAGACTGACGTTGCCATATCAAGCCGCCCAGCAAAATCACTAAGATTGGGATGGAGAGAGAGACTGCCAGACTAAACAGCATCCAACCATACGGCAGAAAAGGCACAACGAAGGGCAGCCCGAACGCGGCCCCCAGAAACGCCCGGAACCAGGGGCCGAGCGGCTTTGTCGTCCACAGGCTGAACCGGAGAATGCTAAAGGCCACCGGCGCGAAAAAAATCAACCGATAGGCCCAACTCGATGCCGCACAAAAAAGCGCGAGGTGCAGAAAGCCAAACGCGAGCAACAGCGGCCATCGGGAAGACGCGGCAATATCGTCGGTGATCTGGGTAATATCGCGGCGGTTGAAGGCGTAAAACACGAGGCCGATGAGAAACAGACTCACGAGGCTGCCCGCAAGCAGAACCGGCGACGGCAGGGTAATGCCGTAGAGATGTTCCGCCCACCAACCAAGGCTATTGCGGGTTGCCCGCAGGCCAAACGCTGTAGAGCCATCGCCACTGTGGGGGGTTGCCGTTAGAATCGCGGTACTTTGCAGCAACGTCCAGCCCCATAGCGGCGCGGTCAGGCTTAATCCGAGTACGAGCGGCGCGCGCTTGCCCGTCAGCGCCAACAGCGGCAAGAACCAGACGAGCGGATAGAGCTTGAGGGCGGCGGCAAGTCCTACCGCAATTCCTCGGCCTACAGAGTGCCCGCGCAGGCTTAAAAGGCAGAGCAGAAAGATCAGCGTATCGCTATTGCCGCGCTCCAGCAGCAGCACGATGGGCGGGGAACAGAGGAGCGCTGTGAGGAGCCATCGTTCGCCCGCGCGCTCTAACCTGCGGACAGTCATCAGGGCCGCGCCAGCGAGGGCCAGGATTTGCCCATACCCGACCACCAGCACAGGATCGAGCCAAAGGGCGCGCAGGAAGTCGAACAGAAAAATCCAAATCTCAGGATAGTTGAACGCCCGCCCCCAGGGATCGAAACTATTTGCGCCGCGCGGGGTTAGGTTCGCCGCGTAAAACTCGGCGGTTGGGACCGTGCGTAAATCGGCAAAAATCGGCGTCATTCTGTTGAAGCGAAAAATATCCAAGAAAAAATCTAAGTACCCATTCAAGGACAGAATGAGCATTCCGAAAAATGCAATAATCAAGCACTCAGGAAGATTTTCAAAATTTATTTTTAGCGAGAGACGCTGTAAAAGCGAAGTCAATGCTCTGATCCGTCTCGATATTTTTCTGAAAGGCGGGCGTTTCTCAAAACACAAGCGCCATTAGAGCCGCGCGCCTTAACTCTGGCGCGGCTCTAAAAGCCGCCATTGAGGCGGCGGCCAAGGGCGCGGATGCGCCCGCCCGGCGAGGGCTAAGATAATACTAGAGCGTCTTGCGTAAAGGTTAACGCAAGACGCCCTAAGGGCCTGATAAGACCCAACCGCAGCGAATATCGAGACTATCGACAAGATTGGCTTCATGCCGCGCGGATGGACGCTAGAAACGCCGCGACCGCTTGATCGAGATGGGAGGCGGTGCGGTTCAACCCGCTTGCAGCCGCGCTCACAGCTTGGGCTGCCGCGCCGGTATCGTTAGCCGATCCTTGCATCCGGCTTACATTATCCGTCACCACGTCGGTTCCCGCCGCAGCCTGCTGCACATTGCGCGCAATTTCCCCCGTGGCCGCGCCTTGCTGACCAACTGCGGCGGCGACTGTCGTGCTGAGATTATTCATACGGAGAATCACATCGGAAATGCGCGTTACCATCGCCACAGCCGAGCCGGTTTCGGACTGGATTGCCGCGATCTGGCTTTGAATCTCGCTGGTAGCGTGCGCGGTTTGACTGGCCAGTGATTTCACCTCTCCCGCCACCACGGCAAAGCCGCGCCCGGCGTCCCCCGCGCGCGCGGCTTCAATGGTGGCATTCAGCGCAAGCAGATTGGTTTGTTCGGCGATTTCTTGAATGAGCCGCACAACATTGCCAATACGGCTGGTGCTTGCCGCCAAAGTGCCGATGGTCTCGCTGGTGGCATTTGCCGCCTGCACGCCTTCGTCTGCCAAGATGACCGATTGGCTGGCCTGCCGAGTGATTTCGGAAATGGACGAGCTTAACTCTTCGGTCGCCGCCGCCACGGTTTGAACATTACCTGTGGTTTGATGCGCCGCCGAGGCAGCTTCGCAAGCTTGCAGGGCCGTGCTTTCCGCTGTTTGCGACAGGGCTTGCGCGCGTTGGCCTAACCCTTCGGAAGCGGCGAGAGTCTCCCGCACCAAATCGCCAATACTGGCCTCGAACCGCTCGGCAAGGGCAAGCATAGTGTGGCGTTTTTCGTCCGCTGACCGCTCTTCCGCCGCGCGCCGTTCGGCTTCAAGATTTAGGCTGGCTTCAGCTTGAGCTTTGAAGCGGTTCAGCGCGCCGGCCAGTCGCCCCAACTCGTCCCGGCGTTTCAGGCCAGGGATTTCAAGCGTGAGATCGCCCTGAGCAACCCGCGCCATCGCGTCGGTAATCCGCCCGAGCGGGCCAGTAATGCCACGCCGGGCGACCAGCAGCGAGCCGAGTAAACCAATGGCAACGCCTGCAATGCCAATGCCTTTCAGCGCAGTGTCCGCATCGCTAGCATAGACGCCAAAATCGACCCTCGACTCATTCACGACCTTATTATTGCGGTCTTCTATTTCAATAAGTTTACGCCGCAGGGCTGCGACAACCCGCCGTTGCCCCAAAACCTCTTCCAGGGCCTTCGCGCGGCCCTCGGCGATTCCGTCCTTCGTAAGGGAAATGATTAATAAATAGGCTTTCTCATACCCATCCAAGCGCGTACGGAAATCGCTCACCGCTGTTTTATCCTCGGGATCAGCGGCATTGCGTTCCAACTGCTCCAGCCGTTCGCGCAAACGCCCAAGCTCGTCGCTCGCAGCCGCTTCAATCGCAGCCCTATCGCCACTCGGCAGGTCCAGCGGCAGATATTCCACCGAACGCGCGAAGGACAGCAGGTTAGAGGTGGCCCTGCCAGAGGAATAGACCTGCTGCGTCACCTGGGCAACGCTCTCGAACCGCCCCGTTGCATCGCGCAGAGTTGTCACCGCAAGGGCAACCATACCGCCGATCAACACGCAGAGAAAAATAACAACGCCAACAACCTTATGACCGATCTTCATCACTATCTCCCCCCTATGCCAGCCCATTGGCATAATATAATCATATTCAGCATATAAATTACGCAATCTCTATGCCATTAATGAGAGAGAAGAAAAAAAAGGCTTGCGCCCCTCAATCAGTACCAACTTTACAACCGCTCTAAATCCCCTCGCCTTCCACGCTCATCGCCCGTCCGAGGTCGCTCCGCACCCGTTCGATCGCAAGCGCGACCCCGCGTTGGCGCGGGCGCGGGTCGAGAATGGGGTGGCTCGCGGTGATATGCGCGGGTTTGCCGCCCAGCAAGATCACTCGGTCGGCGAGGTAGACGGCTTCATCAATATCGTGCGTGACCATCAGAATGGTTGTGCCGCTGGCTTTCCAGATACGCAGAACTTCGTCTTGCAACTGCGCGCGGGTGATGGCGTCGAGCGCGCCGAACGGCTCGTCCAGCAGCAGCAGATCGGGTTCCACTGCCAGCGCGCGCGCAAGGCCGACGCGCTGGCGCTGCCCGCCGGAAAGCTGATAGGGCCAGCGGGCGTGAAACTCCGACAGCCCAACGAGGGCCAAAGCCGCTTCCGCCCGGCGGCGCTGATCGGCTGTCGAGAGGCCCAAACCTTCGAGGCCGAACATCACATTCCCCAAAATGCGCCGCCACGGCAGCAGGCGCGCTTCTTGGAACACCAGCGCGCTAGGGCGACTGTTCGGGCGCGGCGTAAGACGGCTGATAACGGTTCCGGCAGAGGGTTTCGACAGATCGGCCAGCACGCGCAGCAGGGTGGATTTCCCGACGCCCGACGCGCCGACGATAGCAACGAAATCACCCCGGTTGAGCGTAAGATCGAGATTCTCAAGCACCACCGTTCGCCCGCCATCGGCTTGCGGATAGGCCAGTTGCAGGCCGGAAATCTCGATGATCGGCGGGTTTAGCGTTGCCATTGCAGCACCAGGGCCGTCAGGCGGCCAAACGCAATATCGGTAAGGCTATAAAGCCCGGCAATGGTGAGCATGTAGAGCACAACAACAGAGGTTGCCAGCAGGGAGGAGGCTTCCATCATCCGCGCGCCAATGCCGGGAATGCCAAACAGTTCGGCGGCGACCACCGCCATCCAGCCTTGGCCCAAGGCAATGCGAATGCCATTAAAAATGCCGGGAGCCGCTGCGGGCAGCACGATCTTGAACAGCTTCGCCAAGCGCGAGCGATGCCCGAAAGCCTCCGCCACTTCCAGCAAATCGGGATCGACGCCGCGCACCGCTGCAAACGCCGCAAAATAGTTAATCCAGAACACGCCAATCGCGATGATAAAGGTCGCCGCCGCTTCGGTAATGCCGAACCATATGACCGCAAACGGTATCCAGGCAATCCCCGGTATCGGGCGCAATACCCGCACGATACCGAGTTGCAACGCCTCGAAGGTCCGCGACAAACCGGCGGAAATCCCCAGCGCGATGCCAAGACCGGAGCCGACCAGCAACCCAGCCGCATAGTGCCCGAAACTGCCCTGAACTGCCTTCCACCAGTGACCGCTCGCCCATTCCCGCAAGGCTGCCGCCGGCACCATTGACGGCGGCGGCGCGAGCGTGCGGGACATAAGCCCGGTTTGTGCCAGCGATTCCCACAAACCTACGAAAACAACCAAGCCGACGAGAGACAGAATCAATCGGTGAAGCTGGGTTCGATCTTTCAGAAGGGGAAGCGCAGGCGCGGCAGCGGTCGCCTTGTCGGTCACGGGGTAGCGGCTTTCTTATAGGGGCCAACGTCGAACAAGGTATCGAGCGGAACGGTTTGAGGCAACGTGCCGATTTTCGCCTGGAAAGTCTGCATTTTTTCGACTGAAGCGCGGATAATATCGGGATTAGCCTCGAATTTCGACGAGGGCGAAGACAGCGCGCGCTCAATCGTACTCTGATCGGTTAAGCCCGCGCCGATGAACTTATGCACTGCCGGGGCGGCTTTCTTCGGGTCGGACGCCAGCAGCTTGGTCGCCCGAACATGCAGGGCCACAAGCGTGTCGATCGCCGCCGGGTTCGCCTTGCGCGCGTCATCGCGCACCGCCAACACCGAGCCGGGTTGCCCTGGAAAAATCTCGCCGCCAAGGCCGACGATTTTCACCTCCGGGTCGAGATCGCGGATAATGGTAATCACCGGCTCGCGCACCGCCGCCACATCGACGGCTTTGGCCAGCAGCGCTTGCTGGGTCTTTTCAATCCCCATTGGCAGAATCTCGATCTGGTTCGGATCGAGCTTACCCACTTCTTGCGCCCAATAGCGCGTTACCGTATCCGGCACCGACCCCGCAGGCTGAGTAGAGATTTTCACCTTCTGGCCAGTTTCCTTAAAGAAAACCGGAACAGCGGCAGCGGCAGAACCGGTTTTCGCCACCAAATCGGCAAACTTACCGCGCCCAACCAGCGCAATTTCTTCCGTCGCGGTCGCCGCCAATACTGTAACGCCGATGCCATTGGCTTTGGCGACGATGAAGGGGCTAACGCCCGCATACAGCACATCGAGCTTGCCAGACGCCAGCGCCTGAATCATCGCGGGGCCGCTATCGAAGCGGGTGATTTGCAGGTCCAGCCCTGCCGCCTTCGCCCAACCCTCGCCTTCCATCACAAACAACTGCGAGACGCCGAGCACGGGGATATAGCCGACTTGCAACTTTACTTGCGCGGCAGCAGGCAGGGCCATGACCGCAAGGCTGGCGGTAACGCCGATAAGGGCAGCGCGGCGGCTGAGACGGGAGACCAAAGAGCGCATAGGAAATCCTCCAGAAAATCTGGAATTCACAGAACCACACTCGTAACCGCGTGTAAAGTTCATATCACAAACAACATTCGTTATATGTGATATGAACTCTATGCGGGGCGCGTGGCGACCAGAGAGGGGCGCGTTTCGATAGCCGCATACCACGCTGCCAAACGCGGGCGGCCCGTGCGCCAATCAAGATGGGGCAGGCGAAAATCCATATATCCCAGACCGCACGCAACCGTTAAGCTGCCCAGCGTGATCGGCTCCAACTGCCGCGCTTGGCCCTCCAACCAATCCGCCGCAGCCATCATCGCCGCCTCTTGACGTGCAATGAAACTGGGCGATTTTTCGCCATCAGCCCGCAAGGTCTCCATGCGCGTGCCGAACGCCGCGTCGCAAATCCCATCGCCCAACGCTTGCAGCCGCAGTACCGACCAGCGCGCGGGGCCACCCAGCGGCAGCAAATCGGTATTGCTAGCGAGCGCCAGCAGATATTCGACGATCACTGGGCTATCGAACAGCGCCTCGCCATCCTCCAACACCAGCGTTGGCACTTTGCACAGCGGGTTGTGCACCCGAAGGGATTCTTCTTGGTGGGGATTGGTTGTAACAATGCTCACTTCGTCCGACAAGCCAGTTTCATGGACAATCACCATAACCTTACGCGCGTAGGGCGAGGCGGGCGAATACCGGAGCTGGAGCATGATTATTCCTCTAAACTGTTGAAACAAGACGATACTACCTAAAAGCGATCCTTGCGACCTCGGATCTCTGCAAAAACTGCAACCGGCTCTGCATTCGCTGCAAGCCCGAGCCTTGCGGCCATGCCCGGCGCGTCGGCAAGTAGGAAGGGATTGGTGCGCGCTTCCTGCCCCATCAAGGGCGGCACGGTTGGTAAACCTTGCGCCCGTTTTGCGCGAATTTCCGCTCCATAGGCCGTAAGCGCCGCATCGCCGGGCAGCAGGTGTTCGGCAAACCGTAAGTTGCTCTCGGTATATTCATGGGCGCAATAAATGCGCGTCTCCGCAGGCAACGCGCGAAAGCGTTTTAGCGCGGCCCACATCTGAGCGGGAGTGCCCTCGAACAAGCGCCCGCATCCCAAGGCAAACAGCGTATCGCCGCAGAACAGCGCGGCGCTTTCGGCGCAATAATAGGCGATATGGCCGCGCGTGTGGCCCGGCACGTCCATCACCACGGCTACGGACGCACCGAGCGCGACCGTCTCACCCTCCGCCACCGCCCGGTCGATCCCCGGAATCCGGTCGCGGTCCGCCGCAGGGCCGATGATGGTGCAGCCCGTCGCGGCTTTCAGCGCCAGATTACCGCTTACGTGATCGTCGTGGTGGTGCGTATTCAAAATCGCATCGAGCGTGCCACCCTGGAGCGCGCCCAACACCAACGCCGCATCGGCAGGATCGACGACGAACCGAAAGCCTGTGGCAGTATCGAGACCGAGGAAGATGTAGTTATCGCTGCGCGCGGGCAGAAGGGTGATTTGAAGCATGGGCGGCAGTTTACGGTGTTTTTCGGCGCAAAGAAATCAGCGCGTGAGAATCAACGCAACGCCGAACAAGGCCAGCGCGGTTGCGGCCCAGGAGACCCAACTTAGGCGGACGCCAAAGAAAATCCGCAAAATTGGCAGCATCAGAATCGGTGGCAGCGCGCTCAAGATCGCGGCCAAGCCAGTTTCGACATGGGCGATGGCATAAGAGACAAAGAACACCCCGCCACCAGAGATTGATCCCGCCAGCGCAATCCGCTTCCACAACCGCCCCGGTTGACGAAAGGCGCTAGGGCGGGTGATGAGCAGAAAGAGCGCGAGCGACCCCAAGGCGCGCAAGAACGCCACCAGAATGGGATCAATCCCGGCCACCAGCGCTGGTTTTTGCAGCAAGGAGCCGCCCGCTTGCCCCAAACCGCCGAGCAGACCGAAGAGAATACCCACCCCGATAGCCCCCGGTTCGGGCGCAAGGCTGGCGGCTTCTTTTTCTTTTCGGGCTACCGCTAGCGCAATGCCGCTGAGGGCCAAAGCCCCGCCAACGAGCGCTTGAAACGGCAGGGCTTCCCCCAAAAACGCCCACCCCAGCACAACGGTAAACGGCGCGGCACTCATATAAATAAGACTGCCGAGGCGGGGGCCAATCATTTTATAGCATTGGAAGAGCGCCACATCGCCCAACGACAAGCCAATGAGGCCCGACAGCACGGCCCAGAAGCTCGCGTCCCACGTCAGGCGGCTCCAATCGGCAAACAGGCTGGCCGCTGCACCGAGCAATATCACAAACACAATCATTCGGCTGCGGCTGAAGGCGACCGAGCCGATTTCCTTGATGACCGGCGTTGCGATGAGCGGACCCAAGGTCCAACACAGCGACGCCATCAGCGCCGAGGCTTCCCCCAACATGCTTCACGGATTCTTTCAGACCGAGTGAACACCGAGATTGGCGATGAAATCATCAAGCAACTCGCCGATGCGTTTGGCGTCGGCTTGATCCATGATCGTGCGCGCCCGGCGGCTGGCTTCGGTGAGGCTGAGGGCGCGAATACGCTCTTTCACGCTGGGGAGTTTGGGCGCGGACATGGAAAGCTCCCGCACGCCAATCCCCAGCAGCAACGGCACGAAACGCGGATCGCCCGCGATTTCGCCGCAGATGCTCACCGGAATGCGGTAGCGCAAGCCCGCTTCTACGGTGAACTGAATGAGGCGAAGCACTGCCGGATGCAAAGGCTCATACAGCGCGGCTACCCGCTCGTCCCCTCGGTCGATAGCCAGGGTGTACATGGTCAGATCATTCGTGCCGATGGCGAAAAAATCCGATACCGCCGCGAGGCCATCTGCCGACAAGGCCGCGCCCGGCACTTCGATCATCACGCCCAAGGGCGGCAATTTTTCTGGCACATTGACCTTGCGCCGCTTCAGGCGCTTGTGCACGCGCTCTAGAGTTTCGCGCGCCTGATGCACTTCGCCAATGTGGGAGATCATCGGCAGCAAAATCCGCACTGGCCCATGCACCGCCGCGCGCAGAATAGCGGCAAGCTGTGTCTCGAACAAGCGCGGATGAGCGAGGGACAGGCGCACGCCGCGCACGCCCAAGGCCGGGTTCGGCGCTTCTTCGATAGGCTCCCCGATTTGTTCGCGCAAGGCCGGGGCTAATTTGTCGCCGCCGATGTCGATGGTGCGAATGGTAACGAGACGCCCGTCCATCCCGTCCACGACCTCGCGCAGAAACTCATATTGCTCGTCTTCGTCGGGCGCTTGGTCGCGGTTCATGTAAAGAAATTCGGTGCGGAGTAGGCCAACGCCTTCCGCGCCCACCCGGTGCGCGCCCTCAAGGTCGCGCGGCAGTTCGATATTGGCGTTCAGGCTAATGGTGAACCCATCAAGCGTGACCGCAGGCATGTCGCGCAGGCGGGAGAGGCGCTTGCGCTCCTGCTTCAGCGCCACCCCTTGCGCCTCGTAGCGATCGCGGGTTTCGGGCGTTGGATGAACGATGAGCTTGCCCGCGTGCCCATCGAGAATGATCGGATCGCCGGTTTTTAGCCCCTCGACCAGATGGGCAATCCCCAGAATCGCCGGCACCCCCAAGGAGCGCGCCATAATCGCGGTGTGGCTTTCCTTGCCGCCCTGTTCGGTTGCAAAGCCTAGCACCAGCTTCGGGTCGAGCAGCGCCGTATCCGCTGGGGTAAGGTCGGTCGCAATCAGAATACAGCCTTCGGGCAGATGCTTGAGCGCCACGTAAGGCGTTGCCATGAGGCAGCGAATAAGCCGCTCGCCCACCTCCCGCACGTCTTCCCCCCGCGCGGCCAAATAGGCATCGCCCATCCGCGCGAACCCGTCGCTGATTTCGGCCACGGTGGCACGCACCGCCGCTTCCGCATTCAGGCGTAATTCCGCTATCAGCTTATCTGCCGTGCGAATAAGACGGGAGCCTGCCAGCATTTGCAGGCGGGCATCCAATAAATACCCCAACTCTTCCGCCGCCGCTGGGGGCAAGGATTGGGACTTTACTTTCAGTTTGCGAAGCTGCTTGGTCGCCAGCGCCACCGCGTCTTTCAAGCGCTGAGATTCGGCGGCCAAACCATCAATCTCGATCATATATTCCGGGGTCGATGGGGCCGTGTCGTCAGAAACCCAGGCCGTGCCGAGGGCGATACCGGGCGCGACGCCGAGACCCTGAAATATCCGCTCGCGACCGGGCGGCGGGCTTTCCGCTCGATCATTCTTCATCCGGGGCATTCTTCATCCGGGGCATTCTTCATCCGGGGCATTCTTCATCCGGGGTTACTCTTCATGGAATTTTTCGGCGACCAGCGTTGCCAGCGCATCCAGCACCGCATCGGCCTCGACGCCCGAAGCCGTGAGCATAAGCCGCGTGCCGGGGGAGGCCGCGAGCATCATCAGCCCCATGATCGAGCGACCAGAGACTTGTTCCACCTCTTCGCCCGGCTCAGTTTCGGCGTGGCAGACCAGCACATCGGCATCAAACATTTCGGCGGTCTTAACGAATTTCGCCGCCGCCCGCGCGTGCAAGCCGCGCTTATTGGTAATGAGAACCTGCACCGAATGGTCGTGCTCCACACTCATGCCGTTACGCCTCACCCGCCAGCAACCGCGAAGCGACTGCAATATATTTCCGCCCAGCTTCCTGCGCTTTGGCCACCGCTTCGGGCAGCTTGATCGTTTCGCGCAAGGAGGCGAGTTTGATGAGCATTGGCAAATTCACCCCCGCAATCACCTCTACCGGCGCTTTATCCATGATCGAGATGGCCAGATTAGACGGGGTTCCGCCGAACATATCGGTGAGCACCACAACACCATCGCCTTCATCAACCTGAGCGACGAAATCGAGAATATCTTGCCGCCGCCGCTCCATATCATCTTCGGGGCCGATACAGACCGCAACGCAATTGCGTTGCGGGCCTGTGACATGTTCGAGCGCCGCGATAAATTCTGCCGCGAGACGCCCGTGGGTTACGAGGACCAGACCGATCATGCTTGCCTTTCCCCGGTGTTAGTGCGCTTCCGGGGACCGAAAACGCGAGGCTGTACAAAAGATTGAGGGCGCGGCGCTGTCAAGACAATCAACCCACCCCGTCCCGCCCGCCGGGGTCGCGCCGGCCCTTGGCGGGGCGATTATCTTTGAGTTCCCGGTGATGGATGCCGGCATCCCACCCCGTTTCGGTCAACCACGCCGCCGTTTTTTCCGCCAGAAACACTGAACGGTGTTTGCCGCCGGTGCAGCCGAAAGCGATCGTAAGGTAGCTTTTACCCTCTTCCTGATACCGTGGCAGCAGCGGTGTTAAAAGCTGCTTAAAATTCGCAAAAAACGGGCTAAAAGCGGGGTCTTCCTGAATATGCGCCGCAACGCTGGCGGTGCGCCCGTCGAAAGCGCGTAAGGTAAGATCGTAGTAGGGGTTCCGCAGAAAGCGCACGTCGAGCACCAAATCGGCCTCGCGCGGCAAGCCTTGCCGGAAGGAGAAGGAGAGCACGGTGACGGTGAGCAGGCTACGCCCGTCCGTCACTTGCACCAACTCCTGCATCAACCGCCGAAACTCGCCGGGCGCTAGCACTGTCGTGTCGATCACGTCGTCAGCGCGCTGGCGTAGGGGGCCGATGAGCGCGCGTTCAAGCGCTATGCCATCGGCAGCGGGGCGGTCGGCGGCTAGTGGATGACGGCGGCGGGTTTCGGTAAAGCGGCGCACCAGCGCGTCATCGTCGCAGTCAAGAAACACCAACTGCGGGCGGGTGCCTGTGTCGGTTTCGATCTGGTCGAGCGCCAGCAAGAGTTCATCGACAGAAAAGCCGCGCGTGCGAATATCAATGCCAATAGCGAGCGGCTCGGCAATTCGGTCGTGGAGTTGGGCCACCATCGGCAGCAGCGGCAATGGCAGATTATCGACGGCTTCATAGCCGATATCTTCGAGCGCGCGTAGGGCCGTGGATTTCCCCGCCCCCGACATGCCCGAGACGAGAAGAATGGGGGATGCGCTGCGGCTCACAACGTCTCCCTCAGTCGCATTTGGTCTCGGCCTACCTCTGAAATCCTGGAAGATGCGGTCATGCCCAACTCTCGTGCCGTAATAGGTGCCGACAATAGCCGATTCTCGGGCCGGGCAAAAGCGCTCGCTCGTGCGCCTGACTGAGTTTAGATCGGATCGGGGTTTAGATCGGATCGGGGTTTAGATCGGATCGGGCGGGGCCAAGCGCTTCGGGCTACGCTCGGTCAAAATTCGCACGGCCAAACGCACCTTCGCCGGGGCTGAGGGTTCCAGTGCATTGAGGCACCAGCGCGGCAAGGTGACGCCCAGGAAGGTTTCCGTATCGGGATCGGGCAAGCGGTCGGGCCGGTCATCGGCTGCCAGCACGTCCACCACCATCTGCACCGGGCAGAGGCTTTGATAGGGCAGGCGCACAACCCCAAGGCCCCGCACCTCCAACAACCCGGCCAGCGCGGGCGGCGGGGAGGCGACCAAAATCAGCCCGGCCGCCGTAAGCGCCGTACTCAGCAGCGTGCGATCATCGGCCACCAAGGTCGCGCCGCCATCAATCAAGCGCAACGCCAGATCGGATTTCCCCAACCCCGACGGCCCCCGCAGCAGCAAACCAACTCCGTGCAAGGCAACGCAGGTAGCGTGAATGCTGGGGCCGTCCGGCGACAGCTCCAGCGTCTGCACCTCTGTTCTCCGCCGCGCCGGAGGGGGGGCATCGGCGTGGGGGTCCACCAGAAGGGAGGAATGGGGGTCGGTCATGGTGCGCCTCCTCAAGTCTCTGTATCGAAAGCAGATAGTCTCGTCTCGGCTACAGCACAACCCGACTACGTTATCACGGTGCGTAGAGCACGAAAATTCCCGAATGCCCTCCCGAATGTAGGGGGGGTGCATTCCAATGCATCAACCCAAAAAAACTATAGAAGCTAAGGTCGCCAGCTAAAGACCCGGCGCGACCTCACACCCTATGACTATATCTGCAAAATCTGGGAAACCGAACCAGAACGGTTTGCACTCAATCCGCACCATCAAACGCCGGGACCAAACACCTAGTTTTATCTTAGCCCTCGCCGCCCGGTGCGTTTGACGCGCCAAGCGCATCGCGGGGCGCATCCGTGCCCTTGGCCGCCGCCTCACCCGACACGCTTGGCGTGTCAAACACGCCTGATGCGGCTTTTAGAGCCGCGCCAGAGTTAAGGCGCGCGGCTCTAGGATGAGGAAGATTGTCTTTTGAAGATAGACACAAGCCGCTGAGAAACCTCAACGGCGGACGGCATACCATTATGAACAACATAAAAACTAAATGGTACTTTGCGCGGCAATTCAACTATTCTTACCTGATTACCTAAATATTCAGCCGAAAGCCTTCCGAGAAGAGATATAAATCCGTGCCGCACAACGAGGTTAACCAATACTGGAAGCGATTCAATTTCAACCATAGGCATCTGCGCTATACCGTGCGGAAGTTCCGCTGCCAACTGTGCGAAGGCTTGACCAAGGCCCGTTCGTTCCGATGTAAGGCACAGCGGATGTGTTTTGAGAAAATCGGCAAAGCATGTACCCATACTTGTGGCGGGCACGATTGCCACCAGATCCGTCTGCAAAACGGTTTTAACTGAAAACTCGTCTAAATCCTCCACCGCATCAATCACCACGACATCTAGTCGCCGCGCCCGCAGCGCCTCTCGCAGAGTATCCGCAGGCATCGCTCTTACTGAAATCGGGCGTTCGGGGTGCGCTTCCATCCATTCAATCACGACCTGACTAAGCGCTTGCGTTATGTAGCTTTCCGGGCTTGTTTGCAAAATCGAACCGATGCGAACGGCGCGGGACATGCGCCGAAACCGAACATCCCCCGTTCCTTGCAGCGTTGCCCATAAATTTGTGAGCTGCTCCAAACGGGGCAAGAGAAGATGGCCAACGGTTGTAAGTTGCACGCCTTTAACGGAACGATGCAGCAAACAAACGCCTAATTTTTCCTCAATATGCTTAAGCTGACGCGATAATTGCGGCTGGTTTATGCCAACGGCTAACGCTGCGCCGCGAATACTGCCCATTTGCACAACTAAAACCAACCGCTGCAAGGCGTCGATATTTAACCCTGTCGTTGCAGCCCAATGCTCTTGCTCTGAGGGGCTATAGCCAACATTGCAAATTTGAGCAAGTTCGCACAAAAGCCTGAAAGCAATGCTGAGAGTCTCATCCACGGCAAAACCCGAAAGCCGCAGAACCCCTGCGCCCGCAGTGCGCTCCAACAGCGTCAATGTTGTTTCGGCTTCGAAACGACGTAGCGCTTCGGATAAGGTTTGCGGAGATGCTGCCAAACGACGCGCAGCAGGCCGAATTCCCCCTTCAGCGACAACGCAGTGGGCAATCGCGAGTGTGGAAGACAGCAATTTCTGACCGATCTCTCAAAAGTATCATCACATATGCTCT
Source organism: Alphaproteobacteria bacterium (assembly GCA_013298565.1). Classification (GTDB taxonomy): domain Bacteria; phylum Pseudomonadota; class Alphaproteobacteria; order Elsterales; family Elsteraceae; genus Elstera. The sequence goes on along the minus strand of JAAFIC010000002.1, from coordinate 45,409 downwards.
ATGTGCATATGGTGTCCGAATTTTGGGATATGTCAAGCCGCGAAAAATGAGCGCTATAATTAATAACTTACTTCAGTTGACGTGGAGAGATTACCCCCGTGTCACGCACTCCCGCCGCTCTTGATATCGCGCACCATCAGGGTCCGATGACCGAGATCGGATGCTTGAGAGGGCACCCTATTCCCGTCCACAGGCTATTAGCATTAGCCGGGAAACCCGTTCCGATTTATGTTGACCCGATGGCGCTTTGGCAAGTGGCGCAAGCCTATGAAATCATTAAAAATTCAATCGCAGCAGGGCAAGCAATTTATGGCGTTTCACGCGGCGTTGGCGCGCTGAAATCGAGTTGCTTTTCTATCGAACAACAAGAAACAATGACGCGCGGCATGTTAGCGGCGCATATGGCCGCTTTCGGCGCAGCCTACCCCGTCGCAACCGTGCGTCTGGCGATGATCCTAAAACTCAATACACTACTAACAGGCCGATCAGGAGCGTCCCCAGCGCTGGCCGACTATTTGAGTAAACTGCTGTCAACTGGCATCACCCCCGAGGTTCAGCAAGAGGGATCTATCGGATGCGGCGACATTTTACCGAACGGCCAGCTTGGTGGCGCGCTGGCGGGGCAAGGGTATGGCTGGCAGGAGGGTGAGCGCTGGCCGATGCAAACTTTGCTGGCGAACAGCGGCCTTGTTCCGCACGTGTGGCAGGGCAAAGATGTGATCGCCATGATTAGCCACAATACAGTAACCGTTGCTCACGCGCTGGTCTCCGCCCGCGCAGCCCGACAGATGTTGGACCGATTGCTGCTGGCAATCAGCCTGGCCGCTATTAGTTTGAAGGCGTCTCCCCAACCGTGGCAGGGCGCGGCGCAGTTAGGGCGGAATGGAACGGCTAAAGTTGGGGCTTGGCTTGCCGACCATGCGGTTCAACTGACTTGGCCGCTGGAACCGACGGTCCACGATCCGCTAGCGCTTAGGTTTATTCCTCAGATTTTCGGTCCAATCTACGATCGACTGGCGGCGCTATGCGACGAAATCGAAGCGTTGAGCGCGGAACCCGATGAAAATCCTTTGGTTCTGAACGGCAGCATATGCACGTCTGGTGGCTCGCACCTGCTCAGTTTGGCGCTCCATTTGGAAACCGTTCGCTCGGCCCTGGCGCACGCCATCCGCAATGGCTTCAACCACGCGGTGCAGCTAACCAATGGTCGCCGGGCCGGTTTACCGGCAAATTTGGTCGTTCCTGGCGCAACTATGACCGGTTTCGGCCCTTTCCTTAAATTATGCGGGGCAACCGTGAGCGAGGCTATGGCCAACTGCGACCCGGTGGCGATGATGCCGCTTGTGCTTGCTGATGGGCTGGAGGATGAGGCCTTGCATCACAGCCTTTCTTTGCGGCGACTGGATCGGCAAATAGAACTCGGGGAGCGAATGGCAGCGGCGCTCGCCATTTTGGGGGCGCAGGCAGCCGATTTGAACGGCCATTCTCTTCCCGAAGCGCAAGGTGCCTTAAAAAATGCCGTCCGTGAACATTTGTCCTTTGCGCCAAACGATCAGCCGATAACGGGCGTTGTTGAAGCTGTTATAAGCAGCCTCAAGCAACACGAGAGCCAGTGGAGCCGCTTCGGCACCACCTTGCCGTTGCGTACTTTAGCCTAACCATGACCGTAGGTTTGTTGCAATGCAACAACGACAAACTGAATGCCAAAACCGTTGCAAGAACAGGGGAAATAAAATGTTGAAATCTTTGCTTATTGGAACACTTCTTGCGGCAACGTCACTGTCTGCTTTTGCGAAAGACATCGTTGTTTCTTCCAAAATCGACACAGAAGGGGGTTTATTGGGAAATGTAATTTTTCTAGCCCTTCAAGCGAATGGTGTTGGTGTTACGGATCGTATTTCTCTTGGCGGAACGCCCGTTGTTCGGAAAGCTATTACGGCGGGCGAAATTGATATTTACGCTGAGTACACTGGGAATGCCGCCTTCTTTTTCGATAAGGCTGCCGACGATTCTTGGCGCGACATGAAAAAGGGCTATGAGCTTGCAAAAAAGCTCGATTACGATGCCAATAAAATCGTGTGGCTCCCCAACGCACCCGCAAATAATACCTGGGCACTTGCAATTCGCAAAGAAGTTGCAACGTCCAATAAAATCAAGACGATGAGTGACTTCGGAAAATGGGTTGCAGGCGGCGGCAAGGTTAAGCTCGTCGCTTCAACCGAGTTCGTTACCTCGGCGGGTGCGCTGCCTGCTTTCCAGACGACCTATGCTTTTGCCCTGAAGCCTGAACAAATGGTTGTTTTGTCGGGTGGCGACACGGCAGCAACGATTAAGGCCGCCGCCGATCAAACCAACGGCGTTAATACCGCCATGGTTTATGGTACCGATGGGGCCATTGAACCCGCAGGGCTTGTCGTGATGAGCGACGATAAGAATGTTCAGCAAGTCTATGCTCCTGCCCCGCTCGTGCGTGAGGCGGTGCTGAAGGCAAACCCGAAGATTGCTGAAATTCTAGCGCCGGTTTTTGCAAAACTGGACGGCGATATGCTGCGTAAGCTGAACGCGCGCATTCAAGTCGAGGGGGAAACAAGCCGGGCGGTCGCGAAATCTTTCTTAACCTCGAACGGCTTTATAAAATAGCCTTATCGCCCAATAACCCTACCCTATCAACGGGGAGTAAGGTCACTTACTCCCATTTTGGAAGGTATCGCCTGTGGTCTTTTCAAACCGAATTGATCGGCTGGGAACGGCTCTAACCGTCCTAGGCGCGGGCGCAATCTTTTGGATGCCGCTCGTTGTTCACAAAGCTAATCGTATTGCGGCAGGGCAGAACCGCTCGCTTGCGTGGTTCCTCGAGTCTGGACCCGGCTTGGCTTTACTTATTGTGCTGCTCATAGCGGCCAGTGCGGCAACATTTAAGATAGCGCCCCGATTTCGGTTTGCTGCTGCAAGCCTATTAATTCTGAGCCTGCCCCTGACTCTTGGGATGATTGCCACTCAGCTTGTGCAGGGTAGCCCGGCGGCGCGCGTTTCTATTGGCGGAAGTTTTTGGGTGCTTTTAACCTTCGCCCTCTTGATGATGGCGGATGCCTTAGTGCGCGTTAAACTAACGATTGCGCGCCGATTGATGGTTTTTGGCGGGTTTTCGGTGTGTTTCATTGCCTTCTTTGCCAGCGGTTGGCTGAATGATTTGTCGGTCATGCGGGAGTTTGCCGGGCGCTCGGACCAATTCTGGCGGGAAGCGGCTCAGCATGTTCGATTATCCCTTGGGTCGCTTGCAATTGCGTTGGTTTTGGGGCTGCCGTTAGGCGTTTTTTGCGCGCTCGTTCCGCGCGTTCGGGCAGCGGTTTTGCAGACTTTAAGTCTTATTCAAACTATTCCCAGCATTGCGCTGTTCGGGTTGCTGATGCTGCCCCTCACCTATCTGGCAACTCATGTGCCGTTGGCCGCTGAACTTGGAATTCGAGGAATTGGGGCAACACCGGCGCTGATCGCACTCGTTCTGTATGCGCTATTGCCAGTTGTCGCCAATACAGTGGTTGGGCTTGAGGGCGTAACTCCCACTGTGCGCGATGCGGCTTTTGGCATGGGCCTTAGCGCGCGCCAGGTTTTATTTAAGGTCGATTTACCGTTAGCATTGCCCGTAATTTTAACCGGCATTCGGATCGTACTTGTGCAAAGCATCGGTATGGTGACGATTGCAGGCTTGATTGGTGGCGGCGGCTTTGGTGCCTTTGTTTTCCAAGGCATCAATCAAACCGCGACTGATCTTGTGCTCCTCGGTGCTATTCCAACGGTTGTTCTTGCCTTTACCGCCGCCGTGTTACTCGACGCTATCGTCGATATTACGAGGTCATCCGCACCATGATTACAATCGAAGACGTTTCAAAAATCTATGGGACTATGGTGGCGGTCGATCATGTGTCGATGTCACTGGAGCCTAATAGTATTACTGTCATTGTCGGCACGTCAGGGTCGGGTAAATCTACCTTGCTCCGCATGATCAATCGCCTGATCCCACCAACATCGGGGCGGATATTGATTAATGGGCTGGATACAGCCAGTTTACCGGCAACCGAACTCCGTCGTCGCATCGGGTACGCTATTCAAGGGCATGGGCTTTTTCCGCATTACACGGTTGCCGATAATATCGCCACTGTTCCGAACTTGCTCGGGTGGCCCAAGGCGCGCATTGCTGGTCGTGTAGAAGAATTGCTAACGCTGTTTCACTTACCCCCAGAAACCTTTGCTCATAAATACCCCCATCAACTGTCGGGCGGGCAGCAACAACGGGTTGGCGTGGCCCGAGCCTTGGCCGCAGAGCCAGAACTTTTGCTGATGGATGAACCGTTTGGCGCGCTCGATCCTGTTATTCGCGCCAAGGCGCAAGATGATCTTCTCGATATTCAACGTCGGTTCGGCACATCAATTGTGTTGGTGACGCACGATATGGACGAGGCGTTTCACCTCGGTCATCGCATTGCCGTTATGAAGCAGGGAAAACTGGTCGATTTTGGCAGCCCGACCACCATTCTGACTGAGCCAAAAGACCCGTTTACGAGCCAATTAACCGGAACCCTAGATCGGTCTCTCAAGCTCATGTCGTTGAAACAACTGGCCGACTTTGCTGTGCCTGGGGATACTATCGGGGCGGAAACGCTACCAGCAACCTTAAGCCTGCGCGATGCTTTGGCAGAGTTTGTTTGGCGCGGGCTTAAAGTAGCGTCCGTTGTTGATTCGGACGGACGCCAGTTAGGCCAAATCACGCTCGACGCATTACTCGCCCAAGGCCGACGGCCATGAAGGGCGGCGCGCTGTTGTTCCGAGCCGTTTTAGCGGGCTGTCTCGGGGTTCTTATCTTAGCGCCGGAACTCTTTATCGGGCTGTTTCGGTGGCTCAATCGGCCTGATGCGCCACCGATTTATCCCTACGACAGTCTGCTCTGGCTGACGGTCTCCCATCTTGGCCTCGTGTTGATTGCAACCAGTGCCGGGGCGATCGTCGCCATTGCGGCTGCAATTTTTGTAACCCGTCCAAGCGGAGCGGAGTTTCTGCCGCTGTCGCGCGTTCTGACAAATACGGGCCAGACTTTTCCGCCGGTTGCCGTTCTAGCACTGGCCGTACCGGCGGTAGGTTTCGGCGTTGCACCAACCCTCATCGCCCTCTTCCTCTATGGGTTGCTGCCGATTTTTGAAAACTCCGTAGCCGGTTTGCAGCGCGTGCCGGAACAGATCACCGAAGCGGCTGATGGCATGGGCATGACGGCTGGACAGCGCTTGCGAAAAGTCGATTTACCCCTCGCCCTGCCGCTGATTGTTGAGGGTATTAAAATTGCTATGGTTATCAATATCGGCACAGCAACAATCGGATCGACCGTTGCAGCCAAAGGATTGGGCGAAGTAATTATTGCAGGTCTTCTATCCGATAATATGGCATTCATTTTACATGGCGGCCTGATAGTTGGTTTAATGGCGGTCTTGTTTTACGATTTGATGGGCTATTTTGAAAATTTCCTGAAACGCCGCTTAGGTTTAACCGGTTCTGGAGACTAAAACACATGAGTGATTTCGATCTCGTTTTATCGGGCACGGTTGTTACGCCAGAACGCTTGATTCCAAACGGTTTCGTTGCCGTTCGCGGGGAGACAATCGCCCTGATCGGACAGGGCGAGGCACCGGCAGCCCGCACGCGCCATGTTTTGCCAGGCGCATTGATTATGCCCGGTGCAATCGACGCGCAAACCCACACCCTAAGCCAAAAGGACCAAGAAGGGTTCGCTTGGTCCACCAATGCCGCTGCGGCGGGCGGGGTGACGACGATTGTCGATATGCCCTATGATGAGGGGTTACTCATTGCTTCGGCGCAGGCTGTGCAGAGTAAAGCAGCAGCGGCAGGCCAGACTGCGCGGGTTGATTTTGCGCTTTACGGCACAATCGACCCAACCGAAGGTGCCTCACGCATCGCCGAAATGGTTGACGCGGGGGTTGCTGCATTCAAATTCTCTACTTTTGGGACCGACCCCAAACGCTTCCCCCGCATCCCGCCAAAATTGATGGCGGAATGTTTCGCAGCGATTGCCCCTTTCGGCTTAAGCGCCGGTGTTCACAACGAAAATCATGAAACCGTAGAGGCCTATATCGCGCAGGTAAAAGCGCACGGCATTACCGATTGGCGCGCGCATGGCCTATCGCGTCCGCCCCTCACCGAAGTTCTGGCAACGGCGGAAGTGTATGAAATTGGCGCGCTCACGGCGTGCGCGGCACATATTGTTCACTGCTCCTTGGCGCGGGGCTACGACATGGCCGCCGCCTATAGGGCGCAAGGGTATGCCGCAACCATCGAATGCTGCATTCATTACCTAACGCTTGATGAGGAAAACGATGTTGCCCGCCTGGGCGGTAAAGCCAAAATCAATCCGCCAATTCGGCCACGTGCCGAAGTGGAAGCCCTTTGGCAGCGGTTGGCGCAAGGCAAAGTGACAATGGTCTCAACCGACCATGTGGCCTGGTCGGAAGACCGCAAAACCCGCCCAGATATGCTCACCAACAGTTCCGGGGTGCCAGGGCTTGAAGTGCTTGTACCGCTTCTGGTTAAGGGGCTGGTTGAGCGGGGGATTCCCTTAACAATGGCCGCACGGCTGTTAAGCGAAAATCCCGCACGGCATTTTCGCCTGTCAGATCGCAAGGGGGCGTTCAAGATCGGGCGCGATGCCGATATTTGCGTGCTGCTGCCGGATGCAAAAACCTATGATGCCGCCGCCAGCGGGCACACGATTGTCGGCTGGAGTCCGTATAACGGGCTAAAGCTACCCTGGACAGTGGCAGGGGCTTGGAACCGGGGGCAGCCCATTTTCGATGGCCAGCGCGTTTTAGCGAAGCCGGGCGCAGGGCAATTTATTCGTCCGCTTCGCACTCTTGGCCTGGAGGCCCCGATTCATGGATAATCGCCCGATCAATGCTGATCGGCTTTGGGCCGACCTGATGGATTTAGCGGATATTACCGAGCCGGGTCGCCCGTGGACGCGGCGTGCCTTTTCCGCCCTCTATCTCACCGGGCGCGATCTTATCGCCAACCGAATGCGCGCGGCGGGGCTAACGGTACGGCTTGATACCGCAGGGAACTTGATTGGCCGCAAAGAAGGCCGCCGTACCGGTTTGGGCACACTCGTTATTGGCTCGCACAGCGATACAGTGCCGGAGGGCGGGCGTTTCGATGGCATTCTGGGCGTTGCCGCCGGGTTAGAAGTAGCCCGTGTTCTGCAAGAACGGGCGATTGAACTGGACCATGCGCTTGAGATTTACGATTGCTTGGCCGAAGAGGTTAGCCCCTACGGGTTATCCTGCGTGGGCAGCCGTGCCGTGGCTGGCACGCTCACCGATGCTATGCTCGCGCGAACCAACGATACGGGTGAAACCCTACAGGCGGGTATCGACCGTATGGGCGGGGATAGCACACGACTGACCGATGCTAAACGAACCAACATTGCGGCTTTCCTAGAACTCCATATCGAGCAAGGCCCGGTACTGGAAGATGAGACGTTAGAAATTGGCGTGGTGACGGCAATTTCAGGCGTTACCCGCGTGTTGATCGAAGTCACGGGCCGCCCCGATCATGCCGGAACGACGCCTATGGCTTCGCGCGCGGATGCGCTGGTTGCCGGCGCGGAGCTAGTTTTAGCGGTTCGGCGTCGGGCCGAGAGCCAATCGGCACGCGGCCTCGGGCATTTTGTGGCAACCGTTGGGGAAGCGCGGGTTATCCCCAATGCGGCCAATGTTGTGCCGCAGTTCATGTCTTTACTGCTGGATATTCGCTCAGAAGTACGGGCCGATCTCACAGCGTTTCTTGCGGCCCTTGAGGGCGATGTCGCGGCAATTGCCACACACCATGTCGGCGTAACGGCGGTTCTAAAGCCCGTCTCAGACAATCCGCCCGCCCCCAGCGATCCACAGCTTATGGCCGACTTTCGTCACGCTGCCGACGAACTCGGATTGAAGCAGCGGGATTTGGCCTCGGGCGCGGGGCACGATATGGCTTGGTTCGCCCATATTGCCCCGTCGGCAATGATTTTTGTGCCGTGCTTGGGGGGGCGTAGTCATTGCCCGGAAGAGTGGGCCGACCGCGATGCCGTCGCCAAAGGCACCGATGTTCTCTTTGAAACTCTCCTGCGGGCCGACCGGCGCTTAGCGCAAACGACCCCCAGCGAATAAGTGAGATTGCCATGAAAAGACGCCTGACGCTTCAGGATGTGGAATTCGCCGTTCGGGGCGGCTCCATCTACGCTGCCGGAGGGGGCGGATGGGCGGACCATGGCCGGATGCTGGGAACCGCCGCCGTTACCATCGGCGCACCGGAATTAGTGAGTATTGACGAGCTTGCGCCGGAAGATTGGGTTGCAACAGCCGCCGCAATTGGTGCCCCCGCTGGCACAACCGCTTGGGAAATGCAGGGAGTTGACTACGTAAAAGCGACTTCGTTACTGCAAGAGGCGCTTGGCGAGCCTTTGGCTGCCCTCATGGTTGGCCAAAATGGCCGCTCTTCTACTTTGAACGGTTGGCTACCGTCGGCAGTTTTAGGCACCAAGGTTCTGGATGCTGTCGGCGATATCCGCGCCCATCCGACGGGCGATATGGGATCAATCGGGCTAGCCGGATCGCCAGAGCCAATGATTCAAACCGCTGTTGGCGGAAACCGTGCCGAAAACCGCTATATCGAGTTGGTTGTACGCGGCGCGACGGCAAAAGTTTCGCCGATTTTGCGGACGGCTTCCGATATGTCGGGTGGATTTATTGCCTCGTGCCGCAATCCGGTGCGCGCCTCCTACGTCAAAACCCACGCCGCGCTGGGGGGAATTTCGCGCGCTTTGGCTCTGGGAGAGGCTATTGTAAAAGCCGAACCTAAAGGCGTAAGTGCGGTCATTGATGCCATTTGCACAACGACCGAGGGGTATATTCTCGTCGAAGGTCAAATCACCGCGATTGATGTCGTTTACACAAAAGAAGCCTTTGATATTGGTACTATTTTTATCGGCAGCGGCCATACCGCCCGAAAACTGCACGTTATGAATGAGTATATGGCCGTGGAGGATAACGACGGGCAGCGGCTTGCCACCTTCCCGGATGTTATTACCACTCTCGATGAACAAGGCGAGCCGTTAAGCGTTGGGCAGTTACACGTCGGCATGGCGATTAAAGTTTTGCACGTTCCCCATAGCCGCTTGCCACTTTCAGCAGGCGTGCTGGACCCTAGCGTGTACCCGCCGGTCGAAAAAGCCATGAACTTGGCAATCACCCCGTTTCTGCCGAAAGCCTAAATGATGAACGAAGCGACCCTGTATCAACCCGCTTTACCGCGCCACGCAGGCTTTCCGATTCCCGGCGGAGATGAAGTGCGCTGCAAAGGCTGGCGGCAGGAAGCGCTGCTGCGCTTGCTTGAGAATGTGTTGTCCGTCGGTGAAAACCCTGATGCGCTGATCGTCTATGCCGCCCTCGGCAAAGCCGCGCGGAATTGGGCGGCGCATCGGGTGATCGTCGAAACCCTGAAAACGATGGAGGAAGATCAGACCCTCATCATCCAATCCGGCAAGCCCATCGGGCTGCTAAAAACCCATGTGAACGCGCCGTTGGTTATTATGGCCAATTGCAATTTAGTGGGGCGATGGGCAACGGCTGAAAATTTCTATGAGCTTGAAAAGAAAGGGCTTATTTGCTGGGGAGGGCTTACGGCAGGGGCTTGGCAATATATTGGCAGCCAAGGTGTTATTCAGGGAACGTATGAAATTTTCATGCGTATTGCCGAGCGTTATTTCGATAGCGATTTACGAGGCCGTTTTATTCTGACGGCTGGTCTGGGCGGAATGGGCGGCGCACAACCGTTGGCAGGGACAATGGCGAATGCGGCCATTCTTACCGTCGAAGTTGACCCCGACCGCGCAGCAATGCGTAAAGAAATCGGTTTCCTAGATCATATAGCCGACGACCTTGATCATGCTTTGGCGTTGATCGCAACGGCGTGCGCCGCGCGTGCGGCGGTTTCTGTTGCCGTTATTGGCAACGCGGCGGAAATCTATCCTGAAATTGTAGCCCGTGGGATAACCCCCGATATCGTAACCGATCAGACTGCCGCCCACGATCTCGTCTATGGCTATGTACCTGCGGGCTTCAGCTTGGATGACGTCAAGGCGTTGCGACAGACCGATCCTGCCCGCTTGATGGTTGAAGGGCGTAGATCAATCGTGGCGCATGTCACTGCCATTCTGGAAATGCAGGCGCGCGGAGCAATAGCCTTCGACAATGGCAATCTTATCCGCACTCATGCGTTGGAGGGCGGGGTTAGCCGAGCTTTCGATATTCCCATTTTTACCGAAGCCTATCTGCGCCCACTTTTTTGCCGTGCGATTGGCCCCTTCCGGTGGATGGCTTTATCCGGTGATCCGCAAGATATTTGCAAGATTGATGATTTCGTCTTGCAGCGCTTTCCAGATAATCAAATTGTCTCGAATTGGATAAGGCTTGCGCGCGAGCGCGTTCCCTTCGAGGGTTTGCCCTCACGCATCGCTTGGCTTGGGCATGGTGTTCGCACCGAATTGGCCCTGGCCGTCAACGAAATGGTCCGAAATGGCACATTGAGCGGCCCCATCGCCTTTTCGCGCGATCATCTTGATGCGGGGGCTATGGCTCACCCTAATATCATGACTGAAAACATGTGCGATGGCTCGGACGCCATTGCCGATTGGCCGCTGATTAACGCTATGACCTTGTGCGCTTCTATGGCCGATCTCGTCGTCGTTCATTCCGGCGGCGGCGGTTACGCCGGTTTCATGACAAGCTCTGGCGTAACATTAATCGCGGACGGAACTGAAGCTGCGGCACAACGGCTCACGCTCAGTTTGAACAACGATACATCTCTCGGCGTCATGCGCTATGCCGACGCAGGCTACGACGAGGCCAAAGACGAAGCCAAAAATAAGGCTATCCCCTGGCTCAATGCTGTTTAGAGCGTTTTTTAGTCACATTCGTCTATGATAAAGGCTTTAGAGCCTCGTGCGTCATAGTTTGACGCACGAGGCTCTAAAGCCGCCTTTAAGCCCGCGCTGCTACCGCTGGCAGGTCCATCGGCGCACCGACGGCGACGGCGGGGATGGCTTCGACCCACTCGTAGTTAGCCGGATCGGCGAATACCGCCCGCAGGAGCTTATTGTTCAGCGCATGGCCGGAGCGCACGCCGTGGAAAGCCCCCAAAACAGGGCCACCCGCTAGATACAAATCACCAATGCAATCCAAAATTTTGTGGCGCACGAACTCGTCGGCAAAGCGTAGCCCTTCCGGGTTCATCACGCTTTGGCCGGAAACGACGACGGCGTTATCGAGCGAGCCGCCAAGCGCAAGGCCATTGGCGCGCAGGTAATTAACCTCTTCCAAGAAACCGAAGGTGCGCGCGCGGCTAATTTCGGTTTTGAAGCTGGTAGGATTGACCACCACGGCCCCACTTTGGCGGGCAACGGCGGTATCACCGAAGTCGATTTCGACCGACACCGAAAAATGATCGGCGGGCGACAGGCTCGCGGTTTTGCGACCTTCGGTGATCGAGACGGTGCGGCGAATTTTCAGGTAACGGCGCGGCTGCTCACTGTCGCGCAGGCCCGCGCTTTCCAGCAGAAACACAAAAGGTTCGGACGATCCGTCCATAATCGGTAGTTCTGGGCCATCGACGGCGACCAGAATATCGTCGATCCCCAGGCCCGCCAATGCGGCCATAACATGTTCGACGGTTGAGAGGGTCACGCCATTCGCGTTCGACAGCAGCGTTGCGTGCATTGTTTGCGTCACCCGGTCCCAGCGCGCGGGCAACACGCCCGTATCGCCCGGAACATCGGTGCGGCGGAACACGATGCCCGTGCCGGGGGCCGCCGGAACCAGCGTCATCGCAACCGGCTTGCCCGTATGAAGACCAATGCCCTCACAGCGAATAGCCTGCACGATTGTTCGACGCGACGCAGTCGGCACCGCCGCTGCCTTACCTCGCCGATCGCTCATGCTTGCCTCCACGCTGCTGATCCTTGCCATCACGCGCGGGGTGCCTCTTCCCCGCATCGCGATCTAATCCAAGTTTAGAGATAGCAAGGGCAATGGCTTGCAGCAATTCACGCTTTGTTACGTGGTGTTACAGGATCACCCAGCCCGGATCACCCAGCCAGGATCACCCAGCCCGGCGAAACAACCGCCCATCGACCAAAGATAACCCAAGCCCAATGCCCGCCATTCCTGCAACCTGCCACAGCGTTAGGCTTTCGTTTAGAAACAGAATGCCCATTAGGAGCGCGCTCGGCGGAATGAGGAAGGTTACGAGCGAGGAATTCCCCGCCCCTACCCGCGCCAGCAGGCGAAAATAGAGCACATAGGCCAGAGCGGTGGAGAGTGTCGCCAACCCAACCAGCGATCCAATCGCCGGCCAGGACAATGGCGGCAGGCTCCAGGGCCGGTCGGCGAACAGCATCAAGGGCACCATGAGCAGCGAAGCGGCGGTCAATTGCCCAAGCGCCGCCTGGATTGGGTTTACCTTCTTCAACCGCCGCCCGTACCAAACCGCCCACCCATAAGATAAAGCCGCTGTGAGAATGGCGGCCTGAGCCAGCAACGGGCCGCTTAATCCGGTAACCGCACTCGGCCCCAGCATGATGGTGACACCGAGAAAACCACACACGACGCCGCCCAACCGTAGCGGCGTGAGCTTTTCGTCTTCCGTCATAAAATGAGTGACCAGCAGCGCGAACAGCGGCGTGGTGGCATTAAGAATGGAGGCCAGCCCGGCCCCAATCTGCTGCTGCCCAAACACGATCAGCGAGAAGGGAATGACGTTACTCAGCAGCGCCAGAACAATGAAACTGCCCCACAGGCCCCGATTGGTGGGAAAGGCTAGCCCCATCGCCCGCGCCGCTATCGCCAAAATCACGGCCCCTCCGGCGACCCGACAGAAGACAATTGTGAACGGCGGCCATTCTGCCACCGCAACCCGCCCGAACAGGAACGATCCCCCCCAAAGTAACGATAAAATGCCGAGAATAAGCCAGTCGCGGCCTGTCATAGCAGTAGAAGCAGGGGTGGACATCGGCGTCTCCGGGGGGAAGTTTCGAGTAGCTTACCCGAGCGTTCTTGTTCTATCTCTCCGTTTCTTGCGCTGTGCCTGCATCCCCCCTGTGCTAAAGCGGCGTTTCTCGTCAGCAGAGAGGGCGGCTAGCGTAAGGCTATGTCTATGCCCCTTGCGACCCGGCTTACCGTTCGAGATCTGTTTTACGTGCTCGCCATTATGCTGGTGTGGGGCGTGAATTTCCCCGTTGCTAAGATCGGTGTGGCAGCAGTGCCGCCGCTGTTTTTGCTCGCGATCCGTTTTGCCGTCGTCGGGCTATTGGTGATTCCGTTTTTTCCGCGCCCGCGCCGTCAGTGGGGCTGGCTGCTGCTGCTTTCCTGTATGTTGGGTGTTGTGCATTTCGGCATACTGTTTTTCGCTCTACGCTCGGTCGATAGTGCTTTGGCGGCAGTGCTTATTCAAGCGCAGGTGCCGTTTTCAACGCTGCTCGGTATTGTGATTCTCAAAGAGCGCCCGTCGCGCATCACACTGATCGGCATGGCGATTGCGCTGGTGGGGGTTGCGATTGTGTTCGGCGAGCCGCACGGCCCCAGTTCGGCCTTCGCCGCCGGCTTGGTAGTGTTCGCCGCCTTCGTCTGGTCGTGCTCCAACCTCGTCTCGAAACGGCTGACCTCTCTGCACCCACTGGCGATGACCGGTTGGATGGCCCTGCTGACCGCCCCGCAGTTAGCGCTGCTCTCCTTCTTTCTCGAAACCGGGCAGATCCCGGCACTGGCGAACAGCGGCTGGGTTGTGGCAGGCGCGCTCGCTTACATGATTGTCGGCGCAACGCTGTTTGCCTATGGCGGCTGGTACACGCTAATGCAGCGCTACCCCCTCAGCACTCTCTCGCCCTACGCGCTAACGGCCCCGATTTTCGGCGTTTTTGCCAGTGTGATCGCGTTGGGCGAGCCTTTTACGCTTAAAGCCGCGTTCGGAGCCGCTCTGACGTTGGGGGGCGTTGGCTTGCTAACGCTGGTGCGCCGCCCGCCAAAGGCTTAACTTCAAAGAGTTTACGCTGACGTTTCGGGAAAATCAGAAGTCTTACGACACTAAGCTTACGTATGAGGAATACATGCGGACTTAGCATTAGAAGCGCCGCTCCAGGCCGAAAACGGATAAAAAATTTAAGATAATTCAGTTGTATTTCCGTAATACTGATGCTAGGCTGACATTGCTTTGATAAGAGCTTTGCTGAGGTAATAATGATCGCTATAAAATCGCTGAGAGCTGCTTTCGCGGGCCTGTTGTTCGTTGTCGGCCTGCTGATGGCCCTTTTAATTTTTGCGCTTTATCAGTTCCAAAGCGCCGAAGTAGGGGCGCGTGCCGCCTACGACAACCGCTATCAGTCGTATCTTTTAGCCGATGAGTTGCGGCAAAGCTCCGATGATCTCACCCGCCTCGCCCGCACCTATGTGGTCACAGGCGAGGCCAAGTGGGAAGAGCAGTATATGGCTGTGCTCGATATTCGGAACGGCAAAAAACCGCGCCCACAAGAATATAGCCGCATCTACTGGGATTTTTTGGCGGCAAAGCCGGATAAGCCCCGGCCTGATGGTGCCGCAATCCCTCTTCAGGCCCTTATGACCAAAGCCGGATTCACCGATGCCGAATTTGCCTTGCTTCGGGAGGCGCAGGCCAATTCCGATGGCTTGGTTGATCTTGAAGTGGTTGCGATGAATGCCGTAAAGGGGCTGTTTCGCGGCACCGGAAAAGAGTTTACCGAGCGTAGAGCGCCGGATATGGACCTGGCACGAAAGCTGATGCATTCGGCGGAGTACCATGTTTACAAAAGCCAAATTATGGCCCCGGTCGATAAATTCTTCGTTGCCCTCGATCAGCGCACGAGCGCTGAGGCGAAGAGTGCCGATCACCAGGTTAAGTTTTGGTTTTCTCTTGTGATCGCAGCCACTGCCGCGCTCTTCGTTCTCTTGAGCCTTATGGCCGTGGGCCTGCGGTTGCGGGTTTTCAAATCGCTTCATCAGCTTGAAATCGTGATGACCGATTTGGTCGCCAATCGCCCAGTGGGCGCAATTCCGGGGGCGAACCGGGCGGACGAACTGGGGCGCATGGCGAACGCCGTTGTCGTTTTCCGCGATGATCGCGCGCAGTTAGAAACCGCGCGCACTGAACAGGAGCGGATTCGTACCGAAGCCGAAGCCGCCCGCAAACAGGGGCTGCTGACGTTCGCCGATCAGTTTGAACAAGGGGTGGGGGCAACGCTCCGGTCTGTGTCTGCCGCTGCCGACCAATTGCGTGGAGCGTCGAAACAACTGACAGGCATTGCCAGCAACACGTCCCGCAAAGCCAATCACGTCGCCGCAGAATCGGAACAGGCCGCCGCCAGCGTGCAGTCCGTCGCGGCTTCTACCGAAGAGCTTTCCGCCTCGATTCTTGAAATCACGCGGGATGTTAGCCGGGCGCGTGTGGTGGCGGAGCGCGCCGTACACGAAGCCGAGGCAACCGGAACCACTGTGCAAGGGCTGGCGACCGCCTCGCAACGCATTGGCGAAGTTGTTGCCCTCATCAACGCTATCGCCAGCCAAACCAATCTGCTCGCCCTCAACGCTACCATTGAAGCCGCGCGCGCTGGCGATGCTGGCAAGGGTTTTGCCGTCGTGGCAAGCGAGGTTAAGAACCTAGCGGCGCAGACCGCGAAAGCCACCGATGATATTCAAGTGCAAATTCTGGCCATTCAAAACCAATCGGGCGCAGCGGTGTCGGCGATCAACGGCATCGCTAGCACAATCGGCGACATGAGCCAAATCACCACCACTATTGCCGGATCGGTGGAGCAGCAAGGTGCCGCGACCTCCGAAATCGCGCGCACGATCACGCAGGCCGCTCAGGGCACGCAGAGCGTTTCGAGCACGATCAGCGATGTGCAACAGGAAGCCAGCGTGACCGGCACAAACGCCGCCGAAGTGCAAAGCCTCGCCGATCAACTCGCCCAGAACGCTACGCATCTACAGCAAGATGTTTCGGCGTTGTTAACGAAACTGCGGGCGGGTTAGGAGCGATTTCAGTCAAGCGCAACCGCCAAGCTGCGCTTCAAAGTTTTGAGCACAACGCTGGTGGTGTATTTTCGGATCACCCGGTGCTCCGCCAGCATTCGTTCCATAAAAGCGTCGAAGCTCTCGATACTCACCGCCGTCATAGACAGCACCAAATCGCCGCGCCCGGTGACAAACCAAGCGTTCTGGATCGCCCCTTCCCGCGCAATCCATTGTTGAAGCGGTGGGAGTAGATCGTGCCGGTCGCGCTCCAACTCCAACTCGACGATCAGGCTAAGGCTTTGCCCGACGGCTTTCGGGTCGAGGAGCGTCACGGTGCGCTGAATAACCCCGGCCTCGCGCAGTTTTTTAAGCCGCCGCTGAACTGCCGAGGGCGATAAACCCGCCCGGTCAGCGAGTTGCTCCAAGGTCAAATCGGCATTCTCTTGCACCGCCGCCAACAGGGCTGTGTCCGAGGCAGAGAGAAGTTCGGGAAAATTCATCGCAAAACCGCGTGCCGCTGCAAAAACTACCCGATACTAACCAATAATCGGAAAATTTACGCGCACCGATTCACTAAACTTTCTCCCATGAACACGATCCCGCCCCCGCCCCGCCCCGCCGGAATTCGCGCCGCCTATGCCGCGATTGATCCGGTATTTCTCAACTCGCCCTTCTGGTCGCATCCTGCTGCTGATGCATCCCTGGGGCTGCCACTCTCGGTGAAGGTCGAAGGGTTGAACCCGACTCGCGCGTTCAAAGGGCGCGGCACTGATTGGTTTGTTGCGGGGCTTGATCCCTCCGATCAGCTTTTGGTATCAGCCTCTGCTGGAAACTTCGGCCAGGGTCTCGCCTATGCCGCGCGCCGCCGAGGCCGCCGGGTAACGCTATTCGCCGCAACCACCGCCAATCCTCTCAAAATCGAGGCGATGCGGTGCCTCGGGGCCGATGTGCGGCTGGAGGGCCATGATTTCGACGCCGCAAAGAACGCCGCCCGCGCCTTTGCGGCGGAGGTCGGCGGATTGTGGGTGGAAGACGGTGCCCATCCCCGCATCGCCGAAGGCGCGGGTACAATTGCGCTCGAAATGACGCAAAGCTCCGTTCCGTTCGAGACCGTGCTAGTGCCGCTCGGTAATGGCGCTTTGCTCACGGGGATTGGTGCGTGGCTGAAAGCTGAACGGCCCCAGGTAAAGGTGATAGGCATCGTTGCCGAAACGGCCCCGGCGATGCTGTTGTCGTGGACAGAAAAACGCCTGATTGCAACCGAGATCGCCCCTACTATTGCCGATGGTATCGCTGTGCGCGAGCCGGTGCCTTACGCCCTCGCCTGTATGCCGCAAACCGTCGATGCCGTCTGGAGCGTGTCGGAAGCCTCAATCCGCGCCGCCATGCGCTTCTGTCAAACTCACTATGGCTTAGTGGTGGAGCCTGCGGGCGCGGCGGGGGTAGCAGCGGTCTTAGAACACTCTGCGCTTCTGTCGGGGCAACCCGTGGCGACGGTGCTATGCGGCGGGAATATGACACCGGATCAGATTCGCACCTATCTCGGTTAACCTTTCGCTCTTGACCCCCGCCCTCTCGCCGTCTAAGCCTGCGCTACCAGACGGCTGGATGACCGCGCGTCGCATTTGCGGCGGGAGGAAAGTCCGGGCTCCACGGAAATAGGGTGCCGGGTAACGCCCGGCGGGGGCAACCCTAGGGATAGTGCCACAGAAAGCAAACCGCCTTGTCCGCCTTCGGGCGCACACGGTAAGGGTGAAAGGGTGCGGTAAGAGCGCACCGCGCAACCGGCAACGGAAGCGGCACGGTAAACCCCACCCGGAGCAAAACCGAATAGGAAGGGCAGGCCCCCTCGCGGGGTACAGCGCATTTCCGCGCCGCTCTTCGGGTTGGTTGCGAGAGGTGATCGGCAACGATCATCCCAGAGGAATGGTCATCCACGGGCTGCAAAGCCTCGGACAGAACCCGGCTTACAGGCCGTCTGGTAATTCCTCAGAGTGGAAAAATGGAGGGCTATCGGGAAGAGACAAGCCTGTCTCAGATAGCCTCATGTTAAGTTAATTCCCCTGTAGTGCGGCACAGAATTTGTCACATTTCTGTAGCAATACGACAAACGCAAGCTCGCTCATCACACCCTCTATCAGCCGAAAAAGCCTGCCAGAGCCTCGGGTTTTGCTCGGATTCTGAGGGCCTGAACAGCGTTCTTCGCTTCCCGTTCACACACGCAAAATCCATTCTCAGAACATAAAATGAACAATTAAAAATAATGATTACTGAACAGAGTGATAAGCACTTATCCTAATTTATTACATTAGCATTGTGGCAAGAGTCTGGCCATTTATAGTCCATGAGAAGCTAAGCGGGTGATGCCTTGAATTATCGAGTTTTTTACTCCTTGGCTCCATTGACGCCCATGTTATCCCATGTTATCCCAAATCATCCCATGCGGAACCAGATACGCCCACCCGTATCTTCGTGTCGTGGGGGATGGGGTCAGGGGTGCGGGCGTACAGTGTTACTGAGGCGTAACACGCTGTATGACAAGCATTCCCGGCGCGGAGGCACAAACACGGTGGGATGGCGTCAAAGGGCAACCTTGGGCGCGCGGGCGAAGGGGCTGCGGATCGGGAATGAATTTATTCCTGACCACATTCACGAATAAGGTTGATAAGAAGGGCCGCGTGTCGGTTCCGGCACAGTTTCGTGCGGTCTTGGCGGATCAACCCTATGGGGGGATTTTGGCCTACCGCTCGTTGCAGGGTCCGTGGATCGAGGCGGCAGGGATTGACCGCCTGCAAAAATTTTCGGACGAGCTAGAAAGGCTCGATCCTGACCAGCCCGATCAGGCTGAACGCTACACATTGCTCTCCGCCCTGTTGGGCGAGACGTTTCAACTGGCGTGGGATGAGGGCGGACGGGTTCTACTCCCCCAACCGCTCCTGGAGTATGCCGGGATTGGCGAAGAAGCCGCCTTTGTCGGCCAGGGTAAGTTTTTTCTAATCCGGGATCCGTCCCAGCATCTGTCAATCGTAGAGGCGACGATTGCCAGCCGGCTGGAGGCGAAAAAGACCAAAGAAACCATCCGTCCGGCGCCCTCCCCTCGGAGGGAGTGATGCCAGAACGGATGGTCGGCCAGCATCTTCCGGTTCTAATGCGGGAAGTGGTTGCGGCGCTCGCCCCTCGGGACGGGGGGCGCTATCTTGATGGGACGTTCGGGCGCGGGGGCTATACGCGCAGGCTGTTGGAGGCGGCAGACTGCACAGTGTTGGCCATTGACCGCGACCCGGAAGCCCTAAGCTACGGGGCCGAGATGGCTAAGGACTTCGGCGGGCGTTTGCACACCGTCGCGGGAACCTTCGGTTATCTCGATAGCCTGGCGGCGGCAGCGGGGTTTAGCCCCATCAATGGGGTTACGCTCGATATCGGCGTTTCCTCCCCCCAGATCGACACGCCCGAACGCGGTTTCTCCTTCCGCACCGATGGGCCGCTCGATATGCGAATGAGCCTATCCGGCCCCAGCGCAGCGGATTTGGTGAATAACCTTGGGGAAGAAGACCTCGCGAACATCATTTATCAGTACGGCGAAGAACGGCTTTCCCGCCGCGTGGCAAAAGCCATTCTGCGGGCGCGGGCGGAAAGCCCGATCACGAGCACTTTGGGTCTCGCCGACATCGTTCGTACTGCCGTGCCGAAGTCCAAAGACGGTATCCATCCAGCAACGCGCACGTTCCAGGGCCTTCGCATTGCCGTGAACGATGAGTTGGGCGAACTCGCGCGCGGGCTTGCGGCAGCAGAGCGTTGCCTTGCCCCCGGCGGGCGGCTGGCGATTGTGTCCTTTCATTCGCTTGAAGACCGGATCGTCAAAAACTTCCTCGCTGATCGCAGTGGCAAAAGCGCCTCGGTCTCGCGCTATGCGCCGCCAAAAGATGTGGATGCGCCTAGTTTTACACTAATCTCGCGCAAAGCGATTACGGCCCAGCCCGATGAATTGGCGGCCAACCCGCGCGCCCGGTCGGCCAAGCTGCGAATCGCCGAACGCACGAATGCCCCCGCCCATACGCCGAAAGGAGCCTAACCATGTGGCGCTTCTTTCTCGTCTGGCTCGTGTTGGCAAGCTCGGTGGGCTATGCGGTTTATCATCTGAAGTACGAAGTGGCGCGGAAAGAGCGAGTGCTGACTCAGCTCAATCGCCAGATTCTTGTCGATCAAGAATCGATGCAGGTGTTGAAGGCGGAGTGGAGCTTTCTCAATCAGCCGCACCGCATTGAAGAAAAAGCCCGCACGCACTTAAGCCTGGAGCCGCTAGGGGTAAAGCAGATCATTAAGCTCGCGGCCCTGCCGATGCGTGCCCAACCCCTGCCGCCCATAGCCCCACCCGCGAACGGCCCGCGCCGCACGACTGCGGAACCAGCGGAACCGGATTTGCCGTTTGAAGAAGGCGCGGGCGCGTTGCCGGACGACTTCGATGCGGATGCCGACGCCCAAACTCTCCCCGCCCCCACCCTTCCTAACGCTGGCCAAAATGCGCGCCCGCCCTTAGCCGTCCGCGCGCCCGCGCTTGCGCCTAGGAGAGTGCCATGAGCTTTGGCACGGCCCTGCTGCGCGCGCTGCGCTCCACTTACACTCTGGGCGGTCCCGGCAAGCACGCCGTGGAAACCGCCCATACTCGTTTGATCGTGACCAGTGCGTTCTTCGCGCTGGCCTTTGGTGCGATTGGGGTGCGCTTGGCCGATGTCACGCTGTTTCCCCATGCCAACGATACGCGCAAAGCCCGCGCCGCCCGCCCAGAGAAGCTGGACCGGGCTGATATTGTGGACCGCAACGGCTTGCTGGTGGCAACCTCGATCCAAACTGCCTCGGCCCACGCCAACCCGAAGGAAATTTCGGATCCAGCGGGCGTTGCGCGCAAACTTGCCTCGGTGCTGCCGGACATCGACGAAAAGCAGATCCGTGAACGCTTGGCCGCGCCGGAACGTAGCTTTGTGTACATTCGCCGCAATGTAACGCCCCGCCAACAATATGAGATCAATCGGCTGGGTATTCCCGGCATTCAGTTCCAGCAGGAAGACCGCCGCCTCTACCCGCAGGGCCGTCTGCTCGCCCATGTCCTCGGCTTTTCCGATGTGGATAGCAATGGGCTTGCGGGTGTTGAAAAGGGGTTAAACGAACGCTTGCGCGCGGGCGGGGAGCCGGTGGCCCTGTCCATCGACACGCGCATTCAGCACATCCTGCGCCAAGAGCTTGATGCGGCAATGCAGAAGTTCCAGGCCATTGGCGCGGCTGGGATCGTCATGGATATTTACACGGGCGAAGTGCTGGGCATGATCTCGATGCCCGACTTCGACCCAACCAATCTGGGCGGCTCGCCAGATGATGCGCGCTTCAACCGCATTACCCTCGGCGTTTATGAAATGGGTTCGACTTTTAAGATTTTTAACACGGCGATGGCGCTCGATTACGGCACGGTTTCGGTGAACGGCGGTTACGATGCCGCACGGCCAATTTCCATTGGCAGGTTCACGATTAAGGACGATCACCCGATTCCGCGCTGGCTGTCGGTGCCGGAAATCTTCATGTACTCGTCTAACATCGGTTCCATCAAAATGGCGCAAGACGTTGGCGTGCAGGGCCAGCGCGCCTTTTTGGATAAGCTCGGGTTGCTGACACCGCCAAAGTTTGAAGTGCCGGAAATCGGGCGGCCCCAGGTGCCGCAACCGTGGCGTCCGATCAACTTAATGACGATTGCCTTCGGGCACGGTATCTCGGTCAGTGCGCTGCAAATGGCGGGTGCCGCCGCCTCGGTGATGAACGGCGGCTTTTACGTGCGCCCAACCCTGATCAAGCACGAAGAGGGGGCCATCATCCAAGGCACCCGCGTGATGAGCGCCAAAACGTCGGACACAATGCGAAAGCTGATGCGCCTCGTCGTCACGGGCGGGACGGCCCGAAAAGCGGAAGTGCCGGGTTATCTGATTGGCGGCAAGACCGGGACGGCGGAGAAAATCGGTGCGCGCGGTGGCTACCGCAAGAACGCCAACATCACTTCGCTCGTTGCAGGCTTCCCCATGCACAACCCGCGCTATCTGGTGATTGCCATGCTGGATGAGCCGAAGGGGCTGAAGGAAACCTATAATTTTTCCACCTCCGGCTGGAACGCGGCCCCCACGGGCGGCAAGATAATCGCGCGCATTGGTCCGCTCCTAGGGGTTGAACCTTACGACGCGAACGCGCCCGACGTGAAGGCCGCGCTCGCGGTCGATCTCGCCGGAACCGGCCCGCGCGTGGCCAAACCCACCCCGCAGGCAACGCCCGCCGCAGCCGCGCTGCAAGCGCCGCCCGCCTCGGCCCCAATGGCAGTCCGCGCGCCTAGCCCACAAGCAAGCGCGCGCCCGGCCCCCCTGCCCGTTTCGCCCACAGGAGGCTCCAATCTTGCGGCTCGGTGATCTGCTAATAGGCCTGCCCGGCCCCCTCGCCGACGTGACCGTGACCGGCATCACGGCGGATAGCCGCGCGGTGCGCCCCGGCTATCTGTTCGCCGCGCTGTCTGGGGCCAAGGCCGATGGCAGAGCCTATATCGCGCAAGCGGCCACCATGGGTGCATCGGTGATCTTGGGAGCGGAAGGCATTGATGCGCCCATCCCCGTGCTGATCTCGCCGGACCCGCGCCGGGAGTTGGCGCTGATCGCCGCCGCGTTTTACGGTCAGCAGCCGGAAACCATTGTTGCCGTTACCGGCACCAGCGGTAAAACCTCTACTGCCTGCTTCACGCAAGGTATTTTCGCCGAAACCGGGCTTACGGCGGGTTATCTCGGCACGCTCGGTCTGCTCGCGCCCGGTCTTGCCCCCGAATATACATTGACCACGCCGGACCCGGTGGCACTGCACGCCTACCTTGCCGATGCGGCGCAAGCGGGCGTGACCCATTTTGCGCTCGAAGCCTCCTCCCACGGTCTCGACCAGCGGCGGCTTGATGGGGTGAGGCTGAAAGCCGCCGCCTTTACCAATCTTCAGCGCGACCATCTCGATTATCACGCAACGATGGCAGCCTATTTCGAGGCCAAAGCCCGGCTGTTCACGGATTTACTGCCGCAAGACGGCACTGCCGTAGTCCATATCGGCGACGAATGGGGCCAAGTGTTGCGGGACCGGATGGCCCAGCGCGCTCAGACCTGCCTAACCTACGGTACAAAGAACGCCGATCTTGCGTTGACGGGCCGAACGATCGTCCCGGGTGGGCAAGCCCTGTCGCTCTCGATCTTGGGCCAGTCGGCTGAGGTGATTTTTCCCGTGCTCGGCAGTTTTCAGGCCGAAAACCTGCTGGCCGCCCTGGGGCTTGCCGTTGCCGCAGGCGTTTCGGTCGATGCCGCCATCGCCGCTATTCCCCGCTTGCGTCCCGTACCGGGCCGAATGGAAACCGTTGGCGCGTTGAACGGCGCGACCGTTATCGTCGATTACGCACATAAGCCCGGCGCGTTGGAAGAAGTGTTGAACGCCGCCCGCCGCACAATGACCGCGCGCAGCAAGCTGCACGTAATCCTTGGCTGCGGCGGCGACCGCGACCCCGGCAAACGCCCAATTATGGGCGGCCTCGCCGCTCGCCTCGCCGATTATACCATTATTACCGACGATAACCCCCGCAGCGAAGACGCTGGCGCTATTCGTAAAGCCGTGCTGGCGGGCTGCAACGGCCCCGGCGCGGTGATCGAAATTGGCGACCGGGCGGCGGCGATTGCCGCCGGGATCAAAGCCCTGAAGGCCGATGACGTGTTGATTATCGCGGGCAAGGGCCATGAGTCCGGCCAGATCGTCGGGACGGAAACCCTGCCGTTCGATGATCGAGAGGTGGCGGCACGCGCCCTTGAGGCCGCAGGCGGCACCCCCCTGTGGAAGGCAGCGCTATGATCGGACTATGGACACAAAAAACCACCGCGCGTGCAACTGGCGGTCTTGCCGTTGGGGCCTGGACCGCGACGGGGGTGAGCATCGACAGCCGCACGGTTCAGCCGGGCGATCTGTTCGTGGCCTTACGCGGCGACACTCACGACGCCCACGCTTACGTCGCCCAAGCGCTTCAGGCCGGAGCGGTCGCAGCGGTGGTGGACCGCATTGTCGAGGAGCCGCACCTTTTGGTTCCCGATACAATGCGAGCTTTGGAAGATTTAGGCCGTTTCGCCCGCGCCCGCACCGACGCTCGTATCGCGGCGATCACCGGCAGTGTTGGCAAAACGTCGAGCAAGGAAGCGCTCACGCAGCTTCTCGCCGCCCAAGCCCCCACCTACGGCTCGCACGGCAACCTCAACAATAACTTCGGCGTGCCACTGTCGCTGGCGCGGCTGCCGGAAGCCTCGCGGTTCGGCGTGTTCGAGTTGGGGATGAACCACGCGGGCGAAATCGCGCCGCTCGCCCGGCAAGTGCGCCCCCATGTGGCCCTCGTGACGGCGATTGCCCCGGCCCATGTCGAGTTTTTCGCCGATGGGGAAGCGGGTATCGCGCGCGAAAAAGCCAGTATCGCCGAAGGACTGGAGCCGGGCAGCACGCTGATTCTGCCGCGCGATTCTGTGCATTTCGCGGCGATGCGGACAGCCTATCCGACAATCCTAAGCTTCGGGGCCGACGCGGGAGCCGATAGCCGTCTGCTCGATTGGCAACCGGGTGCTGATGGGATTGATGTAATCGAAGCCACCCTTCTCGGCCAGCGCCGCCGCTACCGCTGGGGCCTTGCGGGCCGTCATCAGGCGTTGAATAGCCTGGGCGTCCTCACGGCGCTGGTGCTGCTTGGCGGTGATCTTGATGCCGCTTGCGCTGCTGGCGCAACCCTTCGCCCCATCGCGGGCCGGGGCGAGCGGCTTACGCTGCCGTGGCAGGGCGGCACGATCATTCTGCTCGATGAAAGCTATAACGCTAGCCCGGCTGCCGTCCGCGCTGCCCTTTCGGTGCTCGCCACGGTGCCCGGTCGCCGCATTCTGGTGCTGGGCGATATGCTGGAGTTGGGGGCCGAGGCCGACGCGCTGCACGCCGGCCTTGCCGACGCGGTGGAAGCAACCGGCCTTGCCCGCCTCTATCTCGCTGGCCCCTATACCGAAGCGCTGGCACGGGCGCTGCCGGAAGGCCGCGTAACCCGCCACGCCGCGCGCACCGCTGATCTTATCGAGACGATCACCGCCGATCTCGCCCCCGGCGATGCCGTGCTGGTGAAAGGCTCGTTGGGGATGAAAATGCGCCCGCTCGTCGAGGCGCTTCGCGCCGCATCCCAGAAGGGTTTGTCCTAATGCTGTTCAATCTTCTGGCCCCCTTGGCGGATGAGTTCGCCCTGTTCAACCTGTTCCGGTATCTCACCTTCCGAACCGGCGGGGCGATTTTAACCGCACTGTTCATCGCTCTGTTTGCCGGGCCGAAGCTGATTTTGTGGCTACGAACCAAACAGGGCCAGGGCCAGCCGATCCGCAGCGATGGGCCAGAAGGGCATTTGCTGACCAAAAAAGGCACGCCCACGATGGGCGGGTTCTTGATTTTGTTAGCGCTCGCCATTTCCACGCTGCTGTGGGCCGACCTTACCTCCGGCTATGTCTGGGCCGTGTTGATGGTGACAATCGGCTATGGGCTGATTGGCTTTGCCGATGATTTTCTGAAGGTCAGCAAGAAGAACCCCAAAGGGTTGAGTGGACGCATCAAGCTCGCGTTTGAAATCGGCATTGCCGCCGTGGCCGTCATTTGGGTGATGAGCCTTACCCGCGACCCGCTTTCAACCAGTATCGCCATTCCGTTTCTCAAGGCTGTGCTCATCAATATCGGCTGGTTCTTCGTGCCGGTGGCGATTTTCATTATCGTCGGCGCGGGCAATTCGGTGAATCTCACCGATGGGCTGGATGGGCTGGCCATCGTGCCGGTGATGATCGCGGCAGGGTGCTACGCGCTCATTTCTTATCTCGTCGGGAACGCGGTGTTCTCGGGCTATCTGCAAATCCCCTCCGTTCCCGGCGCGGGGGAAATGGCCGTGTTCTGTGGAGCGCTAACGGGCGCGGGATTAGGCTTTCTCTGGTTCAACGCGCCGCCTGCGCGCGTGTTCATGGGCGATACCGGCTCCCTCTCCTTGGGCGGCGCGCTCGGTATGGTCGCCGTTATTACGAAGCATGAAATTGTGCTGGGGATTATCGGCGGGCTGTTCGTGCTCGAAACCGTGTCCGTGATCGTGCAAGTGACCAGCTACAAGCTGACCGGCAAGCGCGTGTTCCGCATGGCCCCGCTGCACCATCACTTCGAGAAGAAGGGTTGGGCCGAGCCGACCATCGTTATCCGCTTCTGGATCATCGCCTCGGTGCTGGCGTTGATTGGCCTTTCAACCTTGAAACTGCGGTAGGTCGCCCATGATTCTGCCCACCGCCTACCGCAACAAACAGGTGGCCGTCGTCGGCCTCGCCCGCTCCGGCTTGGTCGCGGCGGAAGCCCTCGCGCGCGCTGGCGCCATCGTGTGCGCGTGGGACGATACACCTGCGGCACGGGATGCCGCGCTGGCGATAGGCATTCCCCTAACCCCTGTTGTGGCGATGCCGTGGGCGGAACTTTCGGCGCTTATTCTCTCGCCCGGCATTCCCCATTCCTACCCAAAGCCGCATCCTGCTGCCGATTTGGCGCGCGGCGCGGACGTGCCGATTTTGGTGGATGTCGATCTGCTGCTCTCCACGCAAACCGCAGCGCCCGTCATCGCTATTACCGGCACCAACGGTAAATCGACCACGACCGCGCTGATCCACCATATTTTCACCGAAGCCGGGCGCATCGTGTCGATGGGCGGCAATATCGGCGTGGCCGCCCTCACGCTGCCCGCCTATGGGGCGGAGGGCACCTATGTGCTCGAACTCTCGTCTTATCAATTGGAGCGGGTGCCGAGCCTATCCGCCCAAACCGCCATTCTGCTGAACATCACTGCCGATCATCTGGACCGCCACGGCGGGATGGATGGGTACATTCAAGCAAAAAGCCTCGTGTTTCAGCACCAGGGCGAAACCGACTGGGCCATCGTCGGGATGGACGATGCCCCCAGCCGCAGTCTGGCCGATAAGCTGGTGCGGGGCGAACGCGCGCCGCGCATTGTGCCGATTTCGGTGCTGGCCCCGGTCGCGGGCGGCGTCTATGCCCTCGACGGTCATTTGATCGACGATCTCGACGGGGCCGCCGTAGAGGTTCTGAGCCTTGATCGCGCCGCCCGCCTGCCGGGCCGTCATAACGCCCAAAACATCTGCGCCGCCTATGCCGCCGCCCGCCACGCGGGCCTCGCGCCTGCCGAGATTTGTGCGGCGATCACACGCTTCCCCGGTCTCGCCCACCGTCAAGAACTGGTGGGCAGCGTGCGCGGTGTTGCCTATATCAACGACAGCAAAGCCACCAATGCCGATGCGGCTGAACGCGCATTGGTGTGCTACCCGGCTATTCATTGGATTTTGGGCGGCGTCGCCAAATCGGGCGGGATTGATGCGCTGGTGGCCCACTTCCCGCGTGTGTGCGGGGCTTATTTGATTGGCGAGGCGAGCGAAGCCTTTGCCGAAACCCTCAGCCATAGCGGCATTACGCCCCAACTCTGTGGCACTCTCGATGTGGCCCTGCGCGCCGCGATGGCTGCTGCAAAACCCGGCGACATCGTACTGCTCTCCCCCGCCTGCGCCAGCTTCGATCAGTACAAGAGCTTCGAGCATCGCGGCGACCATTTCCGCGATCTGGTCCGGGCCTTGAGCGAAGGGGAGGACGCGCAATGACCGCGCTATCGAGCTTTTCCCGCGCCGACCGCTCCATCGTTGGGCGCTGGTGGTGGACAGTGGACCGCATGAGCCTCGTGGCCCTGCTGGTGCTGGCGGGGATTGGCGCGATGCTGATTCTGGCGGCAAGCCCGGCGGTTGCCACCCGCATCGGCATTCCCGACAGTTTCCACTTCGTCAAACGCCAGTTGATCGTACTGCCTGCGGCCCTGCTGGTGATGATCGCCATTTCCCTGCTGTCGCCGCGCAATATTCGCCGCTTGGCGGTCGTTGGTTTTATTGGCGGGCTGGCGATGCTGGCGCTGACGCTGGTGGCGGGCCAAGAGATTAAGGGCGCGCGGCGCTGGATTTCGCTGGCTGGCCAGTCGATTCAACCGTCCGAATTCGTCAAACCCTGCTTTGCCGTGGTCGCGGCCTGGATGTTCGCCGAACAGCGCAAGGGCCGAGGGGTGCCAGGGTTTCTGATTTGCACCGCGCTCTATCTCGTCGTTATCGCGCTGTTGCTAAAACAGCCGGACTTGGGGATGACCGTTGTTATCACGGCGATTTGGCTCATTCAGTTCTTCCTGGCCGGTCTGCCGATGATCTTTGTGCTGATCGGCGGTTTTGGCGCAGTGACGGGGCTAATCGGGGCCTATTTCCTGCTCCCCCACGTGGCGAGCCGGATCGACCGTTTTCTCGATCCCGCCGCAGGCGACCGCTATCAGGTGGATAAGGCGATGGATGCGTTCGCCAACGGCGGCGCGTTCGGGCGCGGCCCCGGCGAGGGGATCGCCAAAGCCTTTATTCCCGATGTCCATGCCGACTTCATTTTTGCCGTCGCAGGCGAAGAATATGGGCTGATTACCTGCCTTATCATCGTCACGCTGTTTGCCCTTATTGTGCTGCGCGGCTTTGCCAAACTTTTGCAAGAATCGAACCTGTTCGTGCTGCTGGCCGGAACCGGGCTGCTGGTGCAGTTCGGCCTGCAAGCCTTCATCAACATGGCCTCGACCCTGCACATGATCCCGACGAAAGGCATGACGCTGCCGCTCATTTCCTACGGGCTGTCGTCGCTGTTCGCGATTGCGTTGGGGATGGGGATGTTGCTGGGCCTCACGCGCCGCAGGTTCGGGGAGAGCGACCTATGAGCGCGCCCTTAATCCTTCTTGCCGCAGGCGGTACCGGCGGTCATGTGTTTCCGGCGGAAGCCTTGGCAGGCGACCTCATTGCGCGCGGCTACCGCGTTGCCTTGGTAACGGATGCGCGCGGCAAAGCCTTGGGCATCACTCAAGCTAGGCTCGATCTACACGTCGTGCCCTCGGCGGCGCTGCTGGGGCAGGGGTTCTGGGGCAGGGCGCGCGGCGCGCTCACTCTGGCGCGCGGCTTTGTCGCCAGCCGCGCCCTGCTGAAGCGCCTGAAGCCTGCCGTGTGCGTGGGCTTCGGCGGCTATCCCTCTGTTCCGCCGGTTCTGGCAGCGCAACGCTTGGGCTTGCCGACCGTGCTGCACGAACAAAACTCAGTGCTTGGGCGCTCGAACCGACTGTTGCTCGACCGGGCGAAGGCGCTCGCCACCAGCTTTGCCAGAACGCTCGCGCTCCCCCCCCAAACGCCGCCCGTCACTTGGCTCGGCAACCCCGTGCGCGCTGCCATTGCCGGGGTGCCGGAGTTCGCGCTGCCGCAGGAACGCTTCCATATTCTCATTACCGGCGGCAGTCAGGGCGCGCGCGTATTCGGCGAGACCATTCCCCGCGCGCTGGCCGCCTTACCGCAGGTCTTGCGCGACCTCCTCAGCGTCTCCCATCAGGTGCGGGCCGAAGCGGTTGCTGCCGCCCAAGAAACCTACCGCGCTGCCGGGATCATGGCCGACTGCGCGCCCTTCTTCGGCGATATGGCGCAACGGCTCACGTTGGCGCATTTAGTGATCGCCCGCGCCGGGGCCTCGACTGTGGCGGAACTCACCGCTGCCGGGCGGCCCGCGATTCTGGTGCCGCTGCCGGGGTCTGCCGACGATCATCAAACCGTTAACGCCCGCGCCCTGTCGGATCACGGCGCGGCGTGGCTGGTGGAGCAAGCGGAACTCTCGAATGGTGGCCTTACCCGCCGCGTAACGGAGCTTCTCACGAATCCCGCCGGGCTGGCAGACGCCGCGAAAGCCGCCCGTGCGCTTGCCAAACCCGATGCCGCAGCCCGCCTTGCCGACCTTGTGTTGACCTGCGCCGCGCTGCCCTTGACCGTTGTTTCTGGAGATGCCTCATGAGAGCGATGCCGCTATCAATCGGAACCCTGCATTTTGTCGGGATCGGCGGCATTGGCATGTCGGGCATTGCCGAGATTCTGCATAACCTCGGTTATAAAGTGCGCGGCTCGGACCAAGCCGATAACGCCAATGTGAAGCGCCTGCGCTCGCTGGGCATTACGGTTGAAATCGGCCACCGCGCCGAAAATTTGGCCGACGCGCAAGTGCTGGTCATCTCCTCCGCCGTCAAGCGCGATAACCCGGAAGTGGTGGCCGCGCTCGAACGTCTGCTGCCCGTTGTGCGCCGTGCCGAAATGCTGGGCGAACTCATGCGCCTCAAATGGTCGGTCGCGGTTGGTGGCACCCATGGCAAAACGACGACGACCTCGATGATCGCGGCCCTGCTCGATTCGGCAGGGCTTGACCCCACGGTCATCAACGGCGGTATCATCAACGCTTATGGCACCAATGCACGCCTGGGCGCGGGCGATTGGATGGTGGTGGAAGCCGATGAGAGCGACGGCACGTTTACGCGCTTGCCCTCAGTGATCGCCGTGGTCACGAACATTGATCCCGAGCATCTCGATCATTACGGCACCTTCGATAAAGTGCAGGAAGCCTTCCGCACCTTTGTCGAGAACATCCCCTTCTACGGCTTCGCCACGCTCTGCATTGATCATCCCGGCGTGCAGGCGATGATCCCGAAGCTCGACCGGCGCATCGTCACCTACGGGGTTTCGCCACAGGCCGATGTGCGCGGGTTGAACCTGATGATGCAGCCGACGGGCGCGCGCTACGATGTGGAAATCCGTGACCGCATGGGCGGGCCGACGCGGGTTCTGCGGAACGTGCAACTGCCGATGCTCGGCACTCATAACGTCCAGAACTCGCTGGCCGCCATTGCCGTCGCGCTCGAAATGGGTATCGACGACGATACCATTCGCCGGGGCCTTGCCGGGTTCAAAGGCGTTAAGCGCCGCTTTACCCGCACGGGCGAAGTGCGCGGCATTACTGTGATCGACGATTACGGTCATCATCCGGTGGAAATCGCCGCCGTGCTGAAGGCCGCCCGCTCCGGCTGCCGGGGCCGCGTGATTGCCGTCGTGCAGCCGCACCGCTATTCCCGCGTCCGCGACCTGTTCGAGGATTTTTGCACCTGCTTCAACGATGCCGACGCGGTGATCGTCGCCGATATTTACGCGGCGGGGGAAGCGCCGATGGAGGGCATTTCCCGCGATAGCCTGATCGCCGGGATAAAGCAGCACGGCCACCGTTTCGTTCGCCCGCTCGAAAACCCGGACGATCTGCCGACGCTGATTAAGGAAATGGCCCGCCCGTCCGATATGGTCGTCTGCCTCGGCGCAGGCACCATCACCAATTGGGCGAACGCCCTGCCCGCGCACCTCGCAGACCTTTACGGCGAACCCTTGACGGAGGCGACCGTATGATCGCGCTCGTCCGCCCCGACATTACGGTTCCGCTCGCCGAACGCCTCCCCGCTTTGCGAGGGCGCGTGACGGCGAACGCGCCGTTGAGCGCGATCACCTGGTTTGCTGTGGGTGGCCCGGCGGAAGTCTTAGTGCGTCCGGCGGATGAAGACGATCTTGCCGCCCTGCTCGCGGGTCTGCCGCCCGACGTGCCCGTAACGGTCATCGGCGTCGGCTCGAACCTATTGGTGCGCGATGGCGGCGTTCCCGGCGTGGTGTTGCGCTTGGGGAAGGGCTTTGCCGGAATTTCGACCCACGGCACCGACGTTCAGGCCGGGGCCGCTGCGCTCGATCTGAACGTCGCGCTGACCGCTGCTGAGGCGGGGATTGCCGGGCTGGAGTTTCTCTCCGGCGTTCCCGGCACGATTGGCGGCGCGCTGCGGATGAATGCAGGGGCCTATGGCGGCGATATGGCGCAAGTGCTGCTGGAAGCGCGCGCGCTTGACCGGAAGGGCATCCCGCAGACCGCAACACTGACCGAGATGGGCCTGACCTACCGCCATTCCGCAGCCCCCGCCGACTGGATTTTCACCGAAGCGACCCTGCGCGGGACGGACGCCGACCCGAAGAGCATCGGCCTGCGTCTTGCTGAAATCCGTACCAACCGCGAGGCCGCACAGCCGATCCGCGCCAAAACTGGCGGCTCGACCTTTAAGAACCCGCTAGGCCAGAAAGCCTGGGAACTCATTGATAAAGCCGGGTGCCGGGGTTTGAGGCTGGGCGGCGCGCAGGTTTCGGAAAAACACACGAACTTCCTCATCAATACCGGCACGGCCACCGCCGCCGAAATTGAAGCCTTGGGTGAAGAAGTCCGCCGCCGGGTGGTGGAAACCTCTGGCGTGGCGCTGGACTGGGAAATCAAACGCATCGGCCTTACCGCAGGAGAGGCTGCATGAGCGCCCCCCGCCATATCGCCGTGCTCATGGGTGGCTGGTCGGCAGAGCGCCCGGTATCGCTAGCCTCTGGGGCTGCGGTTGCGGCGGCGTTGCGAGAGGCGGGCTTTGCCGTCACCGAAATCGACGTATCGCGCGATCCCGCTGCCCTCATCGCCGCGCTTACGCCGAAACCGGACGCAGTGTTCAACGCTCTGCACGGCACGGGCGGGGAAGACGGCACGGTGCAAGCGCTGCTCGATTTACTTCAAATTCCCTACACCCACTCCGGCGTGCTGGCGTCTGCCCTAGCGATGAATAAACCCGTCGCGAAAAAGCTGTTCGCGGGCGAAGGGCTGCGGGTGCCGGGAGGCGGGCTGTTCTCTAAGGCCGAGGTTTTGGCAAGCGACGTGCTGCCGCGCCCCTATGTGGTGAAGCCGCCCGCCGAAGGCTCCAGCTTTGGCGTGCAAATCGTCCGCGTTGGCGATAATGGCCCCGCTCTTGCCGAGTGGGGGTTTGGCGATCAGGTGCTGGTTGAACCCTATATCGCCGGGCGGGAACTCACGGTTGCCGTGATGGACGATCCCAAAACCGGCCAACCGCGCGCGCTGGGGGCCATCGAGATTGTCCATGCTCACGGCTTCTTCGATTACGAGGCCAAATACAAGGGCGGCGAGGCGGAGCATATCATGCCGCCGGATGTGCCGAGCGTTGTGCTGGCGGAGCTGTACGATATGGGTGTCCGCGCGCATCAGGCGCTGGGGTGCCGGGGCGTGTCGCGCTCGGATTTTCGGTATGACGACACGCAACGCGCGCCCGGCACCGTCTGGCTACTCGAAACCAATACACAGCCGGGCATGACGCCGACCTCGCTGGTGCCCGATGCCGCGCGCAGCCAGGGTATTTCCTTCGTTGAACTGGTCACGATCATGGTGGAGCAAGCCCGATGGGGATGAGCGATTTGCACCTCGATCCGCTCGACCGGCCCAACCTGCCGAGCTTTCTGCTGGCCCCGAAGCAGGCGCAGCCCCGCGCCGGCGCGCGCCTGCGGGCAGCCCTAACCAGTTGGCTGCCGAAGCGTGCGGGCAAAACGCAAGCGCCCCAGAAAATCACCGATCCAAAGCGCCTGTTGATGGGGCCAAGCGTTACCCCCACGGCACCGCCGCCGGTAACGCCGATTGAACCGAAACTTCAAGCGCGGCTGATTTCCCCCAACCAGCCCATCACTTCGCCCAGCCGGAAAGCGCACCCCCCTGTCGCGCCGAAGGTTCCGGGCAGGGCCTTGATCGTCGTGCCGAACCCGCCGAAGCGTCGCCCGCCAAATAAA
The DNA here is from genome assembly GCA_013298565.1 of Alphaproteobacteria bacterium. Classification (GTDB taxonomy): domain Bacteria; phylum Pseudomonadota; class Alphaproteobacteria; order Elsterales; family Elsteraceae; genus Elstera. The sequence continues at coordinate 11,640 of JAAFIC010000002.1, read as the reverse complement.
TGGCTGCGGCCCGCCCTGTGGGGCCTCGGTGGCACGTTCACCTTGGCGCTCGTGGCCGGTCTCGGTGTGACAATTGCGCTACATCCAGCATCTCCTGTGCAAAATACCTCCGGCCCTGTTCTCCCCCGGCCCGGCTTTTTCGCGCAGGTTGGTGCGGGTTTTGGCCTCCGCGTTCAGGAAGTTCTTGTTGAGGGCCGCATTCGTTCCGCTTCCGAAACGATCATGGAATCCTTGCAAACTCGGCGCGGAGAAGCGATTCTAGGCTTCGATGCTGAAGCCGCCCGTCAGCGGTTAGAAGCGCTTCCCTGGATCCTGTCCGCAGTCGTAGAACGGCGTCTGCCGGATACGGTTTATGTCCGTCTCACGGAGCGGTCGCCCTTTGCCCTGTGGCAAAACGGTGGACGGTTCCACCTGGTGGATTCCAGAGGCGTAACCATTTTGGCGGATCGGGGCCTCACGGACCCAAGCGGTGAATTTGCCCAACTGCCGGTGATTGTCGGCGAGGGGGCGCCCCAGCGAGCGGAAGAAATCCTGCTGCTGCTGGAGGGGGAACCGCAGATAAAGCCGCTCGTCGCCGCCATTGTTCGGGTGGGGGACCGGCGCTGGAACCTGCGGCTTACCAACGGTATCGACGTGCGCTTGCCGGAAGAAAATCCGGCGGTCGCTTTAGGGGTGCTCGCCGATCTGCACCGACAGCAGAAGCTGTTGGACCGAGATATTGTCGCCATCGACTTGCGACAAGCCGACCGCATGATCGTGCAACTCAGTCCCGCAGCGGCGGTCCAAAAGCAGGCAAACGGGGGGAGCGGCTAGAATGAGCATACGGAAGGGATCGACCAAAGCCCGTAACGGCATTGTGGCGACGCTCGATCTGGGCACGACCAAAACCACTTGCCTGATTGCGCGGGTGGATGGCGGGGTGCCGCGCGTGACCGGCATTGGTATGATCGGCTCGAAAGGCATTAAAGCCGGCACGATTGCCGACATTGATGCCGCCGAAAAAAATATCCTCTCTGCTGTTCATGCCGCCGAGCAAATGGCGGGCGAAACCATTCAGGGCGTTATTGTGAGCATGACGGGCGGGAACCTGTCGTCGCGCGTGGCGCAGCACGAACTGTCCATTGATAATCACGAGATTGCCGATGCGGACGTGCGCCGCGTGCTGGAAGCCGGGCGGCAGAATATGGAGCCAACCGACCGCACGATGCTGCACACCATCCCCGTGGGCTTTACCATCGACGGTAGCCGAGGCATCCGCGATCCGCGCGGTATGTACGGGCAGCGTTTGGGCGTGAATATGCACGTCGTCTCGGCCTCTACCTCGGCGCTGAAAACCTTGGCGATGGTCATTGCCCGCTGCCATTTGGAACTTGATGGCGTTGTTGCCGCCCCTTACGCCGCCGGTATGTCCGTGCTGGTACCCGATGAGCGGGAGATGGGGTGCACGCTGATTGATCTTGGCGGCGGCGTTACCACGATGGCGGTCTTCTTCGATGGCAAGCTGGTGTTCACCGATTCGGTGCCCATCGGCGGCGGCCATGTGACCACTGATATTGCGCGCGGGCTTTCAACCCCGCTGGCCCATGCGGAACGGATGAAAACCCTCTATGGCGCGGCCCTGGTCGCCAGTGCCGACGAGCGGGAAATCATCGAAGTTCCGCTGGTCGGCGAGGATGATCGCCTCACCGCGCACCATATTCCAAAGTCCATTCTTACCGGGATTATCCAACCCCGGTTGGAGGAGACTTTTGAACTTGTCCGCAGTCGCTTGGAGGCGAGTGGCTTGGACAAGATAGCGGGCCGACGGGCCGTTCTCTCCGGGGGGGCAAGTCAACTCTCCGGGGTGCGCGACCTTGCGGCCCATATTCTCGACAAACAGGTTCGTGTGGGTAAACCCCAAGGGTTTCACGGTCTGCCCGTCGATTTTGCCGGTCCAGCCTATGCAACTTGCACAGGTTTGATCGCCCACGCCCTTCAACCGACATCCGAGCCTGCGAAAGGGGGACGCAAAACGTCCGCCGCACCGCCGACCGGAATGATCGGACGGCTTGGGTTATGGCTCAAAGAAAACTTTTAAGCTCGATCATCAAAGTTTTTCGAAGCGGAGGCACAAAATGGCTATGCAAATCGGTTTGAGCAATCCTAGCGATCACGAACTGCGCCCGCGTATCACGGTCGTGGGCTGCGGCGGTGCGGGCGGGAATGCCGTTAACAATATGATCCGCGCCAATCTGCAAGGCGTCGAATTCGTCGTTACCAATACGGATAATCAGGCGCTGGGGCATAATCTCTCCTCGCGCCGCATTCAGCTTGGCACCGAGCTAACGCGGGGCCTAGGCGCGGGCGCGAAGCCGGAGATAGGCCGGGCTGCTGCCGAAGAGTGCATCGAAGAAATCATGCAGCAGCTTGATGGCTCCAATATGGTGTTCATCACGGCGGGCATGGGTGGCGGTACGGGAACCGGGGCCGCCCCAGTGATTGCGCGGGCAGCGCGCGAGCGCGGTATTCTGACCGTCGGCGTTGTCACCAAGCCGTTCCATTTTGAAGGCGCGCACCGGATGCGCCTTGCCGAAAACGGCATTCTCGATCTTCAGCAGTATGTTGATACGCTGATTATCATTCCGAACCAAAACCTGTTCCGCCTCGCCAACGAGCGCACCACGTTCGCCGATGCCTTCAAAATGGCCGACGATGTGTTGCACGCGGGCGTGCGCGGCGTGACCGACCTTATGATGATGCCGGGCCTCATCAACCTCGATTTTGCCGACATCCGCACGGTTATGAGCGAAATGGGCAAGGCGATGATGGGCACGGGGGAAGCCACGGGCGACCGCCGCGCGCTGGATGCCGCCGAAGCCGCCATTTCTAACCCGCTGCTGGACGATGCCTCGATGAAGGGTGCGCGCGCCGTGCTCATCAACATCACTGGCGGTCTCGATATGACCCTGTTTGAAGCCGATGAAGCCGCCAACCGTATCCGCGAAGAAGTGGACCCGGACGCGAACATCATCTTCGGCTCCACCTTCGATGAAAGCCTGGAAGGCCGCGTTCGCGTGTCGGTCGTCGCTACGGGGATCGAGTCGGAAGCCGCTGCCGAACCGCGCCGCCCGCAAATCGCCCTCGTGACGGACGCCACGCCGCGCGCCCCGCACCAGAACTCGGGTCAAAACTCGGGCCAGCACAATACGGTCTCGCAAAACTCGGCGGCTATCGGTAGCGGCTATTCACCAATGACCAGCGTGCCGATGCACCCGTCGCATTATGCGGCAGCCGCCCCAGTCATGAGCACCGAAACCGCGCCGACCAACGGCCCGGCGTTCGGCATTCAAGGTAATCTTGCCGTCGCCCCGCAACCTGTCGTCACTCAAAGCCTGAGCGCGCCCGTGCGCCCGCAGGCAGGGCCGAGCACCGCCATGTCAGGCTCGTTCAACCCGGCACCACGTGCTTTGGCACCCGCTCACGCAACACCGTCTCACACGGCGGCAGCGCCTTCGGTTGATGGTGGCTTTATTCCGCCGCGCCCGGTGGAGGCCTCGATGCAACCGGCGATGACCCAGCGCGTCGTTCCCAGCGCTTCATCGGAACCGACGATGACCCAGCCAACCAGCGTGGGCAATGCCGCCCTCGCTATGCAGCCGATCCATGTTCCCACCCCCGCCGCATCTCCGGCGTCGGCGAAGGACAAGAATCGCGCGCCCAGCCTGTTCGAGCGTTTTACCAACCCGCTGTCCGCCGGGCGTCGCTCGGAAGCCGCGCCCGCCGTCACCCCGTCGGCAGGCAGCCGTGTTCAGGGCGGTGGTTCGGCTCCGACCGCGCCAACGGCAGCCGCATCGCCGCGTTCGGGCGATACGGGAACCCGTCAGATCTCAAGCCAGGCCGATGACGATCTGTTGGAAATCCCGGCGTTTCTGCGTCGGCAAGCGAACTAGGCTCGGTACGCTTCCACTCATCCCGGCACGGTTGCGCCTCAACCGCGCCGGGGTTGCCGGAGATATGACCTAGTTTGAGGGAAACCCGCGCTTTGGGGGTTGTCCGCCGTGCTTGGGATCGCCACTCTGTGATCCCTCCGCTTCTAGCAGTTTGGCGACTTCACGCATGACGATACCCCCCACTTTAGACCTTCTCTCCGATCTCGTGGCCAAGGCCCGTGCGGCAGGGGCCGATAGCGCCGATGCGGTAATGCATCACGGCACGTCGGTTTCCATCGAACGCCGCCTAGGGCGCATCGAAAAACTCGAACGGTCGGAAGGCCAAGACTTGGGCCTGCGCGTTTTCATTGGTCAGCGCCAAGCCATCGTCTCCAGCAGCGATCTTCGTCCAGACGCGCTGGCGGCGATGGTGGAACGCGCCCTTGCGATGGCGCGGCTTGCGCCGGAAGACCCGTTTTGCGGCATTGCCGGGGCGGACCTTCTCGCCCGGAGTTTCCCCACGCTTGATAGTGTCGATCCCCATGAGCCTAATATTGAAACCCTACTTGCCCGCGCGGCTTTAGCCGAAGAAACGGCCATGAGCATTGCCGGGATTACGAACTCCGACGGGGCCAGCGCTGGCTGGGGTTCGGGCTACAGCGCCCTTGTAACCTCCGCCGGGTTTGCGGGCGAAAACCACAGCACCTACCATTCCATCTCCATGACCGCTGTTGCCGGAACCGGCACGGGCATGGAGCGCGATTACGATTATTCATCCGCCCTGCACGCCGAAGATTTGGACGATCCGGCTCAGATTGGCCGATCCGCCGCCGAACGGGCGTTGCGCCGCCTCAATCCGCGCAAACTGGAAACCGCCAAAGTGCCGGTGATCTTCGATCCGCGCGTGGCGGGTGGCCTGGTTGGGCACGCTTTGGGCGCGATTTCCGGCCCCAGCATCGCGCGCGGCACCAGCTTTCTCAAAGATAAACTCGGCCAGCCGGTGTTTAGCCCGAAGATCACCGTGCGTGAAGAGCCGCACCGCAAACGCGGGTTGCGCTCCCGCCCCTATGACGCCGAAGGGCTGCCAACCCAAGCGCGCGCTCTGTTCGATAAGGGCGTACTGACGACGTGGCTGCTCGATCTGCGCTCGGCCCGGCAGTTGAACCTTGCGCCCACAGGCCACGCCGCGCGCGGCACATCCGGCCCGCCCGGCCCCGCCGCGAGCAACCTAACCGTGGACGCAGGAACGCTAAAGCCGCAGGAGCTTTATGCGGGGGAAAACGCGCTCTATGTGACCGACCTGATGGGCCAGGGCGTTAATGGCCTCACGGGTGATTATAGCCGGGGGGCAGCAGGTTTCTGGATCGAGAAGGGGGAAATCGCCTATCCGGTCAGCGAAATCACTATCGCAGGCAATCTGAAGGACATGTACCAGACCCTCACCCCCGCCGACGATCTGGAGATCAAACGCGGCCTCGATAGCCCCAGCTTGCGCGTCGATGGCATGGTTTTGGCGGGGCGGTAATCATGGAAACCTCTGTTCGTCCATTAGCGTTGACCGACCGTGCCGGGTGGGAAGCGCTTTTTCTCGCCTACGGGAAATTCTACAAGACCGACTACACCCCGGCGCTGATCGAAGCCAATTGGCGGCGACTGCACGATCCTGCCGTGGGGCTATACGGGTTGGTGGCGGCAACGGAGACGGGCGCGCTGGTCGGCCTTCTCCACTACATCCCGCACCTGCACACGAATAGCGCGCGGCACGTCGCCTACCTTGAAGACCTGTTCGTTGCCCCGGATGCACGCGGCCAGCGGGCGGGCGAAAAGCTGATTGACGCCCTGGTCGATATTGGCAAAACATCCGGCTGGTATCGGATTTACTGGCACACGCACGTAGATAATGCCACCGCACGCAAACTCTACGACCGCGTGGCGAAACTTTCAGCTTTTGTGCGGTATGATATTTCGTTGGTGCCGTGAAGGGCGAAATGCGGCATGGTCTTATTTGACAAAAACGCCTGAGACCTGATAAATAGTGAATATCGTGAGATATTTTTGCAGAGCGGAGAAGGGATTTAATAATGTCCGCTAGTAACTTTAAAACTGAGAACAATACTTACCGAAAACTGATTGGCAATGGCCTAACTTATCGTATTCCACGTTTCCAACGAGATTATAGTTGGACGGATGAGGAATGGGAATATCTATGGTCCGATATATTGGAATCGGTTCGCGATGGCGGCGAGACAGCCCATTATATGGGGTATCTTGTTCTGCAATCCCAAGACGAGAAGACCTTTGATGTTATCGACGGTCAGCAACGCCTAACAACACTCAGTTTAATCGTTCTCGCCGTTTTGAAAAATCTCCAACGTCTGATCGAGGACAAAAAAAACTCTGACGACAATCAGAGACGCCTCGATCAAATCCGACAAACTTACATAGGTTATTTAGACCCCGTTACGCTGATTACGCGCAGCAAACTTTCTCTAAACCGTAATAACGATAATTATTACCAGACCCATCTTGTTTCTCTGGGGCATTTGCCGCAAAGAGGTCTTCGTGCTTCCGAACACAGTCTTCGCAAGGCATTTGAATGGTATGATCGCCGAGTCAAAGATTATAGTAAAAAAGAAAATGGGGAAGAGGGCATTGCACTTGCATCACTCCTTGAAACCATGAGTGATAGGCTATTTTTTACGGTGATTAGCGTCACAGATGAACTCAATGCCTATAAGGTTTTTGAGACTCTTAACGCTCGCGGCGTACGCTTATCTTCTACTAATTTACTCAAAAATTACCTATTTTCGGTTCTCAGTAAGAACGCTAACAATGTCGAAGAGATGCAATCTCTCGAAAATCGCTGGGAGTCGATGGTCTCTAAGCTCGGAGCAGAAAGTTTTCCAGATTTTTTACGTATTCACTGGATAAGTCGAAAAAGTTTTGTGAGGCAATCAGAGCTATTTAAGATAATTAGAAGTAAAATAATTGACAGATCCGGGGTACTTGATCTTCTTCGTAGCATGGAAGAAGATATGGATACTTATCTTGCCCTTACAAATCCTGAAGCATCTCATTGGGCACCTCAGTGGAGAGCTTGGGCGCAGCAACTGCGTATGTTTCGCGTTCGGCAACCTTTTTCTATTCTGTTTGCAGCTCACCGTAAACTCAACGATGACGATTTCGCTACTGTTTTACGTGCCTGCGTAATGATTTCATTTCGCTATAATGTGATTGGTAGCTTTCCAACACATGAGCAGGAGAAAATATATTCTAATACCGCACAAAAACTAAATACACATGATTCTTATAACGCAAGCCAAGTTTTAGAATCTTTGCAAACCATATACCCTAAAGATGATACATTTAAGATATCTTTTACTGATAAAATAATTCGCACAACGGATGCCCGTAACAACCGGGTTGTTCGGTATATTTTATGCGAATTAGAACGGCAAGATAGCAACAATGCTTATGATTTTGAGAACGCTATTCTAAATATAGAACATATTCTACCACAGAACCCCAGTTCTGGCTGGGAGAGTTTTAGTGATGAAGAAGCTCATGCTTTAGTTTATCGGATTGGCAATATGACGATGCTTGAGAAGAAGCCGAATCGTGACTTAGGGAATACGTCATATGATCAGAAACGGCCTGTTTTGCGAGAGAGTAATTTTGGATTGACCCAGAAATTGGCTGAAGAGAACACTGATTGGACACCAGAACGTGTCTCGGCACGGCAAAAGAAACTCGCCGATATTGCTAGCAGTATCTGGCGCATTTCTCAGCTTTCTTGAAGCGCTACGCTTCGTGAAAGCCCTTATCGTCGGCGGGGGTCCGGCGGGGTTGATGGCGGCGGAAACGCTGCTGAAAGCCGGGGCCTCCGTCGATCTTTACGACGCCATGCCCTCGCTCGGGCGGAAATTTCTGCTTGCCGGGCGGGGCGGGCTGAACCTCACTCATTCCGAACCCTTGCCTGCTTTTCTGGAGCGCTACGGCCCCGAAGCCGAGGCCGTGCGCCCGTGGATCGAAACGCTGCCGCCCGAAGCGATCCGCGCGTGGGCGACGGATTTGGGGATCGAGACGTTCATCGGCACCTCCGGGCGCATCTTTCCGACTGATTTTAAGGCGGCACCCCTGCTGCGCGCCTGGCTCACGCGCCTGCGGGGCCTAGGGTTACGCACGCACACGCGCCACCGCTGGACCGGACAGGCCGACGGCGGCGCGCTAACCTTCGAGACACCAAACGGCTCTATCGTCGCGCGTGGCGATGCTGTGCTGCTGGCGCTTGGCGGGGCAAGCTGGCCGCATCTCGGCTCGGACGGCGCGTGGACCCCCTTCCTGCCCACGCCCATCGCGCCGCTACGCCCCTTCAACTGCGGTTGGCAGATCAATTGGTCGGACGTGTTGACGCAAAAGGCGGGAAGCCCGCTGAAAACCGTTGCGCTCTCGGCGGGTACTCAGCGCGTGCGTGGCGAAGTTATTCTGACCGCTTATGGCTTAGAGGGCAGCGCGCTCTATGCCCTCTCCCACTCTCTTGCTCCGGGCGCAACCCTTAGCGTCGATCTGCTGCCGGACCATGACGAACGCTTGGTGCTAGAAAAGCTCGCCCAGCGCGGCAGTGCCTCGCTGGGGTCGTTCCTTAAAAAGAGTTTCCGCCTGTCCCCCGCCGCCATCGCTCTGCTCAACGAAGGCGGGCGCGTGCCGGGGTGGGATGCGCCCGCCGCACTCGCCCGCCGCCTTAAAGCGCTGCCGCTCGTCTTGACTGGGCCGCGCCCTATCGCCGAAGCTATTTCCAGCGCGGGCGGGGTTCAGTTTAACGGTCTTACTCCAGGGCTGATGCTCGCCGAAAGACCCGGCTGGTTCGTGGCGGGGGAAATGCTGGATTGGGCCGCGCCCACGGGCGGCTATCTGCTGAATGCCTGCCTAGCCAGTGGTGTCGTTGCAGCGCGCGGTATGCTCGCCCTTATTTCGCCACGCCCACCGGGTTAAAGTGAGATGCCCTAGGACTAAAGGATTATAAACAATGCTTGGGATTGCTCGCTGCGCTTTGCTTGCCGTGTTCGCGCTCGCGTTTTTTTCTACTCCGGCACTGGCTGCGAAAGCCAAACCCTGGCCGCTCACGCCCCAAGACAAGATCGACCTTGCCCGCATCGAAACCTATTTCGACGGGCTAAAAACCCTTACGGCGAAGTTCTTGCAAATAACTGATACGGGCGCGATTGCGCGCGGTGCGGTGTTTATTCAACGCCCCGGCAAGATGCGCTTCGACTATGCCCCGCCCTCCCCCGTGGTCATGGTTGCCGATGGCTCGTTCTTAACCTACCATGATCGCGAGTTGAACGAGACCACGGCCCTACCCCTCAGCAGCACGCCGGTCGCTTTTTTGCTGCGCGACAAAGTGCGCTTGAGCCAAGACATTACGGTAACGCGCATTGATCGCGGCCCCGGCGTTCTGCGCGTTTCCGTGCGTGAAACCGATGATACCGAGCAAGGGGAGCTTACGTTGCAGTTCAGCGAAGCGCCCTTCCGGCTCGAACAATGGAGCGTGCTCGATAGCCAAAACCGCTCGACCCGCGTTACCCTGATTGATGCCCGCACGGGCGACCCCATCGACGCCAAAGTGTTTGAATTCCGCGACCCAAAGTTCTTCAACCGGCCCGTGGAGCGGTATAATTAGCTATAGGAGCTATCATGCAGGTCTCGCGCCGGGCTAATAGCCTCGCCATTCGTTTGGCTGCCGAAGCCCGCGCCCTCGACGCGAACAGCGCCCCAGACCGCGCCCAGGCGCTCGAAAGCCTTCGAGCGCTGCGGAAGCCGCTGCCGCCGGGCTGGTCGTTTGATCGCGGTGAGGCGAACGAACGGTAATCGGCCCGCGCCCCAACCCCTTCAAATCCGCATAGCCAACCTCCATTCTTGCCCCTAGCATCTTTTTAGAACTCTTCTTAACTATACCTATAGCGTTTGAACCAGTGAGACCTTCATGGCCAAGATTGAACTTTATGCTGATCCGTTCTGCCCCTATTGCGCCAAGGCCAAGCGCCTGCTGACCGCCAAGGGCCAAACTTGGGAAGAGTTTGATGTTATGGCAAAGCCCGCGTTGCGTGCCGAAATGCGCGCCCGTAGTGGCGGCAAGAACAGCGTGCCGCAAGTTTTTATCAATGGCACCCTCATCGGCGGTTGTGACGATCTGCACGCGCTTGAGGCCAAGGGCGGGCTTGATCCGCTGCTCGCCGCCTAATCCCTATGCTGCGTGTCGCCCTGATCCAACAGACCGCCGCGCGGGACTTCGCGCCGAACCTCGCGTTTCTCGAAGCGCAGATTAAGGATGCCGCCGCCGAGGGCGCACGCCTCATTCTTGCCCCCGAAAACTGCGCGATGCTGGAGCCGGATCGGGACGCCCACCGCGCCAAAGCGCTGACCGAGGAAGATCACCCGCTGCCGCCGCTGTTTTCGCAGTTGGCGCAAGAAACCGGGGCCTTTCTGCTGGCAGGCTCTCTTGCTGTGCAGGTAGCGGGCGGAAAACTCGCCAACCGATCGCTGCTTTTTGCCCCCGATGGCCGCATCGCCGCGCGCTACGATAAAATCCATCTGTTCGATGTCGATCTCGCCAACGGTGAAAGCTACCGCGAATCGGCGCTGATCGCCCCCGGCGATACGGCGGTAACGGTGGAAACCCCCGTGGCGCGGTTGGGCCTCAGCGTGTGCTACGATCTGCGCTTCGCTGGCCTGTTTCGGGCGCTAGCCCAGGCGGGGGCCGATATTCTCACCATTCCGTCTGCCTTCACCGTGCCGACCGGGGACGCCCATTGGCACATTTTATTGCGGGCGCGGGCGATTGAAACCGGCTGCTTCGTGCTCGCCCCCGCGCAAACCGGCATTCACGCTGAAGGCCGCCGCACCTATGGCCATTCGCTGATCGTAAACCCCTGGGGCGAGATTATCGCCGACGCGGGCACCGAGCCGGGGCTAGTGCTGGCCGATCTCGATTTGGCGGAGGTTGCATACGCCCGCCAACGCATCCCGGCGCTTACCCATGATAGACCGTTTACGCTACCCCCTTCCTTTTCCCGATGAGCCGACTTATTTAATTCTTATGATTGTGTATAGCCTTCTGTGCTCTGCGGAGCATGGGTTCGACGCTTGGTTCCGCAATAGCGCCGCGTTCGACGCGCAAGCGGCGGGCGGGGCAATCGCCTGCCCAATCTGCGGCGATACCGGCATCCGCAAAGCCCTGATGGCCCCTGCCATTCGCCCATCCTCAAAGGCCGCCGTAACCCCAACCGCAGAAGCCATCGCCACTCCCACCGCCGAAGTGGCCGATCACCAGGCCGTAGCGATGCAGGCCCTGCGGGAGATACGCCGCAAGATTGAAGCCGATTGCGATTATGTTGGTGATAACTTTGCCGAAGAAGCCCGCAAAATTCACTATGGCGAAGTAGAAGCCCACGGCATCTACGGCGAAAGCTCGGAAGCCGACCGCGAAGCGCTGGCGGAAGAGGGCATCGAGGTTGGCCGAATTCCTTGGGTGCCGTTGGGGAATTAGAGCCGCGCGCCTTAACTCTGGCGCGGCTCTATAAGCCGCATCAGGCGTGTTTGACACGCCAGCGTGTCGGGTGAGGCGGCGGCCAAGGGCGCGGATGCGCCCGGCGATGCGCTTAGCGCGTCAAACGCACCGGGCGGCGAGGGCTAAGATAAAACTAGAGCGTCTTGATGAGAGCAAAGTTTTTGC
>JAAFIC010000019.1 GCA_013298565.1 Alphaproteobacteria bacterium | reverse complement strand
AGCTTCCTCTCAACCGCTCCCAACGCCTCCGACAGTCGCCCTTTCGCGCTGCCGGGGCGTAAGGGGCGCGGTTGGCTTGCGTCGGGTGCCCAGCCCGTGAGGAAGATCACCTCGAAGCGGGCTTCGATGCGCCCGTCCGGGGTGCTGAAGCGATCGGCGTAATCGGCGGCGGCGCGGGCGAGGGTCGATTTGCGCCACGGGCGGCGCGATCGGCCTGCGAGTGCGTTGGTTTCGCCCATGCCGCGCAAATCGTGCATAAGGGCAAGCATGTTGGGGTAGGAGACGGTTAGAACGTCGCTATCGATCACGGGCAAGGCGAACCCAGCGCGCTGCATCAGCCGTCCGGCGTCGCGGATATCGACCGTGGGGGAGGCGCGCGGCACGAGCGTGCCGGTTTCGGCGATTTCGGCAGCGGCGAGGCTGGCTTTCAACTCCTGCAAGGTTTCCCCGCCGAAGATTGCACCCAGAAACAATCCATCCGGCTTCAGCGCCCGGTTTGCTTGAATGAGCGTGCCGGGCAGGTCGTTGATCCAATGCAGCGATAAGCACGAGAGCACGAGATCGAGGCTGTTTTCGGCAATCGGTAGCCATTCTTCATCGGCTACTAAACGCGGGCCGGGGGCGCGGGCGATCATGTTCGGCGACAGATCGGCGGTAATCAGCGTTTCGATCCCGCCGCGCCCGTTTGCAGAGCGGGCAAGGTCGCCCGTCCGCCCGCCCAAATCGAGCGCCAGCGGAAAGCGGCGGCGAATATCGCCTAGCCGGTCGAGCAGCCGGTCGCCGATTTCCTTCGTTAGAAAATCGAAAATTCCATCGAATCCGGCAGCGGCGCGGTCGCGGTGCAAGCGCAGCGCGCGGCGGTCAAAAATCTGAGACTCGGAAGCAACAGCGGTGGCCATAGACGAATTCCTTTCAGACCTTGCCTGTAGCAGAACGAGCGATTTTCACCTATACCCACAGCATGATGACACGGTTGCGCGCGCTCCTCTTCGGGCTTGGCCTACTTCCCCTCGCCGGGTGTGCCGAGATGAATTTAACCTTCGATGGGCAACCAACGGCACTCGCTTGCCCTACCGAAGCAAGCCTTGCGCTCCGGCGGCAGCGGATGGTCAGCACCGCGCTGGACGAATGGCAGAAGTTCGGCGGCGGTGTGATTGATTGGTCCAATGGGCGGCGGGAAGTTCTGGCCGAAGGGATTAAGGAAACCGATCCCCGCGTTGCCGGCGATTTGCGCCGTTACTGGCGCGCCGTGCCGACGCCCCTAGGCCAGCAGGCTGCTGCCACTGAGGGGCGGGCGGGGCCTTTGGATGCGCCGTTCAGCCAAGCCTGGTCCGCCGCTTTCATCGGTTACCTTGCGTGTGCCGCTGGGGTTCCGGCCAGCGATTTGCCGCGTCATGAGGCCCATTTCACCTATCTCGATGCCACGCTCGACGGTACCCCAGGCTTTCAGGCCGAGGCGTTGGAGGAAGCGCCCCCGGAGCCGGGCGATATTATTTGCGGGGACCGTTCTGCCCAAGAGGCGCGATTGTTGAGCCTATTCGATAGGCGCGGCGAGCAAGGCGTACCGCGCCCGCTGCACTGTGATCTGGTTGTTGAGGTCCGCGACCGGCAGATTAGGGCGATTGGCGGCAATGTGAACGATAGTGTTACCCTCAGCCTGTATCCGACCGATAGTGAGGGTCGCCTGGTGCGCCTGGTTAATGCCGAAGCTCCCGGCTGGTTCGCGGTACTGCGCGCTAGCTATCCGCCCCTTCCAGAGACGGTTTTCCAACGATGATCTTCGCCAAAACCCCCGCGCCGCCCTATTGGGCCGTGGTGTTCACCAATCAGCAGAGCGATGATACCGCAGGCTATGCGGCGATGGCGCAAACGATGGAAGCGTTAGTGGCGCAGCAGCCCGGCTTTCTTGGAGCGGAGTCTGCCCGCAGCGGCGATGGCAGCGGCATTACGGTTTCCTATTGGCAGAGCGAGGCAGATATGGTGGCGTGGAAGGCCGTTGCCGCGCATCTCATCGCGCAGCAGTTGGGGAAGGAGCGGTGGTACAAGGGATATGTCACGCGGGTTGCCCAGGTAACACGCGATTACGCGCACGGGTTGGGGTCTGAGTCCCCATAGGCTTAGTGTATTATTCGCGGTGTGTTATTTCAGTAACAAGCCGTAAAAAAACCGCAAACCGTGACATTTCGACTCTACTTGACGGCTGCCTATAACGTAAAGGGCATGGTAAACAAAAGTAACAATATAAGAACCTGGGAGGAAATAATGATGCGTTCCCCGATCAGCCGGACCGCCGCGCTGCTGGCCCTAACCGCTCTCGTGATGGCGCCAAGCGCCTGGGCGGGTTCTTTTTACATTCAAGAACAAAGCATTTCCGGTCTTGGCGCGGCGAATGCGGGTCAGAACGCAACGGGTTTTGATGCCAGCACCGTGTTTACCAATCCCGCCGGGATGACCAATCTTACCCGCTCGCAGCTTTCTGCGGGGGGCAGCCTTCTAATGCTCGGCTCCAAGATTCGAGATGATGGCTCCTCCGCGCGTTTGCCCGCCGCGCTCGGGGGATCGACCGTGGCCATTACCGGCAAGAACGGTGATAACCCTAACGCGCCGGCGCTTGTCCCCGCCACGTATGGCGTTTGGGTAGTGAACGATGACCTGCGTCTCGGTTTCGGTGTGAATGCGCCATTCGGCCTCGTTGGTAAATACGAGGAAGGCTTTTTCGGGCGCTATAATTCGCAAAAATCGAAGCTGGAAACACTTAACATCAGTCTGGCCGGGGCCTATAAGGTTTCGCCGAAATTCTCGGTTGGCGGCGGTATCGACATTCAGCGCGCCCGCGCCGTTCTAACGACGGCTGTTCCGGCTATTGCGGGGCTTTCGGGCCTCAGCGCCGCGCAAACCGGAGCTTACATTGCCTCCGTTGGCGGCGTGGGCGGTCTTTATAATAGCAATACCGATAGCCTGTTTCGGGTCGATGCGAATGGTTGGGCTGTGGGGGCAAACCTCGGCCTAACCTGGAAGCCGGTGGACGAGTTGACCGTGGGTCTTACCTACCGCAGCCGTATTAAGCACACTGTGGAAGGCGATCTTGCGCTCGTGCGCGGCGCTTCGGCCATCCGTTCTGGTCCGGCTGAAATTTCGGTAACAACGCCGGATATTATCGGTCTCGGGGCCGCTTGGCGCGTAACGCCGAAGTGGGAATTGCTGGCACAGGCCAATTATTTCCACTGGAGCAACTTCGATAAGATCGACATTAAATCGAACGGCACGACGTTCTCGGCAGAACAGCAAGACTATAAAAACAGTTATTCTCTGGCGCTTGGGTTTAATTACAAGCTAACCGATGCGATTATCTTGCGCGCGGGCACTCAGTTCGATCGTACACCGACAACGGATCAGCATCGCTCCACGCGCGTGCCTGATGGCGACCGCATTTGGCTATCGGTCGGCGCGAGCTACGATGTGACCGACAATATCTCGATTGATGCTGCTTACGCGCACATCTTTGTGCAAGACGTTAAGATCGACCAAGTGTCCAGCACAGGCGCTCGGACCCGTGCCAGCCTGACCGATGGGTCTGTCGATATTCTCTCGATGGCGCTGCGCTACAAGTTCTAGGAAACCCCTGGAGCCGCTGATTTGGCCCCAGTTCCCTCCTAACCTTTGGGCACCCTCTTTCGGCTTCGGCAGAAAGAGGGTTTTTTTATGCGCGCGATAACCCTCGGAACTGACCGGGCGTGACACCGCGAAAGGCTTTGAACGCGCGGGTTAAGTGGGCCTGGTCGGAAAAACCGCAGTCTGCCGCGACATTGGCAATCGCCTCCCCCCGGCGCAAGCCTTGTTCGGCCCGGCGCAAGCGCGCGAGTTTCTGAAAAGCGTGCGGCGGCAGGCCATAGGCGGCGCGGAAGGCACGGATAAGCTGGAAGGCGCTAAGGCCGGTCTCACGCGCAAGGTCGGTGAGTGAAACGGTGGCGGCAGGATCGTCTTGCAGCCGGGCTGCCGCGCGCCGAATTCGCGCGGGGGCTTTCGTTTTGCTCGGTAGCGCCACTCGGCCCGTGCTGTGCCGTTGCACTAGGGCGATCAGAACGGAGAGCAGCGCGGTTTCCCGTTCCAGGGTTTCGCCTTCGGCCAGTCGCCCGAACATACCCGCGCATAGGGCTGCCAGGGCGGGGTCTTGAATAATGGTATCGCGGAAGTTTGGCAGACCGTCCGAGGGGCGAAAGCCGCTTTCCTGTGCGACACGCAGCATCATGGCCGGATCAATATACAGCACGCGATAGGCCCAGCCTTCTTTAACAGCAGGATAACCGTCATGCACTTCACCAGGATGCACGACGGCCATATCGCCTGGCAGGGCAAAACGCTGTGTGCCGTGCGAATTAAACCCCTCCACGCCGTCGGTAATCAGGCCGAATACATAGCGATCATGCGTATGGTTAGCAAAGCTATGGCGGCGGAAGCGCGCGATCAGCACTTCGGTATCGCCCTCCGGCACGCGCCAAAACCGAGTAGTTTCACCCTCGGTCAGGTGATCGGTAAGGTCGTCATGCGACATGGGCAAGCGCACCCCCATCAGCCGCAACGGGCGCAAGCGGTGTGTACCAATCGCCCGGAAGCCCCGCCGTTGCCCGCGCATCCTCGTTAAACGGTGGCTTCAACGCCCCCCGGAAATGCTGCCGAACCAGTGCTTGCCATGCCGTGCGTGGATCATCAAGGCCGCGTTCTGCGGCCAGCCACAGGAACCAGCGATTGCCGATGGCGACATGGATAATCTCATCCCGGTAAATCGTCTCCAGCAGTTTGGCCGAAGCCTCATCTTCCACCGCACGGAGTTTGCCGATCATCATGGGTGTTACGTCCAATCCGCGCGCCTCATGCACCATCGGCACAACGGCTAACCGGGCAAGCGCATCGCCTGCGGTTTCCTGGGCCGATTGCCACAATCCGTCATGGGCGGGAAGATCGCCATAGGCGGCACCGAGCGCCTGTAGCCGCGCCGCGAGAAGCGCGAAATGTTCAGCTTCTTCAGACGCCACCTTCAGCCAATCCCCAGCAAAGGCGGGCGGAAACTGCGACGCGAAGCGGGCCAAAATATCCCAAGCCAGATCAATGGCGTTGAGTTCGATATGCGCTAGGGCGTGCAAAAGCGTTACCCGCCCGCGCACACCGCGCGTCAGGCGCCGATGCGGCATGGCGCTGGGGGAAACGAGAATCGGCGTTTCTGGGCGGGCGGGGCGTTCCGGCACCGCAGAAGCCAACCCCACGGGCAGCGTTCCTGTCGCCCACAGGGCTGTTGCAATCCGCGTCAGCCGAACTTTCTCCGCCGGATCAGCCGCGCTGAGAACCGCGAGTGCTGCCGCAGAGAGGCTAACAAAGCCCACTGGGGCAGTCACTCAGGTAATCGAAAAGCGGGACAAGGCTTCCGCAAGATCATCACCAAAGTAGCTGCCCTTGCGGATAATGGCGGCCCGCGTTGGCAGCCCTTCCAAAGATGGATCACCCCAACCAAAGCTAGTGAGGAGCGCGAAGGGAATATCCTGCGTTGTCGGCATAGCCATGATCGCGCAGGCGAGATCAATGCCCGTCAGCTCGTCCAGCATGGCCGAGGCGATAACGAGATCTGGCTTTAAGCGCACGGTCATTTCCAGCGCGTCGAAACTCTTGCCCACATTGACCACGCGGTAGCCGCAGGCCATCAGCTCCCGCTCCACGATACGCCCGGCAGAGCGTTGCGGCGAGACCAGCAGAATTACAATATCGAGCAGCTTGATGTCGTTAACATCGAACGTGCGAACGGTGGGAAGCTGGCGCACCACTTCGCGCAAAGATGGCGCGAGGGTCTCGTCCTGGACGGTGCCGAGCGCCGCCCGCAGCGAATCGGTGAAGGCTTGCAAGCCGTCCAACTCGCGGTCGCCGATCTCACCCACGCCTTCCACGTAATCGGCCATCTGATGCAAAATCACATCGGCGGCCATAAGCCCAACCGAGCGCGCCCCGATCCGCAGATTATGAAAATGGCGGCGCATCACCTGGATTGCTTCGGCCTGCGGGGTCGAGGCCGAGCGGACATTGCCGAGCATCACGTCGATTTCGTTCGTGATGTCCCGCGCTTCGTCGATGAATTCGGCGCGGATATGCTGTTCGAGGGTATCGTCTGTGACCATTGCTCTGCCTAGCGCTGCTGTCTGAAACCAAATTTAGATTACATTATCGCAATCATCCACGCTTGGCGATAGGCTGAGGAATGTTTGCATCAATCCTTTGCTGCTTTGTGCGCGGCGGGGTTGTCACGAAACAATAAACCCAAGCCCTGTTGCGCTGGAGTCATCAGTTGGTTAGACTTCGCCTCGTTGTTTCCAACCGACAACCGAAAGGAGGTGATCCTGTGTCTACCCACCAAGGGATTTTCAGTTTGGCAGGATCTGCTGTCTTAAGGCCTGCGCGCACTGACGGGGACACTTTTTGCGTTCGGCGGTCCGAAGCAGTCTGAGGTCCCCCATCCCACCGGACGGGAAGGGCCGCTCGTACGCCGAGCGGCCCATTCTGCTTTTACGAAGTCTTTTTTTTACGAAGTCTTTTTTTTACGAAGTCTTTTTTTTACGAAGTCTTTTTTTTACGAAGTCTTTTTTTTACGATGTCGTTTTTTGGGCGCGCAAGGCGTCGCTCCCCGCTAGCACCGCGCCGCCGACGATTAAGAGTGCCGCTCCTAAAACCTCCAGCGTAATTTGCGCGCGCCCCCCTAAATAAAGCCCAAGGGTGGAGAGCAGCGGCGTGGCGTAGGAGGCGGCCCCCAACGTCCGCAACAAGCCGCGCTTGATACCAATATCCCAGAAAAAGAACGCGGCCCCCAGCGGCCCGGCCCCCATAATCGCCATGATCGCCCAATCTTGCGCGCTGGGGGCGTAGGGTGTTTCCAAAGCCAGATGACAGAGACCGGCCAGAAGAGCGGTGACAAGGCAGAGGGCGGCGACGAAATCGGTCGGCACAGCAGCGCAATAGCGGCGGGAGAGAACTGAATAGCCGCCCCAGCACACCGCCGCGCCACAGGCCGCAAGATAGCCGGGCAGAAACTCCGCACGCACCTCCAGCGCAGGGCCGCCCACCAGCAACACGGTCCCGGCAAGGCCCAACAGCCCGCCAACGCTATGAAACCAACGCAGGCGCTCGCCCGGTAAAAAAGCCGAGAATACGACAATGCACAGCGGCCACAGATAGTTAATCAGGTTCGCTTGCACCGCAGGGGCCGAGCGCAGGGCCACGAAAAAAAGCAGATGATAGCCGAACAACCCGCCGACGCCGATAGCCCAAGCCCGCACGGTCTGCTGCCCCCACGCGGCCACGGCAGCCCGCCCCGTCGCCCCGCGCAGCAGAATAAAGCCCGTGCCGATACTCCCGGCGAGGCCGAAGGTGATCGCGGTCAGCAAAAACGGCGGCACTGGCCCCGCCAGCGTGGTTAGCAGTGCTAGGCTTCCCCAGAGAAGAATTGCGACACTGCCCAACAGTGTGGCCGTACCGACCGAAGACCCTGCCATAGTATTCTCTCGCCCCATAAAAAAAGGGAGGCCGAAGCCTCCCCCCAAACCGCTCTCGTTGCAGCATTTTTACGCAGGTTACGCCACCATATATTGCCCGCCGTTCACCGAAATCGTGGCGCCCGTGATGAAGCTCGCGTCGTCCCCCGCGAGGAACAGCACAGTGCGGGCAATGTCGTTCGCAAAGCCCAAGCGCCCGACCGGGATCGTGGCGATGATCTTTTTCAGCACGTCTTCCGGCACGGCGGCGACCATATCGGTATCAACATACCCAGGGGCAACGCAGTTGACGGTAATCCCCTTCGCGGCACCCTCGAAGGCGAGCGCCTTGGTGAAGCCGATCATCCCGGCTTTGGCCGCGCAGTAATTCACCTGACCATATTGACCGCGCTGGCCGTTCACTGAACTGATTTGCACAATACGGCCAAAGCTACGCTCGCGCATCCCTTCATACACCGTGCGCGTCATGGTAAAGCACGACTTGAGGTTGGTGGTGATGACGTCATCCCACTGCTGTTCAGACATGCGGTGGAAGGTCGTGTCGCGGGTGATGCCCGCGTTGTTCACCAGAATATCAACCGGCCCTAGGGCGGCTTCAACCCGCGCTACGCCCGCTTTACACGCCGCGAAATCGGCAGCATTCCATTTTTCGGCAAGAATGCCGGTTTCGGCGGTAAATTTTGCCGCCGCTTCATCATTGCCGCTATACGTTACGGCAACTTCATTGCCCGCCGCCTTGAGCGCTTTGGCAATTGCCGCGCCAATCCCTCGGGTTCCGCCCGTTACTAATGCTACCCGCGCCATGACCGTCTCCCGTATCAACTTTCTCGGGCGCTGTTGCGCGCGCCGTTACCAAATTGACCAAACCACAAGCGGCGGTTTCAGGAAAGCATGAGAACAAGGGGTGGCGTGTGATTATCGAACGTGAAGACTGGTAAGGCAAAGGCCGTGGGCTTTTCAGCTCTTGCACCTCTGTGCCGCGCCTTAGAGCGTCTTGCGTAAAGGTTGACGATGGCCCCCGACAATCCCGAAACCCGGTAGGCCGTGCCGATTGGAATTTGCTCTCATAAAAATCAAGCGTGCGACAATTTGCGTATGACGCAGTGATGGATTGCAAATTTTGGCTGTGATATGTGCATTTTCATAGATAAAATTTCATTTTGGGGGAGGAGATTTTGGAGATTCGACTCAATAACTCCCTTCTAAAACAAATATCTAATTTAGATAAAAATAAATCTGCGGCGGAGTCGGCTTTCAATCGATTGACAACAGGTAAAAAATATTCGCGCGTGCAAGATAACCCTGAATTTTATTTTAAGCAAAAAGCTCTTCAAGAAGATGCGTTGAAATTCGACTCGTATAAAGCAGCATCTGATGCTGCACTTGGGCTAATTGATGTGTCGTTGTTGGGCGCGAATGCAGCCAAATCTCTTCTCGCTCAGATGAAAGGCCGTCTTATTGCGTCAAAAAGTGAACCGTTATACAATAGATACATTGATGCTATTAATGACAAGAGCGGTAATAAAGAAAGAATAAAATTATCCAGAGAGTTTGATGCAATGATCACTCAAGTCGAATCGGTTTTGGCTGACTCGACGTATGCAGGCATGAACTTATTAACAGGTCGGGAAGAAGGCCCTGTGTACAGAGCAGATAAAGACTACAAGCTTAAATTTTCAGACAATGCTTCTTTGAAATTAACGGGAAAATACCTTGGGACAAACTCTTGGCATGAGTATGCACCTAGCTCTGCTATAGGAATTTTTGGTACTGATACAGTCA
This sequence comes from Alphaproteobacteria bacterium, assembly GCA_013298565.1. Lineage (GTDB taxonomy): Bacteria > Pseudomonadota > Alphaproteobacteria > Elsterales > Elsteraceae > Elstera. The sequence goes on along the minus strand of JAAFIC010000019.1, from coordinate 32,401 downwards.
CAGATACTTTTGTTCAAAATCTTGCCGCAAGTCCTAAACTCTTGCAACTCGGGGGCTATTCTACATTCTGGAAACCTGTGCGATTAGAAGGAAATTCTATCTATGGCAGCAATCCTGGGAATTACTTAAGGTTAGAAGTCACCGACTACTCATCTCATGTACGTGAGTTAAGATATTACGATCAAAGTTTTTCGGGTAGTGTGGCGGATGATGTCACCGTAGGTACAGAGCCTCTTCGGTCTCCGCGTTCTGGCTTGGGGCTGTTTTATTCTTATCTTTACGAGGGGCTGGCAACTCAAAAAGGCGTTGAGGGTGCAATCTCGGATTTAGAGAAAGCCAGCGATGTTATTGATGCTGGGTTGGAATCGTTAGGCATTCAAGCCAACATCATCAAAATAAGGCAACAGTTTAACAATGCCATTGCGGATGAATACCGCAATGGCGCTCAAAAAATACAAGAAATTGACTCTGAAGAAGATGCTCTAATTATTCAAAGATCTCAACTTTCTCAAAGTATAAATTTTGAGACTATCAATAACACAGTGCGCGGTCAAAAAATGATCGCTGATATGATCTCTAATCTTGGCGGAAGTAGCCTTATCAATATTAAAGTATAGCTAGCCCATCACGGCCTTGCGCTGAAGCGAGACCAACTGACCGATGCCGTGTTTGGCGAGGCGTAAAAGCTCTGCAAACTGCTCTTCGCTGAACGGGTCTTGCTCGGCGGTGCCTTGGATTTCCACTAGCCCGCCGCGCCCGGTAAGCACAAAGTTTGCATCGGCTTGGGCGTTGGAATCTTCAAGATAATCCAGGTCTAGCACGGCCACGCCGTTGTAAAGACCGCAGGAAATAGCCGCTACTTCTGCCTTCAGCGGTAGGGCTGGAATCGCCTTGCTCTCCACCAGTTTCCGCAGGGCGAGATGCAAGGCAACGTAGGCGCCGGTAATGGAAGCGGTGCGGGTGCCGCCATCGGCCTGGATCACGTCGCAGTCGATCTTGATTTGCCGCTCCCCCATTGCGGTTAGATCGGTGACGGCGCGTAAGGAGCGGCCAATCAGGCGCTGAATTTCCTGCGTGCGGCCACTTTGCTTGCCCTTAGCGGCCTCGCGGTCCATGCGGGAGTGGGTTGCACGGGGCAACATGCCATATTCCGCCGTCACCCAGCCCTTGCCGGTATTCCGCAAAAACGGCGGCACTTTTTCGTCAATCGAGGCAGTGCATAAAACATGCGTATCGCCGAAACGGACCATGCACGAGCCTTCCGCATATTTGGCGAACCCCGGCTCTAGGCTAACGGCGCGCAACTGGTCGGCACTGCGGCCCGAGGGGCGGCGGAAAGCGGTTGTCATGAGGATAAACTCCAAAAACTAGTCACTGGTCGTCGAACCCGCGAAAAACTCTTTCACGCGCTGGAAAAAGCCGGAGGATTGCGGGTGGGTTTGATCGGATTCGCTCGCGGCATCAAACTCCCGCAGCAATTCCTGCTGGCGCGGGCTAAGGTTGACCGGCGTTTCCACTGTGGCCTCAACATACATATCGCCGCGCTGAGTAACGCGCAGCACCGACATGCCCTTGCCCCGCAGCCTGAACTGGTGGCCGGTTTGCGTGCCGGGTGGAATGGTGATTTTTACCCGCGAACCATCAATGGACGGCACTTCGATTTGCCCGCCCAAGGCCGCAGTCGTCATCGGCAATGGCACGCGGTAGAAGGTATTCGCGCCATCACGCTGGAAAATGCGATGCGCGCCAATCGCAAGAAAAATATAAAGATCGCCGGGCGGTGCGCCCCGCACGCCAGCTTCGCCTTCGCCGGTCAAGCGAATGCGCGTGCCTTCTTCAACGCCTGCTGGAATAGTGACGGAGAGAGTTTTTTCCTTCCGCGTCCGCCCGGCCCCGCCGCACGCCTTACACGGCTTTTCGATCACGCGGCCCGCGCCGCCGCAGGAAGGGCAGGGGCGTTCGATGGTGAAGAAACCCTGCTGCGCGCGCACTTTGCCCGCGCCGCTACAGGTTGGGCAGGTGATAGGCTTCGAGCCTGCCTCGGCCCCTGTGCCATCGCAGACTTCGCAGACGATGCTAGAGGCCACCTGAACCTTGGCGGTGGTTCCGGCGAAGGCATCTTCCAGGCTAATTTCGAGGTTATAGCGCAAGTCCGCGCCGCGCCCGCTGGCCCCGCCGCGCGCCCGCGCGCCGCCGCCCATGAACTCGCCGAAGACTTCATCGAAAATATCGGCAAAGCCCGAGCTGAAGTTAAAGTCGAAGCCGCCCCCTGCCCCGCCCGCACCGCGCCCAGAGCCAGGGCCTTCAAAGGCGGCATGGCCGAAACGATCGTAGGCCGCGCGTTTATCATCGTCGCGCAGCGCATCATAGGCTTCGGAGATTTCTTTGAATTTCAATTCAGCCGCTGCGTCGCCCGGATTGCGGTCTGGGTGATACTGCATTGCAAGCTTACGATAGGCTTTCTTGAGGTCATCGGCGCTGGCGGTGCGCGAGACGCCGAGCAGCTCGTAATAATCCTGTTTAGCCATGCTACGGTCGCTGCCACCCTTGGAAAGGCGTGAGTCAAAGACGAAAAAATCGGCAGCTCTGTTAAGGGAACTGCCGACGAAATTCCAGTCTGGCGAAATTAGGCAGTGCGGCCTTTCTTACGCTCGTCCACTTCCTCAAAATCGGCATCGACGACGGAGCTATCGGCAGCGCCACCCTCGCCCCCGCCTGCTGCCGGACCCGAGCCGGGAGCATCGGTTTCTTGCGCCTTGTACATGGCTTCGCCGAGCTTCATCGAGGCTTTCGTGAGGGATTCGGTCTTGGTTCTAATCGTGGCGGCATCGCCCGATTCCAGCACCGCCTTCAGGGCTTTAATTTCTTCTTCAATCGCCGATTTTTCCGCTGCGGCAACCTTATCGCCATAGTCAGCCAGGCTCTTTTCGGTCGAGTGGATCAGGCTATCGGCGGTATTGCGCGCCTCGGCAACTTCCTTCTTCTTCTTATCGTCTGCCGCATTGGCTTCGGCTTCCTTGACCATCTTTTCGATCTCGGAATCCGACAGGCCGCCGGAGGCTTGGATGCGGATTTGCTGTTCCTTACCCGTCGCCTTATCCTTGGCCGAGACGTTGACAATACCGTTAGCGTCAATATCGAAGGTCACTTCGATCTGCGGAATGCCGCGCGGTGCGGGCGGAATGCCGACCAGATCGAACTGGCCCAGCATTTTATTATCCGCTGCCATTTCGCGCTCGCCTTGGGCCACGCGGATCGTTACGGCGGTTTGGCTATCGTCGGCGGTTGAGAAAGTTTGGCTTTTGCGCGTCGGGATCGTCGTGTTGCGGTCGATCAGGCGCGTGAAGACACCGCCCAAGGTTTCGATACCGAGCGACAGCGGCGTCACGTCGAGCAGCAGAACGTCCTTAACCTCGCCCTTCAGCACGCCGCCTTGAATGGCAGCGCCGAGCGCCACCACTTCATCGGGGTTAACGCCGCGATGGGGTTCTTTGCCAAAGTAGCGCTTTACCGTTTCAAAAATCTTAGGCATTCGGGTCATGCCGCCGACCAGGATCACTTCATCAATATCAGCCGCCGTCAAACCGGCATCTTTCAGCGCGGCTTTGCACGGCTCTACCGTGCGCTCCACCAGGTCATCCACCAAGGCTTCCAGCTTGGCGCGACTGAGCTTGACGTTAAGATGCTTCGGGCCGGAGGCATCTGCGGTAATGAACGGCAGGTTTACTTCGGTCTGCGTGGCCGACGAAAGCTCGATCTTGGCCTTTTCGGCGGCTTCCTTCAGGCGTTGTAGCGCCAGCTTGTCGGAGCGCAGGTCGATACCTTGCTCTTTCTTAAACTCATCGGCCAAATAATCTATAATGCGCTTATCGAAATCTTCCCCGCCGAGGAACGTATCGCCGTTGGTGGATTTTACCTCGAACACACCGTCGCCAATCTCCAGCACGGACACATCGAAAGTGCCGCCGCCGAGATCGTAAACCGCAATCGTCCCCGTGCCTTTTTTATCAAGCCCGTAGGCGAGGGCGGCAGCGGTTGGCTCGTTGATGATCCGCAGCACTTCGAGACCGGCGATTTTCCCGGCATCGCGTGTGGCTTGGCGTTGAGCGTCGTTGAAGTAAGCCGGCACGGTGATAACGGCTTGGGTCACGGGTTCGCCCAAGAAGGCTTCGGCAGTTTCCTTCATTTTTTGCAGAATGAAGGCGCTAATTTGCGACGGAGAATATTTTTTGGAGCGGCTCTCGACCCACGCATCGCCATTGTCGCCATCGACGATTTTATAGGGGACCAGGCCAATTTCCTTCTGCACCAGCTTGTCATCGAAGCGGCGGCCCACGAGGCGCTTAACGGCAAACAGCGTGTTTTCCGGGTTCGTGACGGCTTGGCGCTTGGCAGCCTGCCCCACTAGCCGGTCTCCATTGTCGGCAAAAGCCACCATCGACGGCGTAGTGCGCGCGCCTTCGGCATTTTCGATCACTCGGGGAGTTTTGCCATCCATGATAGCAATGCAGGAATTCGTTGTGCCTAGGTCAATCCCGATAACTTTGCTCATCAAACTCTTTCCTTCTGTCTAGCAGACCCAATCTGGCGGCCCTGGAAACGCCCGCAAGCTGTAACGCCCCGGCCCTCCCCCACGGCACCGCCTGCGGTCCCCGTGGTCTGATCGAAACCCACGGCGGTCGAGGGACGACCCCTGCCACGCGCGAGTTTCTCAATCGTGTTGGACGTGTATGTAGGGCGCACTGCGTCCGGCTGCAACGGCGAAATCATGGCGCGAGGGGTGGTTTTTTTACGCGAGCGGGGCTTAAAGCGCTTGGCTGTGCTGCAAACGGCTATGAGCTAATCGCATAGCTGGCGACGGAAGAGTCCTGACCCCTTCATAAACTTGTCACCGTTCAGTAACACGGACTAACTACGGTGCTTCATGAAATGTAATTTCTGAGCGCCGTTGGTTCAGATGCGCCGGGGGCGAGGCTATGCGTTTGCCTACTTTATCCATTTCCGTGAAACTGCCGATTCTTATCGTCGGGGCGGCTTTAGTTGCGGGTATTGCGACGGGTCTCGTGTCTTTCGTAACCGCCGAGCAGCAGTTGCGGACAGCGACGGAAGTAAAGCTGGATTCGATGCTGGAATCCCGTCGGTCAGCGGTTGCGTCCTATTTTGAGGGTGTTGCTACCAATCTGCGCGTGCTGGCGACTAGTCCTGCCGTGCGCGGCGCGGTCAACGATCTTACGATCGGCTGGCAGAGCTTCGGGTTCGATAAAACGGAATCGCTGCAAGCTGCGTTCATCACGGCGAACCCCGAGAAGGCCGACCGCTCGAAACTGGATGACGGCAAAACCGAGAATTTCTACAGTCCCGCCCATATCCAGCATCACCCGTGGCTGCGAACCGTGCGCCAAGAATCGGGCTATGGCGATCTGATGCTGTTCGATGCCAGCGCTAATTTGATTTATACTGTGGCGAAGAATAATGATTTTGCCACCAGCTTCCGGGCCGGGCCGTTCAAGGAATCGCACCTCGCTAAATTGGTGAAGGCTATTCGCGATAATCCCGAAGCGGGTAAGATCGTTATGGCCGATTTCGCCCCCTATAAACCTAATGGCGACAAGCCGACCAGCTTTCTTGCCACGGCAATGTTTCAGCCTGATGGCGCTTTCTCTGGCGTTTTGGCCGTGCAGTTGCCCGTTGATGGCATGAACAAAGTTTTGGGCAATACGGCAGGCATGGGCAATACGGGCGAAACCTATCTGGTTGGCTCGGATCTCATGATGCGCTCGGTATCGCGCTTTTCGGGGGCCGATGCTATTCTTTCAACCCACGTCGAGACGGATTCGGTAAGGGCAGCGCTAGAAGGCCGCGACGGTGTGCATGAAATTCGCAATTACCGCGATGCAGAGGTGATCTCCTCCTACCGTCCCGTTGATGTCTTTGGCATTCGGTGGGCGCTGCTGGGGGAAATTGATGCGGCGGAAGTGTTTGCCGATATTGAAAGCCTGCGGGCAACCCTGCTGATTACCGGCACGTTATTGCTGGCTGTGCTGGCGATTTTAGGAATTTTCACCGCGCGCGGCATTGCTGTGCCGCTGAGTGCGATTACCAAAGCCATGAACCGTCTGGCCTCGGGCGATCTTGATGTCGGCGTACCCGGACGCCAGCGTTCAGACGAAATCGGCAAAATGGCTCTCGCCTTCCAAGTCTTCAAACAGCAGGCTATTGATAATGATCGGTTGGCCCGCGAACAAGAGGCGCTGGAAGGCCGGGCGGCTGAAGTGAAGCGGCGCACACTGAACGAACTCGCCCAAAGCCTTGAAAGCAGCGTTAATCACGCAGTGCAAGAAGTTAGCGGGCTGGCCGACGATATGGAATCGACCGCGCTCGGGATGACGCGCACGGCGGAAGAAACCAGCCGTCAGTCCGGTCACGTGTCGGATGCCGCCCAAAGTGCGGCAGAATTTGTGCATAATGTTGCCAGCGCCGCAGATGAACTCAGTCGCTCGATCACCAGCATCACCAGCCAAGTCCAAGAAGCGGGCAAGGTTGCGGGCGAGGCGGTGAGCAATGCAGACCTGATTACGAACACCATGCGCTCGCTTTCGGATGCAGCGCAACGCATTGGCCAAGTCGTCGATCTCATCAATGGCATTGCCGGTCAAACAAATTTGTTGGCGCTGAATGCGACTATTGAGGCCGCGCGGGCGGGGGATGCGGGCAAGGGCTTTGCTGTGGTTGCAGGGGAAGTAAAGCAGCTTGCAACGCAGACGGCGCGGGCGACAGGCGATATCGCGGCCCAGGTTCAGATGATCCAATCGACCACACGGCAAGCCGTGGACGGTATGGCGGGGATCGCAGCAATTATTCGCCGCCTGGATCAGATCAACGGAGAAATTTCCGGGGCCATTGACCAGCAAGATCGGGCGACTTCGGACATTGCACTTTCCATTCAATCGGCGGCGGCGTCCACCAATACGGTCTCGGGTAGCATCGGCGGCGTGACCCAAGCTGCTATCGATACGGGCGATGCGGCGGTGCATGTGCTGACCATTGCAGGTAAGCTCAACGAGGAATCGACGAGTTTGCTGGATGTTATCGAAGGCTTCGTGCGCCAGTTGCGCGATACCGCCGATGGCGACGCTGTGGAACTTGCTGTTCCGGCCAATGATACAGACGGGGCACAGCATCACTTCGTTCCGATGTCCCAAGCGGCTGAATAATAGAAGGGTGATGTGCCGGCGGGGGGAGCAGCCCCCTTCCCCCCCCTTCTCGCGCCTGTTACAAGGACGTAACACAGTCAAGGCGAAGGGTTGGGTTGGTCCATGCGGCACGGGGACGTTCGGCGGAGCACGAAAGAAACCAGCATCGAGGTTCGGGTGAACCTGGATGGAACGGGTGTTTATGACGTTAAAACCGGTATCGGTTTTCTCGATCACATGCTGGAGCAACTGTCTCGGCATAGCTTGATCGACCTTTACGTGCGCGCCGAAGGCGATTTGCATATCGACTTTCACCACACAACGGAAGACAGCGGCATTGCCATTGGCGAGGCCGTGACCAAGGCGCTGGGCGACCGCAAGGGCATTACCCGTTACGGCGCGGCCATTATCCCAATGGACGAAACCTTAACCCGTGTGGCGCTTGATGCGTCCAATCGGCCCTATCTGATTTGGAAGGTCGCTTTCAGCCGCGATAAGCTGGGCGAGATGGATACGGAGCTGTTCAAAGAATGGTTTCAAGCCTTCGCGCAAGCGGCGGGCCTCACCTTGCATATCGAAAACCTCTACGGTGAGAATAATCACCATATCGTCGAAAGCTGCTTTAAGGCGCTCGCCCGCGCGTTGCGCCAAGCCGTAACGGTCGATCCGCGCGCCGCTGCTGCCGTTCCTTCGACCAAAGGGGTTCTGGGTGGGTCGCTGTAATGGCTGAAACAATCGCGGTTATAGATTACGGCTCGGGCAATCTTACGTCGGCGGCCAAAGCGCTTGAACGCGCGGCGCGGGATGCCGGGCGGGAGGTGTCGGTTATCATTACCGGCGATGCGGATACAGTGGCTACCGCAGACCGGTTAGTGCTACCAGGCCAAGGCGCGTTTGGCGACTGTCGGCGCGGCTTGCTGGCCGTGCCGGGGCTGCTGGAAGCTTTGACCGAAGCCGTGCGCGTTCACGCAAAACCGTTCTTCGGCATTTGCGTTGGGATGCAGTTGATGGTTGCGCGCGGTATCGAGCACGGGAACCACGCGGGGCTGGGCTGGATTCCCGGTACGTGCCAACGCCTCACGCCCACCGATCCGGCCCTGAAAATTCCGCACATGGGCTGGAATACCTTGCGCCTCACTGCGCCCGCCCATCCCGTGTTGGCGGGTTTGGGGGGCGAAGAGCATGTGTATTTCGTTCACTCCTATCACCTGACCGATATTGCCGCGTCGGACGTGCTGGCTGAGACCGACTATGCAGGCCCGGTTGTTGCCATTATCGGGCGCGATACAATGGTTGGCACGCAGTTCCATGCCGAAAAAAGCCAAGCCGCTGGGTTGCGGCTGCTAAGGAATTTTTTGACCTGGCGGCCCTAACACCCCCCTCCTTGGAGACTGCGATGGATCAGCGCGCGCCTTTTTCCTCTGCCCCTGGCGTCATTGCCGCCGAGCGCCTAGAGCAGTTTAGCGGCACCGACCTGCACGATCTTTGCGACGCAGCGGCGGCGGCGATTGACGATGGCGGCGGTTTCGGCTGGCTCATGGCCCCGCGCCGCGACGTGTTCGAGCGCTATTGGGGCGGTGTCGTGCTGGTGCCGGAACGCACTTTGTTCGTGGGCAGGCTCGATGGCACTATCGGCGGTGCCGCGCAGTTGCAGCGCCCGCCGCGTAATAACGAAGCTCAAGCCCATGTCGCCACTCTCACGGGCATGTTCGTGGCCCCTTGGGCGCGGGGACGTGGCCTGGCGCGGGCACTGGTGCTGGCAATTGAAGCGGGCGCGCGGGAAGCAGGCTTCAAGGTCATCAATCTTGATGTGCGCGAAACCCAAGTGAATGCGATTAAACTCTACGAGTCCCTTGGCTATCACCGTTGGGCCACCCATCCCCATTACGCCATTGTCGAAGGCCGTATGATTACAGGCCATTATTTCACCAAGCTGCTGAGTGACGCGCCATGATTCTGTTTCCTGCGATTGATCTGAAAGAAGGCGCGTGCGTGCGTTTGGTAAAGGGCGATATGGCGCAGGCCACGGTCTTCAATACCGATCCGGGCGATCAGGCCGCGCAGTTCGCCCGCGCGGGGTGCCAGTGGGTGCATGTGGTCGATCTCGATGGCGCGTTTGCGGGCGAACCCGCCAACCGCAGTGCGGTGGAGGCTATTTTGGCGGCAACGCCGCTGCCGGTGCAGTTGGGCGGCGGGATTCGCGATTTGGCGACGATTGAGGCCTGGCTGACCGCTGGCGTGCGCCGCGTGATTCTGGGGACTGCCGCCGTTCGCAATCCCGCACTGGTAAAAGACGCCTGCCGCTTATTCCCAGAGCGGGTGGCGGTTGGGATCGACGCGCGCAAGGGGTTCGTGGCGGTGGAAGGCTGGGCCGAAACCTCCGAGCTTCAGGCGGTGGATTTGGCGCGCTTGTTTGAAGATGCTGGGGTTGCCGCAATTATCTATACCGACATCGACCGCGACGGCACGCTAATGGGCGTGAATGTCGAGGCTACCGTCGCGCTGTCGGAGGCCGTACGTATCCCTATTATCGCCTCGGGTGGGGTTGGCTCTCTGGACGATCTGAAAGCCCTGAAAGCCGCCAACGCACCGGGCATCGCCGGCGTGATTACGGGCCGCGCGCTCTACGATGGCCGGATCGTGCTGGCCGAGGCGCTGGCGCTGTTGGACGCTTAGAGGAGAGGTCTTCATGCTAAAAATCCGCCTCATTCCCTGCCTGGATGTAAAAGAGGGCCGCGTTGTCAAAGGCGTGAATTTTGTTGATTTGGTCGATGCGGGCGATCCGGTCGAGCAGGCGCGCTTCTATGATGCCGCCGGGGCGGACGAGTTGACCTTTCTCGACATAACCGCCTCGTCGGACAATCGCGCAACGATTCTCGATGTCGTGTCGCGCACGGCGGCAGAATGTTTCATGCCGCTGACCGTCGGCGGCGGCGTGCGCGCGGTAGAGGATATTCGGCGGCTGTTGTTGGCGGGTGCCGATAAAGTCTCCATCAATACCGCTGCGATCCATCGGCCCGAGTTTGTGCAGGAGGCGGCGGAGAAGTTCGGCAGTCAGTGCATTGTCGTGGCCGTCGATGCCAAGCAAGTATCGCCGGGGCGCTGGGAGATTTTCACCCACGGCGGGCGCAACCCAACCGGGCTAGAGGCGGTGGCGTGGGCGCAGCGCATGGCGGCGTATGGCGCGGGCGAGCTTTTGCTGACCTCGATGGACCGGGACGGCACCAAAAGCGGCTTCGATCTCGCGCTGACCCGCGCCGTATCGGATGCGGTGCCGGTGCCGGTGATTGCGTCCGGCGGTGTGGGAACGCTGGATCATCTGGTCGATGGCGTGCGGCAGGGGCACGCGGCAGCAGTGCTGGCGGCGTCCATTTTCCACTTCGGCACGTTTACCATCGGGCAGGCGAAAGCCCATATGGCGGCTGCGGGAATACCGATGCGACCTGTGGTTGAAGCAGTTTAGAGTGTCTCCGGCCTGTGCTAACGCCCTACATAGTGCCTAAATGTGTAGTCTCTCCGCACATATATATAGACAAAGCCGTGCGAGATGCTCACAACAGGGTTCGCTGTGTCGGCTTGGGCACACGTGTTGTCGCAGGTTTGGCACCTGCCCGGGATTTGCTATAAGAGGATGAAGCCTTTCATGACTGCCCCGACGGCGCATATTCTCGATCATCTTTATGCCCTCATCGAGAGCAAGCGCAAAGCCGATCCCGAAACATCCTACACGGCCAAAATGTTTGCGCGCGGGACGCATAAGATCGCGCAGAAGGTGGGCGAGGAGGCCGTGGAAACGGTGATCGAAGCTGTGCGCGGCAAACGCAAGCGCCTCGTTTCGGAAAGCGCTGATCTACTGTATCATCTTACTCTGTTGTGGGCCGCGTCGGACATCGCGCCGGGCGATGTGTGGCGGGAGCTTGCGCGCCGCGAAGGTGCGTCGGGTTACGCCCACCTAGGCCGCGAAGCCGACGACGACGAGGAATAACGAAGAGGGCAGGCCCTCAGAATAGCTTGGGAAAATAGCGATGTCTTATGATCCGTCGAATGTATTCGCCAAAATCTTGCGGGGCGACATCCCATCGAAGCCGGTTTATGACTCCGATCATGTGCTGGCGTTTCCTGATATTTCCCCGCGCGCACCCGTGCATATTCTGATCATCCCGAAAGGCGCTTACACCAGCGCGCAGGATTTTAGCGAAAGCGCCAGCGCTGCTGAAAAACTAGCGTTTTTCGATGCGATTGCCGCGATTGCCACTCAGTGTGGTGTGGCGGAAACGGGGTATCGGCTGATTGCCAATACCGGCGCAAACGGCCACCAAGAAGTGCCGCATTTTCACCTACACCTGATTGGCGGGCGGGCGCTCGGCCCGATGTTGCCGCAGGATTAGAGCGTTTTTGGCCTCTGCCGCTAACTGCGTCGGCGTGGTGGGCGAATGAGTTCCGAGAGTTCCGGTGTAAACACGCGCTTCACCGGTTCGCTCTCTGCCCCCAGGCCGGAAACCAACTGCCGATTGGCGGGGCTGTCGGGAATAATCACGCCGCCGACCTGAATTTCCAACGGCACCCCGCGCGCGCCCAAGTGCCAGGACAGGCGTGCCGTAACCGTTGTATCGGCACTACTCACCAGCAGCACGCGCTCTGGCGCCGTTTGCACGAGATAGTGGACGCCAGTTTCTGTTACCAGCGCGTCGCCATCGTTGAGCATACGGTCGCGCTCAACGGTTACGGTGAGCGTATCGGCCCCCAGTTTCAAGCGCTGCCGCCCGTGGCGCTGCTTATGGCTAACCGGCACAACGCCCGCTGCTGCCGCGAGCGCCCAGGTTCCACGCAGTTTGATCTGTTGAATCGGAAGAATAGCCATGCGAGGAGAATATGAATCTGCACTCTATGCTGCAACCCCCCTTGTCGGAAGCCCGCGCCTGCGGCACCTATGGCAGAGAAATTTTGTGGACGAGGCCCATGTCGAACCAACCTTCCCCGCCGGGGCGTTATAATCTGCTGTTGCTCTGGGTCGTCGGCTCGGCCCTCTGGGTGGCGGCGATGCTGATTTACACGGCCTACACGCGCCCCGCCCCCAGCTTTGCGCTGATGGGGCCGCTCACGCTGGGGGTGCCGCTGGCGGCTTTAAGCCTCGGCCTTGTCGCCCGATATATGACCAGGCCGCGCCGATAGCACGCCCTAAACTTCGACTAAGTGAGGCCCTGACCGATGTTGCAACTGCCCGTTACCATTCTCACCGGCTTCCTCGGTTCGGGGAAAACCACGCTGCTGAACCGCATTCTGAGCGAACCGCACGGCAAGAAATACGCTGTGGTCATCAATGAGTTCGCGGAGCTTGGGATTGACGATCAACTCATCGTGCAGTCCGACGAAGAAGTGTTCGAGATGAACAACGGCTGCATCTGCTGCACTGTACGCGGCGATTTGATTCGCATTATCAGCGGCCTGATGCGGCGCGGGCGCGAGTTCGATGGCATTATTGTGGAAACCACGGGCCTTGCCGATCCGGCCCCGGTAGCGCAGACCTTTTTTGTCGATCCTGATGTGAAGGCAGCGGCTAAACTCGACGCTATCGTGACCCTAGTCGATGCCAAACATTTCCTCGATCACGTCGGCGACGGGCATGAAATCGTCGAACAAATCGCCTTTGCCGATGTGTTGCTGCTGAATAAGGTCGATCTTGTGTCGCCGGAAGAGTTGGCGGTGGTGGAAGACCGCGTGCGGAAGATCAATGGCTTCGCGCCGCTTTATCACACTCAAAACAGCGAGATCGACCTCAAGCAGATTCTCAACCGGGGCGCGTTCGATTTGAACCGTATCCTGGAGCAGGAACCGCATTTCCTCGATCATCACCACCACCATCATGAAGAAGACGTGGCGTCGGTCGGGATCACGACCGATAAGCCGATTGACCCCGATAAGTTTGAAGCCTGGATCGGCACACTGCTGCGCTTGAAAGGGCAGGATATTTTCCGCTCGAAGGGTATTCTAAACGTCTCAGGCTCCAACCGCCGTTTCGTGTTTCAGGGCGTGCATATGCAGATGAACCATAGCTGGGGCAACCCTTGGCGCGGGCGTGATACGCGCGATAGCCGCATTGTGTTCATTGGCCGCGATTTGGATGCCGAGGCGCTGCGGGAAGGCTTTCTCAACTGCGCTCAAGGCCCGAAGCTATGAGCAGTTCCGCCGCGATTCTGGAGTTCTGGTTTGGGGCCGAAACGCCCCAACAGTTCCGCACTGAATGGTTTAACGGCGGCGAGGCGTTCGATCAGGAAATCGCCCGGCGCTTCCAGATTGAACTCGGCCAAGCCTTCAGCAGTGGGCTTGATGGCTGGGATGGGCTACCGCGCTCCGCCCTTGCGCTCGTGCTGCTGCTCGATCAGTTCCCGCGCAATGCGTATCGCGGCACGCCCTTGGCCTTTCTGGGGGATGCCCGTGCGCGGGAAGTAACGCTGCTGGGGCTAGAGCGCGGCTATCAACAGCGCTTCACCCCGCTGGAGCGGCTGTTCTTCTACCTGCCGCTGGAACATGCCGAAAATCTGGCCCTGCAAGACCGCAGTGTAGAGCTTATGCGCCAGCTTGAAGCGGAAGCGCCGGAGCTGGCCAGCGCCCAGCTTGCCGATTACGCCGAACGCCACCGGGCCGTTATCCAACGCTTCGGGCGCTTCCCCCATCGCAACGAAATTTTGGGCCGCGAGAGCACGCCCGAAGAAGTGCAGTTTTTGGCCGAACCGGGGTCTTCGTTCTGAGGGAAGTGTACACTTGATTGCGTTCAGCTTTGGCGCGAGTATTATCCATATATCGGGAGTGCGTCATGGGAAAAGAGACGGAAGGCTTGGTTTCGTTCACAAATACTCAACTTGAGCAATACGTAGAAAAAAATTAAGCAACTTACGCTGTCATGGCTGCGGCGAGAGTAAATTCACGGCCCCAATATATCAATCTGATGAGTCAACTTTACCTGCCATACCTTATTTTTATAAACACCCCAAGCATGGAGTTTCTTTTATTCAAGAGCTTGTCCCTCTTGTTTGCGATAATTGTGGGGTTGTGACATTTATTTTTGCTCATTCCATTCAGGATTGGCTTGACGGAGGGAGGCAAGAAAATGACTGAGAAACGTAAAAGCGTTCATATTCATTTTCCAGATCGTCCCTTGGCTCCACCAATTGACGGTGGCGGTGGTCCTCCCCATACTCCTGATATGGAAGCACGCGTGGCAGCCCTTGAGATTGATGTAAAAGAAGTCAAGGCGACTCTTGGTCGGCTGGAGCCAGTGCTTGCGCGGATTGATGAACGCACGAAGGACATGGTGAGCAAGGCCGACTTGGTGCGTCTGGATGAAAGAATTGGCAAGATTGAAATTAAACTTGACGAGCGAATGAAAAATTTACCGACCTCTGAAAGTTTTGGCAGGTTAGAAGGCAGAGTCTCGACTCTACCGAATTGGTGGACCTTGCTTATTTTCGCTCTAATTACGCTAAGCTTTCCCACAATTCTCTCTAAACTGCTTGAGAAATTTCTATAAACATGCAAAACGCCTCCCGGACTAATTGGAAATTCGACGGTTATCTCACGCGCGCTACTGTGGCCTGGGATTGTACTGAAGCCGCTTTGGGTCAAGCCAATGGCAAGCTGCGCCGCATTCCCTTCATCACAGCAGCCCAGCAAATTTCCAGCGAAACGCAGGTGCATAAGGGCGGGCTAACGGCGCTGGTCGCCCATCCTCACGGCGGTTATGTGACCGGCGGCGAAGATGGGTGCGTGATGCGTATTCCGGCCCAAGGTGCGCCGGTAGAGTGGGCCAAGCACCCGCACCAATGGATCGAGGTTATGGCGGTCCTGCCCGATGGCCGCCTCGCCTATGCCGTGGGGAAAAACGTGCGGCTTCTCGCCGCCGATGGCCGTGAACTTGCCACCTACGGGCCGCACGATAGCACCGTGATGGATATTGCCCTGCACGGCGAAAGCCTCGTTGCCTGCCACTACAATGGCGCAACGCTCTGGACGCTGGATGGCAGTGCCGAGCCGCGCAAGCTAGTGTGGAAAGGCTCGCACCTCGCTGTCGTCATTAACCCCGAAGGCACGATTGTCGCCACCTCCACCCAGGAAGGCGATGTTCACGGCTGGCGGCTGGATGAAAAGCGCGAGATGCGGATGTCCGGCTATCAAAGCAAGGTCCGTTCCTTGGCGTTTTCGGCGGATGGGCAGTGGCTCTGCACCTCGGGGGCCGAAGTGCTGGTGGCGTGGCCGTTCGATGGGCCGGGGCCGGAAGGGCGTGCGCCGCTAGAGTTGGTAGAAGTGAAGAACAGCACCGTTACCCGCGTTGCCGCTCACCCCCATACGCATTTTATCGCCTGTGGGTATGAGGATGGCACGCTGGCAATGGTCGATCTTGCAACCCAAGCGGGCGGCAAAGTGCAAGTTACCAAACGCGGCCCTGTTACCTGCCTTGCGTGGTCGCGCGACGGTCATCATTTGGTCGCGGGGGCGGACGATGGCCGCGCGATGATCTTTTCGGTTCCGGGAGAGGCGGCATGAGCCTGCTTCCCGTCACGCTGCTCACGGGCTTTCTCGGTTCGGGCAAAACCACTCTCCTAAACCGGCTATTACGCGACGCCGCGCTGAAAAACGCGCTTGTGCTGATCAATGAGTTCGGGGAAATCGGGCTGGACCATCATCTGATCGAAAAGATCGAGGAGAGCGACGGCCAGCAGCGCATTCTCATGGCTTCCGGCTGCCTGTGCTGCACGATTCAGTCGGACCTGTCGAAAACCCTGCGGCAAATGGCCATCGACCGCGTGCGCGGCACCGTGCCGGAGTTCGAGCGCGTCATCATCGAAACCACTGGCCTTGCCGACCCGGCCCCCATTTTACACACACTGATGCAAGACCCGCTGGTGGCGGCGCATTACCGCTTGGATGGGGTCGTGACCACCGTCGATGCCGTCGTGGGGGATGCCACGCTAACGGCCCAGCCCGAAGCGGTGAAGCAAGCCGCCGTGGCCGACCGGATTATTCTCACGAAGCAAGATATTGCCGAGCCTGCGACTGTTGCGGCGCTGAAAGCCCGGCTGCACACGCTGAACCCCGCAGCGCCAATCCTCAGTACTGACGCGCCCGCGCCCGACCTGATCGAAGCCGGGCTGTGGAACCCCGCGACCAAAAGCCTAGACGTGCGCCGCTGGTTGCATGCCGATGCCTATGAGGCGCCCAGCCATCATCATCATCACCACCATAATTTGAACCGCCACGACGACCGCATCGAGGCCCACTGCCTAACGCTCACCGAGTCGCTGCCGTGGGACGCGGTAACGCTGTGGCTGCAATCGCTGACCGCCTATCGCGGTGAGGATATTCTACGCCTGAAAGCCATCCTCAACCTGCGCGGCCAAACCGTGCCGACGGTCCTGCACGGCGTGCAACATCTGCTGCACCCACCCGTCCAACTCCCGGCGTGGCCCGACGACGATCACCGCAGCCGCATCGTGTTGATTACGCGGGATATTAGTCGGGATGTGCTGGAGAAGTCGCTGAGGCAGTTGACGGAGGTTGTGGGTTAGGGTTGCTGCCAGGGATTGAGGTGCGGCACCACTCGGAGACGATGTTGGTATCGAGCAAAAAGCTCATAAGTCGAGCGGCCTCGCCCCATCTGGTACGCGCTCAATCTCCAACCCCGATTCGCGTAACGGCGACTCCGCAAAGAAATCCGCTAAGCTGCCCTTGCGCTGCGCTTTGCGCTCCCAGTCTTCGATCGAAACGACTGCAACCGCACGGCGACCATTGCGAGTAACGATCTGTGGCCCCCGCGTGCGGGCGGATTCAACGACTTCGCTAAATTTCGCTTTGGCCTCAGCGACGGTCCAAGCTCCCTCGTGCATAGCGGATGCCTCTCTGAGATGATCTTTCTAGTCATTTTAGTCATTCATGCGTCATTCAACAAGGGGCACTATCTTATAATTCCGAATTGATTTCATAATACCATCTATGTGAAATTGAAACGTACAGCGTCATGCGCAGGAGTTCCGTACCATGAGCACCGCCGTCGCCCGCATTCTGGACGATCTCCGCACCCGAGGGGGCCTTCAGGGCAAGGATATCGCCAATATCGTCGATGTCTCGACCGCGACCGTTTCGCGCTGGTCGCATGGGAATGGCACGCCCAATCTCCGCACGCAAACGGTCATCGCCGATCTGCGTTATGTGGTCGAGCGCCTCTCGGATTTTTACACCGCTGATGAAGCCCGCCTGTGGCTGCACACGCGGCACCCGCTGCTAAAGGGCGAGCGGGCTATTGATCTCATCAATGCCAATCGTACCGAAGACGTGTTGAGCGTGATCGAACGGCTCGACACGGGGGCTTACGTCTGACCCTGCGATGACCGACCGTAAAGCCCGCAATATTGATCTTCTCGATGCTCTCGACGCGCAGGCTGGAATTGCCTTCGGGGGAGATGTTTGGCGCATCACCCGCCAAGGCCGTGATGTTCTGGAAGGCGCTTCTGCTAGCGGACGCTGGGATCCTGGGCATTTCGATGTGCTCTATACTTCGCTGGAGCGCGACGGGGCCTTGGCGGAGATTTATTTCCATTTAAGCCGCCAGCCGGTCTTTCCGTCGAAGCTGGTGTCGATCTTGCACAAAATTCGCGTGAAAACCCGACGGACCCTAAAACTGGCCGATATGGCGGCGCTATCGGCCTTGGGCATTCTCCCGGAACGCTTTGCCGACTTGGAGTATGGCCGCAGCCAGGAAATCGCCGATGCGGCTTTCTTCCTCGGTTTCGACGGACTTCTGGCACCAAGCGCGCGCTGGCCGTGCCAAAACCTCATTCTCTTCTTGGACCGGCTCGCCCCCGGCGACCTTGAAGTGCTCACCGCCGAACCGGTCGATTGGACCGTTTGGCGGAACAACCGACCCTAGCGCCGCGCCAGTACCAGCGCCCCCAAGATCACTGCCCCGCCCAAAGCCTGATCGAGGCTTGGTGTTTCAGCATAGACCGCCCAGCCGCCCAGCATCGCCAGCACTGGCCCTGCCAGCAGCATCACTCCGCCCGACGCGGCGGGCAGGCGCGCGAGGGTAATCAGTGTCAATCCCTGGCCCATCGCCTGACTGATCAGCCCGAGGCCGATGACGGCGGCCCAGCCGGCCGGGCTGTGGGGGAATTCCACTCCGCCGCGCAACGCCGCCAAAAGCAGCGCGGTGCCGACCGCGCCGAGGCTGGTCCAGAGAATCACGGTCCAATCGCTCACCAACCCGGCGAGGCGGCGGGTGAGCAGCAGGTAGAGCGTGTAGAACAGGCAGGCGATGATGGCCAAACCATCACCGAACGACAGGCTTGCGGCCTTGTGGGGCCAGCCGGTCATCACTGCCGCGCCGATAAGCGCCACGATCAAGGCCAGCAGGGCGCGCGCCGTCGGCTTTTCCTGAAACAATGCCCAGGCACCCAAGGCTACCAGCAGCGGCGAGAGGTTGGCCAGAAAGGTTGCATTGGCAATGGCGGTATGCGTCAGCGCGAAATGATAGGCGGTGAGATCGGCAGCGAAAGCGGCCCCGGCCCCTAGCATCAGCGCGCCCATTTTTACCGTCGGGCGCAGGCTGGCGCCAGCGGCAGACCGGCCTCGCAGCCACAGAGCTAAGCCGATCCACGCCAACAGCGCAATCGTCAGCCGCCAAAAAGCGCTATCCGCCGGGCCGACATCCACCTGCCGCACCATCAGCGGCCCCACACCGATGGCGACTTGAGCTAGAAGCAGCAAGAGCACGGCTTGTGCGGGGCGCAGCGATCCTCGCGCAAGCACGGGGCGGCGGAAACTGAGACTGGTCATAGCGCGGCCCTCCAGAAAACCATAGCGGCAGCTTTGACGCGCCGTTACCATAGATCAAAGCAATAGATTTGATCTTTCCATCAGGTTTTGTGATGCGACCAACTTTCGACATTGATCTGTTGCGCGGCTTCGTCGCCACCGTCGATCACGCCAGCCTCACCTTGGCGGGGGAGAAGCTCGGGCGCAGCCAACCCGCCGTGACGGCGCAAATCAAGCGCCTGGAAGCGATGATCGGGCGGCCTCTCCTCACGCGCGGGCGCACTGGCGCGCATCCGACCGAAGACGGCGTGCGTTTGCTCGGCCATGCCCGCCGCTTGCTGCGCGACCATGATTCCGCCGTCGATGATCTGCTGGCGATTGGCGCTGAAGGGCTTATCCGCTTTGGCGTGCCGGATGATTACGAAGGCCCCTTTGTGACCCCGCTGATTGCGGCCTTCACCCGCGCCCAGCCGCGTGTGAATTTGGAAGTTCATTGTGCGTGCAGTCAGGTGTTGCGGGCGCGCCTTGCGGTCGATCAGCTCGATCTCGTGCTGTGTACGCGCCTGCGGGGGTCGGCGGAAGGGCAGTTGGTGCGCCGCGAGCCGCTACAGTGGATCGGCGCGATGGATCATCGGTTGGAAAGCCTGCGCCCCCTCCCCCTCGCCCTATTCACCGAGGATTGCGCGTTTCGCCCGCACGCGCTGGCAGCCTTGCACGGGGCGGGTATCCCCACGCGAAACGCCTATACCGGCTCCAGCTTTGCCGGGATTCTGTCCGCCGTCAGCGCTGGGCTTGCCATCACGGTTCTGGCGCGGGGAACGGTACCGCCGGGATTCCGAGTGCTGGGGACCGAAGCGGGGTTGCCGCCGCTGCCAGAAACCGACATCGCTCTCTATCAGCGCGAGACCCTTGGCCCCGCCGCGCGTCTGTTCGCCCGGCATATCCTGGAAGGCTTGGGGGAGGCGCGGGGTTAAGCCGGTCCGCACCACACGGCAACTTGCGGGTGGAAGCCTTGCGCGGTTTTGCCGAAATCAATCCTTCTGCCCCTCAGTCGGGACTACCTGCGCCGCCGCTTCCGCCAGCAGCCATAGGCGAAACGGCTCGATTGCTGCCCGCGCCTGCCGCTTCAGCCGCAGCCCATAGTGATAGCCGCTGCGGGTAAAGCCTAAAGGCGCGACAAGACGCCCACTCGCCACATCCGCCGCGACGAGATGCCAAGGGGCGAGGCAAACGCCAAGCCCGGCGCTCGCGGCTTCCAGTGTGTAATAATAGTGCTCGTAGCGTGGGCCGTCGAAGCGGGTTTCGGTCCAACCGATAAGGGCAGCCCAGGCAGGCCACGCCTCGGGCCGGGTCTGTGTGTGGAGCAGCGGCACGTGAGCAAGGTCGCCGCGCGTTCGGACTCGTTCTGCCAGCGCGGGCGCGGCCACGGGGCCAAGCCATTCGGGAAACAGCGGATGAAAACGGGGGTCTAGCGGCGCTTCTGTTGCCACCGTGATGACCGCGTCGAACCGCGCTCGGTCGGGATCAATGGGGCCATCGGCGGCGCTTAGGCGCACGTCGATAGCTGGGTGCTGGGCGGCGAAGCGATGCAAGCGCGGGATCAGCCAGCGCATCAGAAACGTACTGAGGCAGGAAATATCCAAGACTGTCGCCTGCCCGGCGCGCGCCGCTTGCGTCGCCGCTTCCAATTCGTCGAACGCTTCCGCCAAACGGGGCGCGAGGGCGCGGCCTGTATCGGTAAGGCGCGGCTTGCTTTTCGGTCCCTCGAACAGCGCCACGCCTAACGCTTCTTCCAGTAACTGCACCTGCCGACTGATTGCACCGGGGGTAACGCTCAACTCCTCGGCGGCCAGCACCATCCGCCCGTGGCGGGCGGCGGACTCGAAGGCGCGTAAGGCACCGAGCGGCGGCAGAGAGCGTTTCATATGTGCGATTTAATCACATAAAATTATCGGAAGGATCGTTTTCTTTTTGCGCGGCGCGCGGCGCACAGTGGCGCGAAATATCCACTGAGGAGCCAAATTATGCCGTTCATCCGTACCGCCGTGCGCGCTGGAACCAGCGTCGAGATCAAACAGAAAATCGTAGAAAGTATCCATCAGGCTTTGGTGGACGCTATCGGGATGCCGAAAGATGAGTTGTTCAATTTGGTTAGCGACTATACTGACGAGAGCTTCTTTTTCGACCGGGGCTTCAACGGCATCGCCCGCTCGGAGTCAGTCGTGGTGGTGGAAATCACGCTGCGGCGCGGGCGTAGTGATGCGATGAAGCGCGATCTTTATGCGCGCATTGCGGGCAACCTTAGCCGCGAGGCGGGCGTGTCGCCGAAAGACGTGTTTATCTTCTGCCATGAGAATGATTATTCGGATTGGTCGGTCGGTAATGGCGTGTTCGCGATGGCGCTTCAGCAGCAGCGGGGGAGTGATTAAAAAAGGCGCACCGTGGGTGCTTCCAGTGGCTCTGGATTCGCTTTAGAGCGTCTTGCGTAAAGGTTGACGCAAGACGCTCTAGTTTTATCTTAGCCCTTGCCGGGCGGGCGCATCCGCGCCCTTGGCCGCAGCTTCAATGGCTGCTTTTAGAGCCGCGCCAGAGTTAAGGCGTGCGGCTCTAAAACCCCTTCGGCGATACATCCGGCACGGGGGGGCGGGCGACCGTGCCCTCAACGGCGATCAACTGCCTAACCTGCTGAACCAGCGTCAACATCGCCGGATCATGAATACCAAGCGCGGCTAAATGCTCGGCGGTATTCTCCAGATAGGCTTGATTGCTGCCCCGCTCGCCGTGGCTGGTGGCGATCAGCCGCGCGGTCAAGTCTGGCGGTAAACGTCCGGCATATTGTGGGTGAGCGGGGGAAATCACGAAGGTTTGTGCTGCCACCTTCTCCCCCTCGGGCAAGCGCACGGGCACCATGACCGGGCGGTAGGCGTTGTTGGACATTTCCCGCGCCCAAAGATAGTCGCGCACGCTCGCCACCTCTTCCGGCGCGATCCGGTAGGCGACGCCGTGACAACAGCCGCCCCGATCAAGCCCCAGCACGAGGCCCGGCACCTCCGGCGTGCCGCGATACTGGTGCGAATAAAGGCAGAAGCGGCGATGATAGCCATGAACAACCGCGCGGTGACGGTCGATAAACGGAAAGCCCGGATCCCAAATTAAGGAACCGTAAGCGAAAACCCAGTAAGGCGCAGACACCATAATTATCCTACCCTATCAGGCTTCGCGCCCGCTCGGAATAGCCGCAGTTTTGGCGGGACGGTTTACCAAGGCCGTTCCCGCCCCATCGTCGCCCGCAAAAAACACCGACAATAGCCGGTGTCAGCCAGAAATTTCCTTGGCGGAAGTGAAAACGGCGGGTTAACTGCATTTTAAGCGCCTATTGCTTTTTTCGCCCGTTCTTTGGTTTTCCTGCCCAGCGGGGACATATGACCCTAAGACTGCTGCTACGCCGCCCCGGTGTGATTGCGCTGGCCATTCTGTTGGCTTTGGCCGCCGGGCTGGCTTTGCTGTGGCTGCTGGCAAAAATCCACCTGACCAAAACGCTGACCGCCGAAGCCGAGGCTTTACGGAGTCAAGGCTGGAGCGTGGCCTATCGTGTCGGCGACTCTAGCGGTTTTCCCCTGTCTGTACGGACGGAGTTAACCGCCATTAGCCTGAAGCGACCCACACCGCGCGGCGATTTAACCTGGAAAACGGAGCAACTGGAAATCGTCTGGAGCCTGCTTCAGCCGACCGCTACGCTTGTGCGCCTGCCAACCGCCTCCGATCTGCGTCTAACCTCGGGGGAGAAAATCTTAGAAGGGCACCTTAGTCTTCGTGACGGCGACCTTAGCCTGAAGGGACCGCGCAGCGGTGGCAGCCTGAGAGTGACGGTGGAGGCGCCAACGCTGATCCTCGCCTCCCAACACCCCATTACCTTGCGGGCGGAACGGCTCTCGGTCGATCTGAAAGACCTTGGGGTGCGGGGGCGCGATAATTTAGTGGCGACCGTGCAAGGTGGCTTCACGCTCGAACGCTTTGCCGCTCCGCAACTCACGCCCTTGCTGGCAGAACCGCTCAGTCTCTCGGTCGGGTTAACAGTGATGGGCGATACTCCTGGTGCGCTGACCCCTGCTGCCTTCACGCAGTGGCGCGACGAGGGTGGTACGGTGGAAGTCCGCCCCCTCATGCTCTCCCTCGGCGGGTTTGCGTTGGACGGGGAAGGCACCTTAACGCTTGATCGGCTCATGCGCCCGCTGGCGGCGGGTACGGCGAAAGTGCGCGGCTTTGTTGAAGGCATTGATCGGCTGATTGCGGTGGGGTTAGTGACCGAGCGCGACGGGCGGTTAGCGCGGTTGTTGCTTTCGGCGGTGGCTAGTACCGATCCGCAGACCGGGCAGCCAACGCTGTCGGTGCCGATCACCGTGCAAGACGGCTGGTTGCTGCTCGGCCCCTCCCGATTGGTGCCAGTCGCGCCGCTGCCCCTGCCTGAACCAGGCTAAACACGATCTGCCTGAACCAGGCTAAACACGATCTGCCTGAACCAGGCTAAACCACAACCCAATCGACGGAGTGTCACGAATCCGTCATCCTATTGCACTTGAGCCGCCTCCCCACCGCTGGCACTGTGCAGCAAGGGTAGTGCGGCATGTTCTGCCCCGGAGGGTGAGAGACGTTGAGAGATACTGTGATCGCGCTTCAGTCCACACGGCGTCATGTACTGGTTCAGGGCGGAAGCCTGCTGCTTGCGGCAACGGCCCTCGGAAGCCTTGCTGGGTGTGCTGATCCGGCGAAGCCTGCCCCCGTCGTCGCAGCACCTGCGGGCCAATCCTGGCTGTTGTTGGTGGACCGGCTGGAGGTGGAGGTCGCCTATATCGCCCCCAAAGCCGCCCCCAATATTGATCATGCTGTAACGCCCACCCCCACGCAGGCCGCTGAAACTTGGGCGCGGCAGAAGCTGGTGGCGCGCGGCGCGCCAGCACCGGGAACGGTGGCGCGCTTTATCATCCGCCGCGCCAGTATCGTCGAAACTCCGCTGGCAACGCCGGGCGGGCTGCGTGGGTTGATCGCCGATGATGCGGCTTTTCGCTACGAGGGTGTTTTGGACGTCGATCTCGAAATCCGCAGTGCCACTGGGTTCCGGGATCGTCAAATTTCCGTCCGTCAAGATGCCAGCCGCACGCTGAAGGAGCGCGCGACGTTCGATGCGCGCAGCGCGCTGTGGACTGAGCTTACCAACGATCTGGTTCAGCAGATGGGCCGCAGCTTCGATCAGGCGATTCCTGCGAATTTCGGACCTGTTCTCACTTATTGAGGATGCCATGGCAAAATTGCGGAAGCTGGTAAAAACCTTGGAAGCTGCGGGCTGGACCGAAGTCACCCGGCGCGATGGGTTCGGTCAGTGGCAGCACGCGGGCACAGGCCGGCGCGTTACCCTGCCTCTCGGTAAAGCCACGCTACCGCTTGCGGTGGCCGATGGTTTGTTGGTGTACTGCGGCTTGCCCACGAAGGAAGCATAACCTATGGCGCGTTACCCTGCTTGGTTGCACCGTCCTGCCGAAACCGGCGATGCGATGGTGGTCAGTTTCCCCGATTTGCCCGGTTGCCTTGCCATCGGCGAAACGGAAGAAGACGCGCTGACGCAGGCCGAAGCGGCCCTTACGCTTCACCTGGAAGGCTTCACCCACGATGGGGTTGCCCCGCCGCCGCCGCAAGCCTTAGGGGCGCATCTGTTCACAGCACCAGCGTATGCAACTCTGTTGCTCATCACCGCCCGCCCGCCAAAAGCGCCTGCGGTGCGCGTTAATATTACCGTCGATAAAAACCTGCTGGTTGAGATTGATGCCGCCGCCGCCGACAGCGGTCACACGCGCTCGGGCTTCCTGGCCGAAGCCGCGCGGCGGATGATGCGGGGGTAGCTCCCGTCGCCACACAAGACTGTTGTTTGCATAGTCATTGCAAATGCAAACAATATGCCCTATGTTGGGTGCATGACACAAACATGTTTTGCGGCCGTCGTCGGCCTGATCCACGCCAACGCCTTC
This sequence comes from Alphaproteobacteria bacterium, assembly GCA_013298565.1. GTDB lineage: Bacteria > Pseudomonadota > Alphaproteobacteria > Elsterales > Elsteraceae > Elstera. The sequence continues at coordinate 7,383 of JAAFIC010000019.1, read as the reverse complement.
CTGGAAGCGCGTTTTTCCTCTGAACTTGCCTCCGTTCACGGCCTCGGCCTGAAGGAAGCGCTGCTGCTGATGCATCTGGAGCGCGCGCCGCTCCAGCGCCTTACCCGCGTCGATATCGCCAAACGGCTGCACCTCAATCCGTCTACCGTGACGCGGATGGCGTTGCCGCTGGAGAAAATCGGGCTGGTCGAACGCCAAGCCGACGCCCGCGACGCCCGTCTCGCCTATGTCGCCCTCACCGAGGCCGCTAAGACTATCGTCCAGGACGTGCGTGCTACTTTCGAGCGTCGGTCGGCCGATCTCTTCCGGGATCGCTGGTCGGAGGAGGAGATTGCAACCTTCGCGCGCTTGCTGGGGCGGTTGGGGGGCTATGAACCAGGCGATCTTGCGTAGCCCGGAGAAGCCTCCCGCTGCCCAATAAAAGGAGCAACCATGATCCAGGAACCCGCACAAGAAACCTTCAGCCGATACGACACCGCTGACTATCTGAAGACCGAAACGGATGTTGCCGCCTATCTTGAAGCCGCGATAGAAGAAGGCGGTAACGACCCGGCCTATGTCGCGCGCGCCCTCGGCACAATCGCCCGCGCTCGCAATCTTAGCAGCCTTGCCCGCGAGATCGGCATGAGTCGTCAGGGTCTCGACAAAGCACTGTCCGGTACCGGCAATCCCAGCTTCGCCACAGTTATAAAAGTGGCGCGGGCGTTAGGGCTGCGGGTTGCTTTCCCACCCGCTTGATCGTGACGGTCGGCGTGACTTCTGCCCCAAGCTACTTTAGGCTGTCCCAGCACTTTTAATAATGTTGGGTTCATGTCCTCTTCTCTCGTTTCCCGTGCCAAGACCGTCGCCTTCTCGGGAATCGAGGTGATTGATGTCGATGTTGAAGTGGCGATGACCGGCGGTCTTGTTGCGTTCACCATCGTTGGCCTGCCCGATAAAGCCGTGGCCGAAAGCCGGGAGCGCGTGCGCTCGGCGCTGGCGGCCCTGGGGCTGGCGCTTCCTGCCAAACGCATCACGGTAAACCTTGCGCCCGCCGATGTGTTGAAAGAGGGCAGCCATTTCGATCTGCCGATTGCGGTTGCTCTCTTAGTTTCAATGGGGATTTTGCCCGCCGATGAGGTGGCGCAATATTTGATGCTGGGGGAATTGGGGCTGGATGGGCGGCTGGCCCCTGTATCGGGCGTGCTGGCGGCGGCTTTTGGGGCTGCGGAGCGCGATTTAGGCATTCTCTGCCCCGCCCCCTGCGGAGGGGAGGCCGCTTGGGCGTCCGAAAGCTTGCCGGTGTTAGCCCCTGCTAGCCTGATGGATCTCATCAATCATATGAAAGGCAGCGCCTTGCTGCCGCGCCCGCGCGCCGAACTTGCCGAAGACCCGCGCCGCCCGCTCGATCTTGCCGACGTGAAGGGCCAGGAGAGTGCCAAGCGCGCGCTGGAAATCGCTGCTGCCGGGGGCCATAATCTGCTGATGATCGGCCCGCCCGGCTCGGGCAAATCCATGCTCGCGCAACGCCTATCCGGTCTGCTGCCACCCTTGTCGCCGCGCGAAGCCTTGAGCGTTGCTATGATCCAGTCCGTCGCAGGGCAACTTGCGGGTGGCAAGCTGACCCGCCACCGCCCGTTTCGCGACCCGCACCATTCCGCCTCGCTCGCGGCCTTGGTTGGGGGCGGGGCGCGGGCGCGACCAGGGGAAATAAGCCTTGCCCATCACGGGGTGCTGTTTCTCGATGAATTGCCAGAGTTCAACCGCGCTACACTGGAATCGCTGCGTCAGCCGCTCGAAACCGGGCGCGTTACCGTTGCCCGTGCCAATGCCCATATCACCTATCCCGCACGGGTGCAGTTGATTGCCGCAATGAACCCCTGTCGCTGCGGGTATCTGACCGATCCAGCGCGCACCTGCGGGCGCGCACCGCGCTGCGCGGTTGATTATCAGGCTAAAATATCTGGACCATTGCTAGATCGCATTGATCTTCATGTGGAGGTTGCCGCTGTTTCGGCTCAGGATTTGGCCGGGCCGCCCGCAAAAGAACGCAGCGCCACGGTTGCCCAGCGCGTCGCCGCCGCCCGTGCGCGGCAAGAGGTGCGCTACCAGGGCACCGGCATTGCCACCAATGCCGAAGTGGATGGCGACCTTCTGACCGTCATCGCCCGCCCCGATAGTGCAGGGCAGAGCTTATTGACGGAAGCCGCCGATCGCCTCAAACTCTCCGCGCGCGGCTATCACCGCGTGTTGCGCGTTGCCCGAACCCTTGCCGATTTGGCGGGGCGCGATACCGTCAGCCGCTTGGATATTGCCGAAGCGCTGGCCTATCGCGGGCGATCAATAGGCTGATTCTTCAAACAAAGTTTTCTCCGAACTATTTATTGTAATATTTTGTGCGCCACTTTTGAGTATATTCTAACCGATTAACCTCTTAATTACGGGAATAAGTGATGCGCCTCTTACTGTGTCGAGCCTTACTGCTTGGGTTTTTAGCATCCTCCACGATAGCGCAGGCTCAAACTATCACGGTGTTGACCGAGGAAAACCCGCCGCTCAACTATACCGATCCCACCACCAAGGCGATTACGGGCACCGCGACCGAACTTGTGAAGGCTACTTTCGAGCGTGCAGGAATATCCTACAACCTTCGCCTTGTGCCGTGGCAGCGCGCCTATTCAACCGCGCTCGATACGCCCAACACCTGTGTTTATTCGACAACTGTAACCGATGAGCGGCGCGCGCTGTTCAAATGGATTAGCCCGGTCGCCGAGAATATATGGTTGCTGGTGGCGTTGGAAAAATCGCCAATTATTCTATCAGGGCTAGCAGATGCGAAGAATTATCGAATTGGGGGTTACACGGGCGACTCAAAAACACTTTTTCTCGAAAAACAAGGTTTAACCGTCGATATTGCGCCGAGCGACGAGCTGAATGCCAACAAACTCCAAAGTAACCGCATCGACCTGTGGGTCATCAGCGAAACGGCGGCGAGCGTTACTAAAGCTGAGAAGGACGGGGCGCTTGTCCGTAACGGCCTAAAACTGAAAAAGGTGTTGAAGCTGCGAACCGTTGAACTCGGCCTAGCCTGCCACAATCAGCTTGATGCGAGCGTCCATCAACGCCTCTTGGCGGCATTCGAGGCCGTGCGCCCCCGCCCCTAGAGCCGCGCGCCTTAACTCTGGCGCGGCTCTAAAAGCCGCATCAGGCGTGTTTGACACGCCAAGCGTGTCGGGTGAGGCGGCGGCCAAGAGCGCGGACGCGCCCAGCCAAGCGCTTGGCGCGTCAACGCACCTGGCGGCGAGGGCTAAAAGAAAGCGAGAGCATCGTGAGTCATAGTTGACGCACGATGCTCTAGGGCAGGACATCCAACAGCGGGTCCAAATCCCGCTCTGCTGCGGTTAACTGCGCGCTGGCCTTCCCGGTTTGAGTGAGCGTTAAGCGCAGGGCCGCCCCGGCGACAAGCAGAGTGCGGGCAGTGCGGGGTTGGCCTGGGGTGCCAGCGAGTGTGTTCAGCAGATCTTGCCAAACCCGGTCGCTGTCTTGGCGCAAAAGCCCCGATTCCGGCGAGATTGGCGCGAGGGCGAGGCCGAGCAACCCAAGCTGCAAGCGCGCCGTATCCCGCGCCACCGGGCCGAGATCGGCGAGTGGTGCGCCAAGGTCGGTGGTCACGTGCACTCGGTACAGCCGGTCGCCGTCGCTTTCGGAAAATAACGCTAGCGCCGGTCCGCGCCCCGCGTGAACGGCTTGCCCGAGCGGGCCGATTTCGGCCTCCCACGCGGTAATCAACCCCTGGTCGGTCAGGCTCTGTTGAAGTCGCGCGGCGCTTTGCCCTAGGGCTTGCGGGCCGAAGCGCGTGGGGGGTTCGGGCGACGGGCCGGGATCGGAGGGCGCTTCGGGCGGTGGCAGGCTAGCGCTTGGGCGAGGCTCAGGCGTTGGCGGCGGCTCTGGTGCGACGATGGGAGCCGCTTCGATTGACGGCGGCAGGCTTATGGCCGCCACCGGGTTTATGACTGCCATCGGGCGCACAGGTGCCCAGTGGTCGCGCGTGAGCGCTGCCAGTGCGATCCCCCCGGCCAGCGCAAAACTGCCGTAGATCATTCCAACCAGCGCGCGCGTTGCGGGCGGCGGTACTGGCACCCAGCGCGGGGAGAGTAATCCCAGCGCCAAGCCCACCACGGCTGCAGCCCAAAGACCGAAAAGAATGAAAATCATCGCGCTCAGTTTGACCTGTTGCATAACCTCTGCCAAGAAGCATTGGGCATTGTATCAAGTTTGGGGGATTCGACGTGGCGGGCGAACATATTTTGATCGTCGAAGACGATGAGGCGGTCCGGTCCCTGTTGGCGGCGCTGATGCGGAAGGCGGGGTACACCGTGACGGTGGCGGTCGATTGGTCGCAAACCGAAGCGCTACTGCCGCGCACCCGCATTGATTTGATCTTGCTAGACCTGACCCTCCCCGATGCGCGCGGGGTGATGTTGGTCCGTGAATTACGCGCAGTGTATGCTGGCCCCGTTATCATCGTCTCCGAACGTAACGCCCCAGATGATCGCGCTTCGGGTCTCGAACTTGGGGCGGAAGATTATCTGCCGAAGCCGGTTTTTCCGCGCGAATTACTGGCTCGCGTGCGGAATGTGCTAGACCGCCGCCGCATCGCCGAGCCTGACGTAGGCACGGCGGCATTGTACCGCTTCTCTCATTGTACGCTCGATACCGCCGCCCGCGTCATTACCGGGCCGGACGGGCTGGCGGTCGATCTCACGCCGGCGGAATTTGATCTACTGCAAGCCCTTGTGCACCGACCAACCCGCGTGCATACCCGCGAGGAGTTGATGGAAGCCATCGGCACGGGCGAAGGCGAAACCAGCGCCCGCAGCATCGACATTCTCGTCAGCCGCTTGCGGAAAAAGCTGGGGGAAGACGCTGGAAACTTGATCGAAACCGCACGCGGCCACGGCTACCGCTTTTCAGGGCGCGTCACCAGCGGGAGTTAGAGCCGCGCGCCTTAACTCTGGCGCGGCTCTAAAAGCCGCATCAGGCGGCGAGGGCTAAAACAAAGCGAGAGCATCGTGAGTCATAGTTGACGCACGATGCTCTAGAACTCAAGACAACAAACGCGCAGGCGACAAATCGGCGGGATCGACGCCGTTGGCCAGAAGATCTGCCGGAACCGGCACGCCCCGGATTAGCGCGGCTGAGAGGCGGGCCAAGGCGCTGGCGGTTTGAATCCCGTAGCCACCTTGCCCAACCAGCCAGAAAAAACCGGGTGTGATGCTATCGAAGCCCGCGACCGGCACGCCATCGCCGACAAAACTGCGAAGGCCCGCCCATTTGTGTCGAATGCGCCTTACGGTGAGTTTTGTTGCGGTTTCGATTCGATCTACGCAAATCGCTACATCCATCTCATCCGGCTGGGCGTCTTGCGGCTCGACCGGGGTTGCATCGGCGGGGGAGGCCAGCAGCAGCCCGGCGTCGGGCTTGATGTACCAAAGTTCGGCAATGTCGTTCAGCATCGGCCAAGCCGCTGAGTCGCTCGGGGCATCAATCAGGATAGCTGTGCGTCGTTTGGGAACCAGACCGACCGTTGTAACCCCAGCGATTTCAGCAATTTTATCGCCCCAAGCGCCAGCAGCATTCACGATCACATCGGCTGAAAAAACGCCTGCGGCGGTTGTTACCTGCCAGCCGCTGCCCTCGCGCGCTAGCGCTGTGACCACGGCGTCGCACATCAACCGCGCGCCGCGCGCTTTAAGACCGCGCAGATAGGCTTGCAGCAGCGCATCCACATCCATCGCTCGCGCCCCCGGTTCCGCTACCGCGCCCACCAACCGTTCACCACGCAGAATAGGGACTTGGGCTTCGGCTTCGCTCGGGGTGAGAGCGTGGGTTGCCCCAGCGGCAAGCGTTTCAGGAATGAGTGCCGCTTGCGTGGCATCGGCGACCAAAATCACACCACGCGGCGTTAAGATCGGAACCGAAATAAAACCAGCGGGCGGCGTTTCATAGAAGGCGCGGGCGGCGCGGGTGAGCGCGCGCACCGGGGCAGGGCCATAGGTTTCGGTGAACATTGCCGCTGATCGGCCTGTCGAATGATAGCCGGGGTGGCTTTCGCGCTCCAGCAGCAGCACGTCCGCCGTCTCGGCCAGTTCGTAAGCGAGTGACGCCCCAGCCATTCCCGCCCCGATGATGACAACCCGCAGGCGTTGTTCCGCCATAGCCTCTTTCTCCCCCTAAAAGCCCTCTATTCTGATGGGTTTTGGGGGGCCGAAGCAACCCTCTTGCCCGTTGAGACGAACTGGCTAACAGTGTTCCGAACTTTGGGAGGAACGCCACCATGTCCGATGCTTTTACACTTTATTACACGCAGGGCGCTTGCTCCTTCGTGCCCCACGCCGTTCTGAATTACCTCGGCTTGCCCTATACGCTGGTTCCGATTGCCTTGGCAGACGGTCAACAGCGCTCGCCGGAGTATCTGACGCTCAATCCAAAAGGGCGCGTCCCCGTTCTGGTCGGCGGAACGCTGCCGACGGGCGAAGTGCTGACCGAGGCCCCTGCCATCTGCCGCTACCTGTGCGCGCAGAAGCCCGAGGCAGGGCTGTGGCCAACGCATCCGCTGGCAGAAGCCCGCCTGATGGAGTGGTTGAATTATCTGTCCGGGCATTTTCATGCTTTTGCTTGGGCGCTCGCGATGCGCCCGCAACGGTTTAGCCCCGATTCCAGCCAGTATGAGACTCTCAGTGCTCAGGGCCGCACGCATCTCGAAGACGTTATCATCTATATCGAAGATAAACTGAGCGACGGTCGCAGTTTCGCGGTTCCCGCTGCGGGGCCGGACGCGCCAAGCCATGTTACCCCGGCAGATTTTTATCTGCTGATCCAATATCGCTGGATCACAGCCCGCCTCGGCTGGCCGATGCGAGAGAAAGCGCCGCGCTGGACGGCACTCGTGGAGCGCGTGCTGGCCCTGCCCTCGGTTCAAGCGACGCTAACGGCGGAAAAGCTGGAGTATTGGCCTCAAGCCGCTTGAGTAACTAACATCGCTTCAACCAGGACCGACTTGCCCCGCAACGGCAGCGCCCCGAGCGGCTGATACTTAAAGCCGGACGGCCACCCGTCCGGCCCTTTTAAGCGGTCAAGCGCGGCTGCCGAGGCGATGAAAAAGCCCTGGTGCTCGCGTGCTACCCCTTCCAAGCGGGCCGTTGCGTTCAGCACGTCGCCATGAAACGCGATGTCGCGTTTGGCGTCGCCAATTTCGCCCACTACGACTTCGCCATAGTGCAGGGCCGCGCGAACACCGGGCGCTTCCCGATACTCCTTAAGGTAGGCGGGTGCGAGGTGGGCCAAGGTTTCCTTCAGGGCAAAAACGCAATCGAGAGGCCGCACCGCGCCCTTGCGCCCGCC
>JAAFIC010000018.1 GCA_013298565.1 Alphaproteobacteria bacterium | reverse complement strand
CGCTCTTCCGATCTGCCGTCGATCCTGCTGCCTTAGCGCCGCTGTTCGATGCCGATATTCTCTGGCACGCCCAAGCGCCGACCGATGATGTAGAGGGTCTCGCCGCGCTCCACCGCGACGTTTGGCAACCGTTGCTGGCAGCAGTGCCGGATTTGGAGCGGCGGGACGATTTGGTTTTGGCGGGCAGCTATCAGGGCCATGATTTCGTTTCGGCCAGCGGCCATTATCTTGGTACTTTCACAGCCGATTGGCTGGGGATTCCGGCAACCGGGTCGCCCGTTTATATTCGCTTCGGCGAGTTTTATCGCTTCGAGGGCGGGCGTGTGGTGGAAGCCTATATTTTGTGGGATGTCTTGGAGGTGATGCGCCAAGCGGGCTGCTATCCGCTCGCCCCGCAGTTTGGTATTGTCGGCCCTACCCCCGGCCCCGCCAGCCGCGACGGCGTAGTGCTGGCCCCGGTCGATCCGGCAGAGGGGGCGGAAAGCCTGCGTTTCACCGAAACTATGTTCGCGGGCCTCGGCAGTTACGACGGCAAATCGCTCGCATCAATGGGCATGGAGCGTTACTGGCACACCGATATGATGTGGTACGGCCCAGCGGGTATTGGCACGACGCGCGGCATTAGCGGCTTCCAGAGCTTCCACCAGGGGCCGTTCCTCGACTCTTTCCCCGACCGTAGAGGCGGCAGCCATAAGGCTCGGTTCGGCGAGCGCCACTATGTCTGCTCGACCGGCTGGCCCAGCGTGCGCGCCACCCACACTGGCAGCGGTGTGCTGGGGCTATCGCCCATCGGCAAACCGATTTCGATGCGCGTGATGGATTTTTGGCGGCGCGACGGGGAGTTGCTCGCCGAAAACTGGGTGTTCATCGACATGATTGATCTCGCGCGCCAAATGGGCGTGGATGTAATGGCCCGGATGAAGGTGCTGCTTCAAGGCAGCCGCAACCGCAAATAATCTTAGGGGGAGAGCGTAGATATGGCACGTTGGCTTAAAACAGGGGCAGAAGCCTCGGCCCAGCAGCGCGCAGACTCGGACGCCAAAGTTCGGGCGACGGTGGAGGGGATTATCGCCGATATTCAAGCGCGCGGCGATGCCGCCGCGCGGGAGCTTTCGGCGAAATTCGACGATTGGTCCCCCGCGCGGTTTCACCTGAGCGAACAAGAGATCGAGGCGTCTCTCTCGAAAGTCAGCAAGCGCGATTTGAGCGACATTGCCTTCGCGCAAGAGCAAGTGCGGAATTTCGCCAAGGCTCAACGCGCTTCTATTCAAGATATAGAGGTGGAAACCCTCCCCGGTGTCGTGCTGGGTCATAAGAATATCCCGATGAATGCCGTCGGCTGTTACGTGCCGGGCGGAAAATACCCGCTGGTCGCGAGCGCGCACATGAGTGTCGTCACCGCCAAGGTCGCTGGCGTGAAGCGGGTTGTGGCGGCAGCCCCGCCGTTCAAGGGGGGGCCGCATCCGGCGATTGTGGCGGCAATGCACATGGGCGGAGCCGATGAAATTCTCGTGCTCGGCGGCGTGCAGGCCGTGGCCGCCATGGCGATTGGCACCGAGAGCATCGCCCCCGTCGATATGCTCGTCGGCCCCGGCAATGCTTTCGTTGCCGAAGCGAAACGGCAGTTGTTTGGGCGCGTCGGGATTGATCTGTTCGCTGGCCCCACCGAAACCATGATTATCGCCGACGAAACCTGCGATGCGGAATTATGCGCGACTGACCTGTTGGGTCAGGCCGAACACGGACCGAACTCCCCCGCCGTGCTCATAACCACGTCCGAAAAACTAGCGCGGGAAACGATGGCGGAAGTGGAACGGCTCTTAACCATTCTCCCCACCGCCGATATCGCCGCCCTGGCGTGGCGCGACTATGGCGAGGTGATCTTGTGCGATTCAGTGGACGAAATGGTACGGGAAGCCAACAGAATCGCCTCCGAACATGTTCAGGTGATGACGGCAGACCCGGAGTATTTTCTGACGCACATGACCAATTATGGCGCGCTGTTCTTAGGGCCGCGCACCAATGTAGCCTATGGCGATAAGGTTATCGGCACCAATCACACGCTGCCAACACGCGGTGCGGCGCGCTACACGGGCGGTCTGTGGGTCGGTAAATTCCTGAAAACCTGCACCTATCAGCGCGTTCTAACCGATAGCGCCAGCGCGCTGATCGGCGAATATTGCTCCCGTCTGTGTATGCTCGAAGGCTTTGTGGGTCACGCCGAACAAGCGAATGTGCGCGTGCGCCGTTATGGTGGCCGCAACATTCCCTATGCCACGGCGGCTGAGTAAGGAGACCCCGTTGATGATTGCCTTACCCAAAACCCCCTCCTTCCGTTTGGATGGCAAGCGTGCGCTCGTAACAGGCGCAGGGCGGGGGCTTGGGTTGGCGATTGCAGCGGCGCTGGCTGAGGCGGGGGCTTTCGTAACCCTGGTCGCCCGCACAGAAACAGAGATTGCCGAAGCGGCAGCCGCCCTCACCGCACGCGGCAATCAGGCCGAGAGTTTAGCGCTCGACGTGGGCGATAGCGCGGCGGTGGCAAGCGCCCTCGCCGCGCGCCCGGTTTATGATATTCTGGTCAATAACGCAGGCACCAATCGCCCGAAACCGATAACTGAGGTAACGGCAGAAGATTACCGCGCCGTGATGGACCTTAATGTCGAAGCCGCTTTTCGTCTCACTCAAAACGTGACCGGGCGGATGCTCGCGGAAGGCACGTGCGGCACAATCATTAGCATTTCTTCTCAAATGGGTCATGTGGGTGCTGCCAATCGCGCGCTTTATTGCGCCTCGAAACACGCAATTGAAGGGATGACCAAGGCGCTTGCCGTCGAACTCGGCCCGCACGGCATTCGGGTAAACAGCATCGCCCCCACCTTCTTTGAAACCCCGCTGACCCGGCCTTATTTCGATGATCCGGTCTTCAAAGCCTCGGTTTTGAGCAAAATCAAACTGGGGCGTGTTGGCCAACTGGAAGATATTATGGGGGCCGTCGTGTTTCTCGCGTCGGACGCCGCCGCAATGATAACCGGCACATCCTTGCTGGTCGATGGCGGGTGGACGGCGGAATGACCGCAAAACGGCCCGATACCCCGAAGCGGCGCGTGACATCCACCGATGTGGCCGCCCTTGCCAATGTCTCGCAGTCGGCGGTATCGCGCGTGTTCTCCCATAACACCAGCGTATCCGACAAGATGCGCCGGGCGGTGCTGGAAGCGGCGCGCACGCTAGGATATCGCCCGAACGCTATCGCGCGCTCTCTCATTACGCAGCGCTCGCGCATTATCGGCGTGGCAATGGCCTACCTCGACAATCAATTCTACCCGGAAGTGCTGCAAAGCCTCTCCCGCGCGCTGCAAGCCCACGGCTATCAGATTCTGCTGTTCACGGCGGATGAAAGCGGTGCCGCCGATCCGATGCTAGAGCAAGTGTTGTCCTATCAGGTCGATGCGCTCTTGCTCGCCTCCGTCTCGCTGTCTTCCCATATTGCCGAGGAATGCGAGTTGGCGGGGATTCCGGTGATTATGTTCAACCGGACTAGCTCCAATCCCGGTGCTGCCAGCGTCACGGGGGATAATTTTGCGGGCGGGCGGCAGATCGCGGAATTTCTGGTCGCGGGCGGGCACCAGCGCTTCGCCTATATCGCCGGAGCCGCCGAAAGCTCCACCAACCGCGACCGGGAAGCAGGCTTTTGCACGGGCCTCGCGGCCTTGGGCATGGCGCAACCGATGCGCGTTCCCGGCCAATATGACTGGCAGAGCGCGCAAGCCGCAACCCGGTTGCTGTTGGGACGCCCCACCCGGCCCGATGCGATTTTCGCGGCCAGCGATTTGATGGCGATTGCCTGCTTAGAGGCTGCTCGCACCGAATTTGCCCTCTCGGTTCCCGAAGATCTCTCCGTCGTTGGGTTCGATGATGTGGGCGTGACGCGCTGGCCGAGCTATCGGCTCACCTCCTTCGCGCAGCCGGTAGGAGCGATGGTGAACGCTGCCGTCACGCTTATTCTGGAGCGACTGGAAAGCCTTGCCGCTCCGGCCCGCCCTATTGTGATTCCTGGCCGCCTGATCGTGCGCCAAACCACCCGCCACCCGCCCCAAGGGCTTATCGCCGAGGCTGACCATTGGGTGTGGCAAGATACCCCCGGAAAGACAGTAGGATGATGACGAACGCGACCGATATGATGCAAGGGTTCGACCCGGCCTTCCGCGACCCTGCCCATTATATTCTCGACATAACCCAACGCATCTGGGAGGGGCGCGCTCTGCCGCTCATCCGCGATTGGTATGCTGGCGACTGCCCAGTTCGCACGCCGCTGTCGGAAACCCGCGACGTTGATACGGTCATCACCGGCACGGCGGCAACCCTGGCCGCCTTCCCAGATCGGGAGCTGTTGGCAGAGGATATTATCCTTAGCGACCGCTCGCCGGGGTTTTACTCCTCGCACCGAATTTTCTCGCCGATGACGCATCTCGGCCCCGGCAGCTTCGGCCCGCCGACCGGGCGGCGTGTGCAGGTTCGTACGATTGCCGATTGTCTCTGCCGGGATAACCGCATCGTCGAAGAATGGTTAGTGCGCGACCAAGGCGCAATCGCGCGGCACTTGGGGCTTGATTTACCGAGCCTTGCCCTCAGCTTCCTCCGCCCCGGCCCCGATGGCGGCGCGCCCGGCCCCGAGGCGCTCATTGCGCGTTGGACCGAGCCGGGCGAACCTATCCAGTTCGGCGCTACCGCACCGCTCGCGCCCCTGTTGGAAGCGCTCACTCACTTCTGGCAAGAGGCCGATTTTAGCCAAATCGCCCGCCTCTACGACCGCGCCGCCAGCGTGTATGCGCCGGGCGGGGAAGAGTGGATCGGCTATCGGGCCATAGAAGCCGGTTGGTTCGGCTGGCTCGCGGCCCTACCGCGCGGGCGCTTGCGCCTGCATCATGTGATCTGCCGGAACGATCCCGGTCAGCCGCAGCGGGTGGCGTTGCGCTGGTCTTACCATGCAACCCATAGCAATGGCGGGCGCTTCGGCCCCGCGAGCCAACGCCCCATCGTGCTGCTCGGCCTCACGCACTGGGAGGTGATTGATGGGCGCGTGCGCCGCGACTGGACGCTGATTGATGAGCTTTCGGTTTATGCTCAAATTCTAGCGCCTTATGGCGCGGGTTAAGGAAATACCTATGCTGCGCGATCTTGAGTCCCCCGCCCTCTCGCCCGCCGCGATGGCGCAGCGCTTGGTGCGCTATGGCGATCTCGTACCCTGCCGGAATGCCTTCGTCGATACCCGCACGCCGGGGTCCGACGCCAAGGAGAATTTCACCATCATCGGGCCGGGCGTGGCGGAAAACCCCGATCAATTCGTGCATATCCGCGAGGCGCACGGCTTTAACATCGGCGGCGCGCGGCAGCCGGAAAACTGCATCAACTCCCAACACAGCCACGAAACGGCAGAGGTTTTCGTTGTTCACACCGGGCATTGGCGGCTGATTTTCGGCCCCAACCGCGAGGATGGCACGTTAGACATCGGCCCCGGCGACGTGGTGTCGGTGCCAACCCGCATGTTTCGCGGCTTCGAGAAGGTTGATGCGGGCACCGGATTTCTGTGGGTCGTGCTGGGGGGGGATGATCCAGGCCGCGTGCGCTGGGCGCCAGAAGTATTCCATATGGCCGAGCGTTACGGGCTGAAACTGCTCAAATCCGGCCTATTGTTCGACACCACGCAAGGCACCCCGCCGCCGCCCGATGCCGACCTGGAAACCCCGCCAGGCCCGGCAGAGATCGCGGCCTTGCCCACGCCACCGCGCGTACGGCTCCTGGAATGCTATCTTCCGGCGACTGTGGTTCAACCGAACCCGGCCTCGGCCCTTACCGGCAATGGCGTGCGCGAAAGCGGCGTGATTGGCCCGCAGGCGAGCGGCGATGGGTTTGCGCCGGGGCCGATTATCGGCTGGTGGCATCACGGCTTCACGCTAAGACGGCTCGACTTTAGCCCTACCAGCGCAACCCCGTGGCATCGCCGGGCAGAAGCCGAAGTGCTGTTCGTCCAATCGGGAAGCCTTGAGGTGGCGTGGCCCGAAGGCACGCTAACGCTGGGGCCGGGCGACACCCTAACCCTGCCCATCGGGCTTACCCGGCGCTTTGCCTCACCGACCGAGGCCACGCAAGTGTTCGTGGTGCGCGGCGGCGAGGCCCCAGCAGCGCTAGAGCGGGTTGCAGGATGAGCGGGCGCGAACCGCTGCTGCTGCTGCCCGGCCAACTCTGCACGGCGGATCTTTGGGCACCGCAGCGTGGGTCGCTAGACCGAGTGGCCGACTGCCACGTCGGTGATCTTACTCAGGATGAGACCGTAGAAGCGCTCGCCGAACGCTTGCTTAAAACCTTGCCCTGGCCGCATTTTTCCATCGCGGGGCACTCGATGGGCGGGATTGTGGCGATGGAGATGCTGCGGCAAGCGCCCCACCGCGTTCAGCGGCTAGCCCTGATCGCCACCAACCACCGCGCCGAAACCCCCGAGCGGCAGGCACTGCGGAAACCGCAGATTGATGAAGCGCGGGACTGCGGCATAGCGGCCTATGCCCACACCAAGCTCGTGCCGCTTTATGGGGCCAAGAGCCGCCCCCTCTCCGTCGCCGATACCGATTTAACCGTGCGAATGGCCGAAAGCCTGGGGCATGATGTGTTCCGCCGCCAATCCTTAGCGCTGCGCGACCGGCCCGATCAAACCGAAACCCTGACTGCCTTCGTAGGGCCAGCGCTACTGCTCTGCGGTTCGGAAGATCAACTCTGCCCCATCAGCCGCCACACCGATATGGCGCAACTGCTACCGCAAGCGACCCTGCGCGTGATCCTCGGTGCAGGGCATCTGCCAACCCTGGAAGCGCCGGACGCCGTAACCGAGGCGCTGATAGCCTGGCTCGCCCAACCCATAGCCCCCACTTTAGGAGAGCGTGATGATCCCGCCTGACCTGCTGGCCCGCCTGCGTGCGACCGATACGCCCACCGTGTGCAATGCGTTGGAACTGCTGCTGGGCGGGCGACGGGCGACGGGGTTCACGCGGTTTCCGGTTGTGGCCGCCGACCCCGGTTTACCCTCGATGGTTGGCTATGCCCGCTGCGTTAAAATTCGCGCTGGCTCCCCGCCCACCGAGCCACTGGAAACCGTGCAGGCGCGCCGGATGGCCTATTACGACTATGTGGCGAGCGGCCCTAACCCCTCCCTCGTCGTCATCGAAGATACCGACTGGCCGCACTGCGTGGGCGCGTTTTGGGGCGAGTTGCACGTAGCGGTACATAAGGGTTTGGGCCTCGGCGGTACTCTCACCAATGGGCTTTTGCGCGATTTGGGGCAGTTGGACCCCGGCTATCAGGTAATCGCAGGCGCAATCGGCCCCAGCCATGCCTTTGTTCATGTCACTGATCTTGATGTGCCGGTCACAATTCTCGGCCTGCATATTGCCCCAGGCGATCTCGTCCATGCCGACCGGCACGGGGCAACGCTTATCCCCGAGAGCGCTTTGGCCGGGCTGAACAGCGCGATTGATACCGTCATCGCCAAGGAAAAAATCATCCTCGACGTGGCCCGCGCCCCCGGTTTTACCGTGGAAATCCTGAAAGAGGCGTGGGGACGGATGCTGAAGGCGTAGGCCTCCCGCCTATTTTTCGACAGATCGACCCTAAAAAAATCGAACCCTCGCCGAAATTCGGTGAGGTGTCGTGCTAATCCTGCGGTCGCCGAGAGGGCGCGATAGCGGGGTTTGAACGCCCAACACCGCGCCCCGGCGTTTTTTTTCGCCAATGCCGGGGTTATCACGATGAATTTTGGTCAAGCCGTAAACAGCTATTTTCGGAAATACGTCACCTTCACAGGCCGTGCCAATCGGCCTGAGTACTGGTACGCTTATTTGTTTTCTATGATCCTAATCCTGGTCGCAACTCTGCTCGATTTTTCGATGATGGTGGAATATTCAGCCACCAATAATAGTGGAATGGCTCCCAGTTTTTTCACTTCCCTCATAACCCTGGCTCTTTTCTTCCCCAGCCTCACTGTCGGCGTGCGCCGATTACATGATACCGACCGCTCTGGCTGGTGGATGCTGCTGATTCTTGTGCCCCTTGTCGGTGTAATTGCCTTGATCGTCTTTTTCTGTCAGCGCGGCACCGACGGCACGAACCGCTTTGGCGACTGACGCGCAGCCATCCTAGCCCCTCTATCCCTCGGAGAATTACCAATGCGCCGCGCGCTCGCCTTCCCTGTTCTCGCCCTCTTGGCCCTCGCCCTCCCGGCCTTAGCTGAAGAGCCAGCCTACAGCGCTGCCTATGGTCGCTGTATGGACAAGTCCGAAGGTGCAACCTTCCCCATGATCGACTGCATGACGGAGGAAGAGGGGCGGTGGGATAAGCTGCTCAACCGCAACTACCAAGCTGTGCTGGGGCAACTTACCCCTAATCGCCAAAAAAGCCTGCGCGCGGCGCAACGGCTGTGGCTACAATACCGTACTGCGAACTGTAGCTTCTATCTCGACCCCGACGGTGGCCAAGCCGCGCGGATTGGTGCCGCAGGATGCGCTCTTACCATGACCGCCCAGCGCGCCCGCGAGATTGCGCGGTTTCTGGATTGAAACCGCTTCATCCTACGCTTGTATTCTACGGCAAAAAGATCGCCTGGGGATACACGTTAAGCCGTTAAGCCTATTGTAAACACCCACCCGAATCAGCATCATGCCTTCAAGCGTGCGCGTTTAAGGGCAGCCCAACGATAGGTTAGAGATTGTGACCAGCAGTGAAACCAGGCGCGGCGGCGCTAAAAAAGATAAGGATTCAGGGCCTCGGGATAAGGTGCTGCAACTATATCTATACCTTGTTTTGGCTCCTGGACGGCATTTTAAGAAGGATCTTGCCGAACGTTTTAATTTTGCTGAAACCACGACGAGCAATATTATTGACGTGATAGAACGCCACATCGGCAGAACAGCGGAACTCAAGCGCGGTAAGCATAAAAATAGGACGTATTACGAGCTGGTCATGCCAACAACAGCGGAAACCCTGGGCGTGTCGTTAGAAGAAGTGCGCTACCTCGCGCTCTGCCGCGATCTCGCCGAACCGTTTCTGCCCCCGGAAACCCACGCGCGTTTGGGGCGATCGCTGCGCGAGTTAGCGACCAGCCTTAACGGCACCGCGCAACTACCCCACAAGTCCATCGGCTTCCGCACCAAAGGCACAATCGACTACACCCCGCACCTGCCGAATTTACAGGTGCTGCGAACCGCTATCGAGAAAAAGGAAATCTGCACCCTCCTCTATCGCGCCCTTGGCCGTAAGGAGGAGCGGCAATACCGTTTTGCCCCCGGCGTCATCATAGCGCTCAACGGTGCGCTGTATGTGCAAGGCTATCGGCTGGAAGATGGCTCGGTCTTGGCCGAACGCCCCTCCACCTTCCTCCTCCACCGCATCCGCACAGTAACGCCGCTGCACGAGTTCTTCACCTTCGACGCCGCCGATACCGACGCCCGCACGTTCGGCCTGTACTGGCACGAGCCTAAAGACGTTTTCATCGAAGTTGATGCCGACGCCGCCGACTATGTGCGCGACCGCACCTGGAGCGACGACCAACACATCAGCGACCGCGCCGACGGCTCCCTCCTTCTGCGCCTCAGAACGACAAGCGAGCGGGAAGTGCAGGCGTGGGTGTGGAGCTTTGGGGGGCTGGCGAGAGTGGTGGATCCAGCACGCCCTGCAATCATGGGAGAATGAATGGTAGCTCATATCCCTTTTCAGAATCGATACCAGTGCATGCAGTGCGATACGATTTTCTCAAATAACCGCCCCGCCTTTCTAAATTGGTTCAAGCCAATTTGTCTTAAGTGCAAAAGCCGGAAGACGATCCGCCTCTAAGAAAATGTATGCGTGACTCTACGGCAAATACCTTAACCTTACCCAGAAACGAGAGGAAAACACTAAATGTCCCTTACGGAAGAAATTCGGAATATCACACAGAAACTCGATGCAGAAATGAAAGTGATCGTTTCGGTCGCACTATTCGGTCAGCCTGGAGCAGGAAAATCGTCCTTAATCAATAAGATGGTCGGAAAAAATTTAGCCGTTGTCGGTGTAGAAACCGATAAGACCGTCGAACGAGCAGATTACGAAATTAATGGTATACGCTTCAGCGATTTACCTGGATATGGGACTGTCAAATTTCCCAAAGAGACTTACTTCGATAAGTTCAATATTATGGATTTTGACCTTTTTCTCTGTGTAACCTCGGGAAAACTGCATCAAGCAGACACCGAATTTTTCCGAGAAGTTATCCAGAGGGGGAAAGTCTGCATTTTTGTTGTCAATAAGAGAGATGATCTTTGGGAAGATGGCGTTTCTCTCGAAGAGTTACAGGATCGAAAAGCTGCAGACATTTCAAAAAGCGTCGGCGATACAGTGAAAATCATTTTTACCAGCTGCAGAGACAATTATGGGCTAGATGCGCTGCAAGATGAGATTTCTGCAAACTTAGGTGCTGCCAAACAGGAGCGGTGGTCCAGAAGCGCCAAAGCATATTCCGTTGAACAATTGGAGAAAAAGCGAGAGGCATGTGAAAAGTACGTTACTATCGCATCAGCGGCGGCGGCGGCTAACGCTATCAACCCAATCCCAGGTGCAGATATAGCTGTTGATGTCACTATTCTCTACAAATTGTTCGCTGAAATCCGTGCAGGGTATGGTCTCAATGACGAAGCTCTCTCGGTCGCTAAAAATTCCCAAATCCAAGTAATGGCAAGTCTATCAAATAATATTGTTAAATACGCCGCAAAAGAAGGAATTTTATATTTGCTCAAAAGTTTTATTGGACGGGTCGCGCTAAAGAGTGTTGCGAAGTACATACCATTTGTTGGTCAAGCTATTGCAGCTGGATTGGGATTTGCTATAACCAAGACAGCTGGAGACTATTATCTAAATGAATGTCATCAATTAGCGGAGGAAACGCTGAATCGTGGGTTGAATTTATAATCATGTGGTGGTTACTAATTCCCGCTGCCGTCCTGATTGGTAAAAAGATATACGACGCCCTTGATGAGGGCGTCGTGAACTCCGAGGCTGCCCCGCAGCCTCGGAGTCCGCACGTCACATTGATACAAAATATACTGCGCTTAAAAATTTTACTGTCGGCGTCAAATGGAAAGAAAGTTGCCATTCTTGGACAGCCAGGAGCAGGAAAATCGACGTTAATACATAATTTAACACAAGGAAAATCCTACCCAAAACCGAACATTGGCGTTCAAACTGATGCAACAGACTGGTCAGAATGGCCATATTGTGACATCATGATGCGGTATGAGAATTATGATTTTGTTGATGTTCCTGGATATGACACACTCAATCACCCAGCAAGCGTATTTATAGACTTCTTTCCATTCTCAGAATTCGATGTAATATTCCTCGTCATAAGCGGAAAAATTCGAGGGTCTGACGAAAACATAGCGAAATGCCTACAGAAAAGTGGTGCACACTTCTTTATTATCCGTAATTTTTCTGAGTCCTTAGGAAATGACGAAATAAAATTAATCACAAAAGATATATCGGAGCGACTTTTACCGCAACTTTCACAAACGCCATCGCCCATGTTGCTCCAAAATAGAATACAGAAAATGCTCCACCAAAGAGAAAATAA
The DNA here is from genome assembly GCA_013298565.1 of Alphaproteobacteria bacterium. Lineage (GTDB taxonomy): Bacteria > Pseudomonadota > Alphaproteobacteria > Elsterales > Elsteraceae > Elstera. The sequence continues at coordinate 31,120 of JAAFIC010000018.1, read as the reverse complement.
ACATAGAATTATTTTTTTAAGCAATCGCACAAGAGAGGGGCTAGAAAAAGTGTGGGGGACTATAAATTTACGCACAATTAATGCGTAAATTAAAAGCAATAAAACTTGCAAAATATTCCAAGTTGTGCGTAATTTTATAATTGAGAAGAGGTTGATATAGACAGTTCTGTTACTACATAAGTGAAAAATGAGCAGGGCATCAATCCACCATGCACAAATACCTCCTGCTCTCCGTCTCAGCGATCATCGCTATTCTAGTGATGGGCGTTTGGACCTCTATCGCCCTGCTGATTGGTGGTTCGGTCGGGTTTATTCTCGGCGAGCCTCATGGGATTGGTTGGGCGATCTTTGGTTTTTTTCTCGGCGGGCTTGGCGGTGTCGCACTCAAGCAGAGCCTTACCCGCTAATTGCAGGCCGGAACTTCATTGACGTGCTCCCCTTCTTGTTACCAATCAGGCGTAAAGTCTCGCTTCGTTCCGCCTCACCCGACACGCTTGGCGTGCCAAACACGCCTGAGGCGGCTTATAGAGCCGCGCCAGAGTTAAGGCGCGCGGCTCTAAACCACCGAATTTCCAAACAGCCTTTCAAGCAGCAGGGCCGCCCTTAAGGGCGGCCCTTTTGTTTCTCTACTCGACCAACTCCGCTTCAGGCTCGGTGGCTTTGCGGCCCGGTGTGGAGGTAACGAGGAACGACAGTTCACCATCGCTACCCACATCGACCTGAACATGCCCGCCGTGAGTGAGCTTGCCGAACAGCAGTTCTTCTGCCAGCGGCTTCTTCACCGTATCCTGAATCACGCGGCCCAACGGGCGCGCGCCATAAAGCGGATCGAACCCTTTCTTCGATAGCCACGACTTAGCCGCCTCCGAAAGCTCCAGCACCACGTGGCGGTCGGCCAACTGCGCTTCGAGTTGAATGATGAACTTATCCACCACGCGGTCCATCACCTCTGGCGACAGATTGGCGAAGGGGATGGTGGCGTCCAAGCGATTGCGGAACTCGGGCGTAAACATCCGCTCGATGGCTTCCTTATCCTCGCCCGAGCGTCGTTCCCGCTCGAACCCAAAGGCAGATTTGGCCATATCCGCCGCCCCGGCGTTCGTGGTCATAATCAAGATCACGTTGCGGAAATCGACGTTTTTGCCGTTGTGATCGGTCAGCTTACCGTGGTCCATCACTTGCAGCAGAATATTGTAAAGGTCCGGGTGGGCCTTTTCGATTTCATCTAACAGCAGAACGCAGTGCGGGGTTTGATCTATCGCATCGGTCAGCAACCCGCCTTGATCGAACCCAACATAGCCCGGCGGTGCCCCGATTAGGCGGCTGATGGTATGCCGCTCCATATACTCCGACATATCGAACCGCTTCAACTCGATGCCTAAAAGCCGCGCCAACTGCCGGGCCACTTCGGTCTTGCCAACGCCGGTAGGGCCGGAGAAGAGATAGTTGCCAATCGGCTTTTCGGCCTCGCGCAACCCCGCCCGCGCCAGCTTGATCGCCGTTGAGAGCGCTTTGATCGCTACATCTTGGCCGAAAACCACTGTGGAAAGATCGCGCTCCAAAGTTTTCAGCACTTCGCGGTCGTCCGACGAGACGGCTTTTGGCGGGATGCGAGCAATTTTAGCAACGACCCCTTCCACGTCTTTCACCGAAATCGTCTTCTTGCGCTTCGAGAGCGGCAGCAGCATTTGCGCTGCCCCCACTTCGTCGATCACATCAATGGCCTTATCCGGCAGTTTCCGGTCGTTGATATAGCGCACCGAAAGCTCCACCGCTGTGCGAATGGCCTCATTCGTATAGCGTACCTTGTGGTGCTGCTCGTAGTAAGGCTTCAGGCCCTTCAGAATCTTAATCGCATCTTCCACTGAAGGCTCGGCCACATCTATCTTCTGGAAACGCCGCACGAGGGCGCGGTCTTTCTCGAAGTAACTGCGATATTCCTTGTAAGTGGTGGAGCCAATGCAGCGCATTTGACCCGACGCCAAGGCCGGTTTCAGGAGATTTGACGCATCCATCGCCCCGCCCGACGTTGCACCCGCACCAATGATGGTGTGGATTTCATCAATAAACAGCACAGCATTGGGATGGGCTTCAAGTTCGCCCAGCACCTGCTTTAACCGTTCTTCAAAATCGCCGCGATAGCGTGTACCCGCCAGCAGTGCGCCCATGTCGAGGCTAAAAATTGTGGCCCCCAGCAGCACTTCCGGCACGTCGCCATCAACGATGCGTTTCGCCAAGCCTTCGGCAATCGCGGTTTTCCCGACGCCAGGGTCGCCCACATACAGCGGATTATTCTTGGTGCGGCGGCATAGAATCTGCACCGTCCGGTCCACCTCGGCCTCGCGGCCAATCAGCGGATCAATCTTGCCGTTTGCGGCCTTTTTGTTGAGATCGACGCAATAGGCTTCTAACGCTTCTTGGCCTTTTTTAGCCTCTTTGCCCTCTTTTTGGGGGGGCGTTGCGGCGGTTTCTTCTTCCGCGCCCGCATTACGGCGGGTTTCAGAGCGCCCTGCCACTTTGGCAATACCGTGGGAGATGAAGTTTACCGCGTCAAACCGGCTCATATCCTGCTCTTGCAGGAAATAGACGGCGTGGCTTTCCCGTTCCGAGAACAGGGCCACAAGCACATTCGCCCCCGTCACTTCCGACCGGCCAGAGGATTGAACGTGAATCACCGCCCGCTGCACGACGCGCTGAAAGCCCGATGTGGGTTTTGCATCTTCGGTTCGGCTGCTCACGATATTCGACAGCTCGTTATCGAGATAATTGGTCAGGTCGCGGCGCAGTTTATCGAGATCGACGCCGCAGGCGCGGAACACAGCCAGCGCATCTTGATCGTCGGTAAGAGACATCAGAAGGTGCTCTAGCGTGGCAAACTCGTGCCGCCGCTTGTTAGCAAGCTCCAGGGCCGTATGCAGGCTCTTTTCCAGGTTCCGCGAGAGCATTGAGGCTACTCCTTCTCCAAGGTGCACTGCAAAGGGTGCCGATGTCTTCGGGCAAAGTCCATCACTTCCGTGACTTTCGTTTCCGCCACCTCATAGGTGAAAACACCGCACACCCCTACACCACGCTGATGGACATGCAGCATAATCCGCGTGGCTTCTTCCTTATTCTTCTGGAAAAACCTTTCGAGAATGTGAACGACGAACTCCATCGGCGTGTAATCGTCGTTCAACATCAGCACTCTGTACATAGAAGGCTTCTTGGTCTTCGGCTTGGCCTTAACCGCAACGCCCGTATTGGTGCCGGAATTTCCGTTTTTAAGATCGTCGCTCATGCTACTCGAAAGGTATTTTCCGCACGGGTGGAAGGGATTGGGCCGGAGGAATGGGAACTTTTAGGCCCGTTAAGGCATTAAGGACGTTTGGTGCCTGTTTCATCATATGAGATGAAATACGTCTTAGAAAAGGGGGCTTCCATCGCACTGCCACAGGTTTTGCCCCGCGCGCCTGCCCTGTGCCGCACGCCTCTTGATTAAAGCGCTGAAATCGCCCACTTAACAGTGTTATAAGCGTAAACCTGCCTTAAAAAATATCTTCGCGGGTCAAGGGCATAGCGGTTCCCCCGACTTCCCTATACCCTTGGCTTCTAGAGAGTCGCTGGCTCGGTGATCGTCGATTGCCGGGCGTGAGCTTCAATCAACGCCTCCCCCAACGCTTGAATCGAGGCCCTTGGATGTTCATTCGCTATGGCTATGAAATTATTCTGAACTGTGCGGCTCCCACCGCGCTCGTGTGCCTGCTGTCGGTTACGGAAGACCGGGCGGCGGATATTCGCGTGCCGGAAACCACTTTCACCAATCCCCAGGTGCCGACGACCACCTACTATGACCTATTCGGCAATCTCTGCCGCCGCATGGTCGCCCCGGTCGGGGACATTACGATTTGGGGCGATGCGACTTTAGAAGACTCAGGCTTGGTGGACCGCAAAAACTTGGACGCGCGGGAAGTTCCCGTCACCGATTTACCCGATGAGTGCCTTGTGTACCTGCTGGGCAGCCGCTATTGCGAGACGGATCGGTTAAGCCAAACCGCCTGGGATATGTTCGGCCACCTAGCCCCCGGTTGGAGCCGCGTGCAGGCCGTGTGCGATTTCGTTCATACCCACATTCGCTTCGACTATATGCAGGCCCGCTCTACCCGCACTGCCTTTGAAGCCTTTAACGAAAGGGTAGGCGTGTGCCGAGATTATGCCCATCTAGCGCTAACGCTCTGCCGCTGCCTGAATATCCCGGCGCGCTATATTAATGGCCATCTGGGCGACATCGGCGTGCCCGTGGTTAATCCGATGGATTTCAGCGCCTGGATCGAAGTTTTTCTGGAAGGCGAGTGGTACACCTTCGATGCACGCAATAATAAGCCGCGCATTGGCCGCATTATCGTGGCACGCGGACGGGACGCCGCCGATATTCCACTGGTAAACTCCTTCGGACCACACCTGTTGAAATCCTTCCGCGTCTGGACCTATGAGGTTGCCGATCCGCAGCTTGCAAGTCTAAGCGATGGGCGTCTGCGGCTCTGACGGGAATGTTTAACGCGCCGTGCGGGCACATCGAGTTCGGGTGCGCCCACACGGCAAGGGCTGAGGAACCCGTCAGAGTCCCTTGCGCTGATGCGCCACCTCGGCGATTTCATCGAGACGGATGCGATCTTTGCGATCCTGCTCTGCTTTTTCGCGGGCGAGACGATTGGCCTCCGCAACCTCGAATTTTTTCAACTCTCGGTAGGCTTCCGTTACCGCATCTTCAGCTTTTAGAATTTGCTCGCCGATTTGCAGCCGGTTCTGCACAAGCTCTTCCCGCCGCCCGCGCGCCCAGTCGGCATAGGTCGGCCAGTAGCGGGCGAGCAGCATATCACTTGCCGCAAGCTGGCGTTCGCGCACAACCTCCGCATCGAGTGCAACGATAGAGGCGTCAATCTGCGCCGCAAGCTCTTCCAGCGCGCGCAACTCCCGCCGCCGCTGATCTAGCTCGAACTTGCGAAAGCGGATGAGCGCTTTAAGGGTTTTACTCACCCGACGCCATCGCTATTGAGAATATCGGCGAGTTGGTAATAGCCCTGCACTAAATCGCCGCGCTCGCGCTTGCCTTGCGCCAAAAACTGTTCGATGAGCGGATAATAGCGCATCGCTTCGTCGGTCTTGGCGTCGGAGCCGGGACGATAGGCGCCCAGCCGGATCATTTCCGCCATATCCTCAAAGGCCGCCAGCATTTGCCGCGCGCGGGAAACAACGCCATTCTCGTCGTCCGTATTGCAGCCCGGCATAACACGGCTGACCGAGCGCAGAATATTGATAGCCGGGTAGCGGCCCCTGTCGGCAATGGCGCGTTCCAGCACGATGTGACCATCGAGAATACCGCGCACGGCGTCGGAAATCGGCTCGTTGTGGTCATCGCCTTCCACCAGCACCGTAAACAGACCCGTGATCGAGCCTGACCCGCGCAACCCCGGCCCCGCCCGCTCCAGCAGGCGCGGCAGTTCAGCGAACACCGAGGGCGTGTACCCCTTACTGGCCGGCGGCTCGCCGACCGACAGGCCGATTTCGCGTTGCGCCATCGCAAAGCGCGTTACGCTATCCATCAGGCAGAGCACGTTCTTGCCCTGGTCGCGGAAATATTCAGCGACGGTGAGGGTAAGATAGGCGGCTTGGCGGCGCATTAGCGGCGGTTGATCGGAGGTAGCGACCACCAACACCGACCGCGCCAAGCCTTCCGGCCCCAGATCGTCGTGAATAAAGTCCTGCACTTCGCGGCCACGCTCGCCAATCAACCCGATAACAATAACATCGGCGGACGTATAGCGCGCGATCATCGACAGCAGCACGGATTTACCCACACCGGACCCTGCGAAAATCCCCATGCGCTGACCTTGGCAACAGGTGAGGAACTGATTGAGCGCGCGCACGCCCATATCTATCTTCCCGGCAACGCGCTGGCGTTGATGGGCGGGCGGCGGCGCGTTTCGGAGCGGATAGGCGATTTGACCGGAGTTGAGCGGCCCCAAATCGTCAATCGGCTCGCCCATGCTGCCGATGACGCGCCCGAGCCAGCTTTCGTGCGGGTAGATCACCGGATCGGTTTGGGCGATTTCGGCCCGGCAGCCAAGGCCGACGCCATCCAGCGTGCCGAAGGGCATGGCCAGCGCCCGTTCGCCTTTGAAGCCAACGATTTCAGCCGGCACGCGCCGGTCGCCGCGCGCGATGATCGTAACCCGGTCCCCCACGGAAAGCGCCCGCTGCACACCGCCGATTTCCACCATCATCCCCAGCACGCCGACGATGCGACCATGCAGCACATGATCGGCCATGCGACCAAGGTTGGATATAAGGTTATCAATCAGCATCGCGCCGCTCCCCGTTGATAGGCTTGGATAATAGCGAAGTGCAGCCCTAAAGGAAACCGGAACCGTGACAAAGGGGATGCATATCCCCTTGCTTTCCCGCTTCAATTTAGGGATAGTTAACGGAGATTAACCAATTTATCGGGCTTTTGGGTGGCCCATTATAAGGTGGGGGCACTATGCGGATTCTCTTAGTCGAGGACGATGCCGCTACGGCGAAGAGCATCGCCCTGATGCTGTCTTCCGCTGGCTATATCGTTGATACCACCGACCTTGGGGAAGATGGTGTCGAGATTGGCAAGCTGTACGATTACGACATTATTCTCCTGGACCTAATCCTGCCGGATATCGACGGGTACGAGGTTTTGCGCCGCTTCCGCCAAGCACGGGTGCGAACACCGATTCTCATTCTGTCGGGGCTGTCGGAGCTTGATCACAAGATCAAGGGCCTCGGCTACGGGGCCGATGATTATCTCACCAAGCCGTTCGATAAACGCGAGTTGGTGGCGCGGATTCAAGCTATCGTGCGCCGCGCGAAAGGCCATTCGGATTCGATTATTCGGACAGGAAAGCTAACCGTTAATCTCGACGCTAAAACCGCCGAGGTCGATAATAAGCCGCTGCATCTGACCGGTAAAGAATATGGCATTCTGGAACTCTTGGCGCTGCGGAAGGGTACGACGCTAACCAAGGAAATGTTCCTGAACCATCTCTACGGCGGCATTGATGAGCCAGAGTTGAAGATTATCGACGTTTTCGTCTGCAAACTCCGCAAAAAACTCAGCACGGCCACGGGCGGCGATACCTATATCGAAACCGTCTGGGGGCGCGGCTATGTGCTGCGCGAAAACGGCACCGAAGCCACCCCAGAAATCGAAAAAGCCAGCGCTTAACAGAAATATTGCTTCGGTTGCCGAAATAAATTGACGCGCCCCTCCCCCTCATATACTTCGGTAGACGAAGCATATGAGGGGCGCGATGGAAACGCTGTTTGATACGATGACCGCACCGCTGGGCAACAGCGTTGCCACGGGCCTATCGCGGCTCGCCTTAGCGTTGAAGACCAACGCCAGTCAGGCTGCCCAACCGCTTGGCCTGTCGCCGACGCAAACTCAGGTTCTGGCCCTGCTCCGCACGCAGCCCGGCGGGTATCGGCCCAGCCAATTGGCGCAAACACTGGCCCTCGGTGCTCCCGCGATGAGCGAAGCGCTGCAACCGCTCCTCACCCGCGCGCTTGCAGCCCAACAGCCCGACCCGACTGACCGCCGCGCCAAACGCATCGCGATTACCGACGCGGGCCTAGCCGTGATCGCCCAAGCCGCCGATTGGCCAGAAGCCTTGCTGGACACCGTGGCTGACCTGTCGCCCGAAGAGCAGACGGTCTTCTACCGCGTGATCTTGAAAATGATCCGCAACCTTCAGAGTGCAGGCAGCGTTCCCGTTGGGCGACTCTGCGTGACCTGCACTCACTTTCGGCCCTATGTGCATGAGGACACCGACACCCCGCACCATTGCACGCTGGTCGATGCCGCCTTCGGCGACCGGCACCTGCGGCTTGACTGCCCCGAGCAGCAACCCGCCCCGCCCGATCTTGCCGAAGCAACGTGGCAGCGCTTTCTGGCTGCCCCGCCTTCGCCTTTACCCGTGTAACCCACGCCCCCTCCCTTAAGGAAAATAATGATGAACCTTTCCAACGCGGCACGGCGGGCCGCGAGCGCCCAAACGCCATTGGCTAGAGCTGCACGCCTTAACTCTGGCGCAGTTCTAAAAGCCGCATCAGGCGTGTTTGACACGCCAAGCGTGTCGGGTGAGGTGGCGGCCAAGGGCGCGGACGCGCCCGCCCGGCGAGAGGTAAGATAAAACTAGAGCGTCTTGCGTCAATCTTTACGCACGATGCTCTATTGCGCGGGCGCACCGGTCTGTGCCTATGCCTGGCCGACGAGCCTGAACAACCGGTAGGAGAAACGTCATGCAACCTCTGCGCCCCGCCCCCACTTGGTCCGTCGAGACTTGGCTCAACACGCCGCACCCGCTGACGTTGGAGGGTTTGCGCGGGCGCGTGATTCTACTCGGCAGCTTCCAAATGCTCTGCCCCGGCTGCGTGCAAGTCGGCCTGCCGCAACTTGCCAAAGCCTATGAGCTTTTCCCGCGCGATCAAGTCACCGTCGTCGGCCTGCATACCGTGTTCGAGCATCACAGCGCTATGACAGAGGTGGCGTTGCGCGCCTTTGTTCACGAATATCGACTGAGCTTCCCAATAGGCATCGACCGGCCCAACTCCCCTTTGCCGGAAACGATGGCCCGCTATGATTTACAAGGAACGCCCAGTGTCATTCTGATCGACCGACAAGGCCGCCTGCGCCTCAAGCGTCTTGGCCATGTCGATGATTTGTGGTTGGGGGCGCAAATCGGCGCGCTCCTGACCGAGCCGCTCACGCCCCCTATCGCGTCCGAAGCCACCGTTTGCACCCCGGAAGGATGTACCCTATGAGCCGAAACGCCCTGGTGCTACGCCATATCGCCTTTGAAGATTTGGGCAGCTTTGCCGAACCGCTGGCCGCAGCGGGCTATCACCTCCACACGCTTGATCCCACCGTCGAAAACCTTAGCGGAATCAATCCGAGCGCGCCGGACCTGCTGATCGTCCTCGGCGGGCCGATTGGGGCCTATGAGGAGGCGATCTATCCGTTCCTGACAGAAGAACTGGCGTTCATCAGCGCGCGGCTTGCAACACAGCAGCCTACCTTGGGGCTGTGCCTGGGGGCGCAACTCATGGCACGAGCGCTCGGGGCAAAGGTTGCGCCGATGGGGCAGACGGAAATCGGCTGGTCGCCCCTTACCCTCACGCCAGAAGGTAAGGCCAGCCCGCTGAAAGCCTTGGCAGGCGTGCCGATTCTGCACTGGCACGGCGATGCCTTCGAGCTTCCCGTGGGGGCGACGCCTTTAGCCTCTACCACCGTTTGCGCCAATCAAGCCTTCGCCCTCGGCCCGACGATCCTCGGGCTTCAGTGCCACCCGGAAGGCTGGGAGCGCGGGTTCGAGCGCTGGCTGGTGGGGCACGCGGGCGAACTTGCCAAACTCTCCCTCAATATTGCTGCCTTGCGCGCCGACGCTGAACGCTTCGGCCCCGCTGCCACCCGCGCTGCCCGTGCTATGCTCACCGATTGGCTGAAGGCATTGCCTGCCCCCGATGTTTTCCCCGACGGTCTTGGGGCCGCGTAACTTACCGAACCGCCACAACGAACCATCAGCATAACTTTTGGAGGTTCCGATGAAACTCGCTGCTGTCGCCTTTGGCGCTACCCTCGCTTTTTTCGCCAGCTTTGCTCAGGCTTTGGAGAGCAAGCCGTATTCTGCGGCTGCTCTGGCCGAAGCTCAGTCCGCCGGCAAGCCTGTGGCCTTACATTTTCATGCCGATTGGTGCCCAACCTGCCGAACTCAAGCAAAAGCCTTCAAAAGCATGAGTACCGAGCCGGGGCTGGAGATCACCCTACTCATTGTTAATTACGATACCGAAACAGATCTTAAACGCACTCTTAGAGTCCGAAGCCAATCAACCTTGATCGTTTATAAAGGCATGACTGAAACGGCACGCCTTGCGGGGGATACGAATGTCGACGTGCTCAGGAAAGCGCTGAAGTCGGCCCTCTAGAGCGTCTTGCGTAAAGGTTGACGCAAGACGCTCTAGTTTTATCTTAGCCCTCGCCGCCCGGTGCGTTTGACGCGCCAAGCGCATCGCCGGGCGCATCCGCGCCCTTGGCCGCCGCCTCACCCGACACGCTTGGCGTGTCAAACACGCCTGATGCGGCTTATAGAGCCGCGCCAGAGTTAAGGCGCGCAGCTCTAGTCCTGGCGCTTAAACACCCGGAGCGTGCCGATGCGTTTGAGTAAACGATAGCGGCTAAACTCCTCAGCGAAGCGCGGGTCTTGGCTGAAAAACTCCAGATAGTCCAGCGGACGAAGCCGGAAAGCAGCCTCGTCTTGCGGGGCTTCAACCAGAATGAGCGACGGTTTCTCGCGCTGAACCGACTCGGCAACCCGCTCTAGCAAGAGTGTTTCGGCTGGGGGGCGGGTTGCGGGCGGATGCAGACTTAGCCGACCATCGGCCCCTGGCATGTCGCCATCGTAAAGCGCGGGGAGCAGCCACAGCGACATGAACGGCATCGCCAGCCGATTGCCGGTATAGTTCAATACCGGGGCCGTCGGATCAATATATTGGGTGAGCCAGAGCACGGGGCGGCCCCCACCCTCGGCGCGGATCATATTTTCGACGAGGCGCGCATCACTCTTGCGGTAATCGAGTTGCAGACGGAACGGCGGACTGAGATGCCCCCCCAGCGCCATCAGGGCAATCGCCAATAGGGCCAAAATCCGCCCGCTGGGAGGGGTTTTCCCGCGACTCAGCAAGCCGGCAAGCCCATAAGAGGCCAGCAGAATCAGCAGAACCCGCGCTGGAAGAAAATGATAACTCCAATCTTTGAACTGCAACACCCCCGCCAGAATGGCCCCAACCGTGAGCGACCAGAGCACGGTGGCAACAGGGCGGGCGCGGCTGCCTAAAGCCCACGGCGCAAGACACGCTATACAGATCAACAACGGCGGCAGTTCGACGCCAATGATCATAGCGATGCCTTGATCGAGATCGACAATATCGTAATGCGCGGCGGCCAGCGGCAGCATATCGGCGAAATAGGCAGGATAGAACACTACAGTCGCGCCAACATACAGGCCGCCAAGCCCTAAAAACAGCCAAGGCTCTGACCGCGTTAGCCAGAGTTTTGGGCCGAAGCGCAGCAGCAACAAAAGCTCGACCGCCGCGCCCAAAAGGGCGAACTGCGGCTTTTGGGCAATACCGATAAAGGCTATCGCCGCCGCAAACATCCGCAGCGCGCGGCTTTCCTCACCGCCCCCCGCCAGCGCCCGCATCGCCAGCGCCCCATAGGGCAAAATCAGAGCAACCATCAAATGCTCGCGCTCGCCAAAGGACTCGCTCGGACGGACGAGCAGCGTGATCGCGCCCACGAGGGCGAGTAGGCGGCGTTCAGTATCGTTGAGCAGCGGCGCGATGATCCGAAACGCCAACAGCGCCCCGCCCGCAACGATAAAAAGGCAGAGCGCTACAAACCAGAAGACCGCACTCCCCAGCCCCGCTTTCGCTAACCCCGCTGGCAGCAGATCGAGCCAATAGCCCATCGGTGGGTTGAAATCTATGAGGTCGCGGTAAAGCGCTTCACCGTCCAGCATCCGTTCGGCGAAACGCAACATCGCCGCCGCATCGGCATTCAGCGGCGGAAAAAACGCAGCAATACCCCAAAGCAGAACAATAATGCACAGCAGCAGCCTGTCCGCCGATAGGCCCGCGATGACAGAGCGGAGGTGCGGCGGCATGATTTGGGTTAGAACTGCGGCGGTGTGACACCGCTGGGGGCGAGAGCCGCCAGCAATGCCGCTTTCAAACGGTCCAATCCAGCTTCATCTGCCGCTTCGCAGCGTGCCACCAGCACGTCCTGAGTGTTGGATGCCCGCAGCAGCCACCAGCCGTCTGGCGTCGTCACACGCACGCCATCAACGCTGGAAACAGTGGCTCCCGCTGCGGCAAGCCGTTGTTTCACTTCCGCAACGACCGTGAATTTCCGAGTGTCGGCGCAGGGGAAACGCAATTCTGGGGTGTTTTGGCGTTTGGGCAGCTCATCCCGCAGAGCCGCAAGGCTTTTTCCCGCCCAGGCGACGGTTTCGAGCACGCGCACTGCGGCATATAACGCATCATCAAAGCCATAGTAGCGGTCGGCAAAGAAAATATGGCCCGACATTTCGCCCGCCAGCGGCGCGCCGGTTTTCTTCATCTGCTTTTTAATCAGCGAATGGCCCGTTGCGCCCATCAAGGGCGTGCCGCCAAGGCGCGCGATTTCGTCGAACAGCACTTGGCTGGCCTTAACGTCGGCAATAATAGTTGCCCCCGGCAGCGCCGCCAGCACAGGCCGCGCCAGGAGGGCTAGAATTTGATCGCCCCACAGCACACGGCCTTGCCCATCAATCAAGCCAATCCGGTCGCCATCGCCATCAAACGCGATACCGAGATCGGCGTTATACTCGGCAACCGCCGCTTTCAACTGCACCAGATTCTTTTCTTCGGTCGGGTCCGGGTGATGGGCCGGGAAGGTTCCGTCGATGACGTCGTTCAGCAGAATATGACGGCCCGGCAGCAGGCGGGTGAGCTTCACCATCACCTCCCCCGCCGCACCATTGCCGGCGTCCCACACCACCGTGAGCGGGTTTCCCTGAAACCCTTCGAGCATCCTGGAAACGTAACGATCCATCAAATCGACTGCAACCGACGAACCCGCCCCCGTCTTGAAGCGGCCTTCGGCGGCGATTGCGCCAATTTCCTGGATCATTGCGCCATAGACAGGGCCGCCCATCAGCATCATTTTGAAGCCGTTATAATCGGGCGGATTGTGGGAGCCGGTAATCATAATCCCAGCTTCCAGCCCTTCGGAGGCGGTTGCGTAATACAGCATCGGGGTTGGGCCGAGGCCGACGCGCGTAACCTGCGCCCCAGTGCTCATAATGCCCTCGACCAGCGCCGCTTCAAGATCGGGGGAACTCAAGCGCCCATCGTAGCCAACGGCGATGCGCGGGCTGAGAACCCCACTTTGCTCGATAACATAGGAGCCAAAAGCCTGCCCGAGCGCCCGCGCGTCCGCCACCGACAGGGTTTTGCCCATGATGCCGCGAATATCATATTCCCGCAAAATGGTAGGCTCGAAGCGGTAGGCGCTCATGGCAATTCGTCCTTAACTTAGCGAGTCGCCGGAAGCGACACGCGCCCGACGCAGGAATAATCAAACCCGGCTTTCGCCATCATATCCGGCTCATACACATTCCGCAGATCGACCAGAACCGGGGATTTAAGCAGGCTTTTTACTCGCTTCAGATCGAGCGCGCGAAACTCGTTCCATTCGGTGATAATCACCAGCGCATCGGCCCCGCCCATGGTTTCATAAGCGGTTTCGCACCACAGAATGCCCGGCAACAGCTTTTCGGCCTCGTGCATCCCAGCAGGATCGAAAGCCCGAAGGCTCGCCCCTGCCTCTTGCAGCGCGGGTAGAATATCAAGGCTCGGGCTATCGCGCATATCGTCGGTATTCGGCTTGAAGGTTACGCCCAAAATGGCCAGCGTCTTGCCTTCCACCGAGCCGCCACAGGCCGCGATAATCTTATCGGCCATAGCGCGTTTGCGTTTAGCGTTGATGTCCACCACGGTTTCGATGATCCGCAGCGGCGCGCCCGCCTCTTGGGCCGTTCGCACCAGCGCCAGCGTGTCTTTCGGAAAACAGGAGCCACCGTACCCTGGGCCTGGGTGCAGGAACTTCTTACCAATGCGCCCATCAAGCCCAATACCTTTAGCCACATCATGCACGTCCGCGCCCAGTTTTTCGCACAGATCGGCCATTTCGTTGATGAAGGTAATCTTCGCTGCCAGGAAGGTATTGGCGGCGTATTTAATCAGCTCGGACGTTTCCACCGACGTAAACACAATCGGCGTTTCGATCAGATAGAGCGGACGATAAAGGTTTCGCATCACCTCCCGCGCCTGTTCCGTGCGCGCGCCAATCACAACGCGGTCAGGGCGCATGAAGTCTCCAATCGCCGAGCCTTCGCGCAAAAACTCCGGGTTCGAGACAATATCGAATTCGGCATCTGGGCGGGTTTCACGGATAATCCGCTCTACGTCCCGGCCCGTACCCACCGGCACAGTGGATTTAGTGACGACGACCGTATAGCCGCTCAAGGCTTCGGCGATTTCCTTGGCCGCGCCATAGACATAGCTCAGGTCCGCGTGACCATCCCCCCGGCGCGAGGGCGTGCCAACGGCGATAAACACCGCATCGGCTTCCGCCACCGCCGCCTTCAAATCGGTGGTGAAGAATAGGCGGCCCGCCTTAGCGCTATTTTCAACCAGCTTATCGAGACCCGGCTCGTAAATAGGAATTTCACCGCGATTGAGTCGCTCGATCTTGCCCACGTCCTTATCGACGCACGTTACCGTTACGCCAAACTCGGAGAAGCACGCTCCCGACACCAGACCGACATAGCCGGTCCCAATCATGGCAATCCGCATCAAACTTTCCTTTCTTGCGCGCCGTCTCACTCCCCCCGTTCTGTAGGGGGCGGCAGGCGCTGTATTTACGCCTGTATTTACGCGGTGTAGGAGGCCAAAATCCGCCGAACCGCGTCCGCCATATCGTCGCGATCAAGGGCAAAGGCGATATTGGCTTCCAAGAACCCCACCTTATCGCCGCAATCGAACCGCCGCCCCTCGAACCGTAGCCCGTGGAACGGCTGTTCGCCAATCACGTCGGCCAAGGCATCGGTAAGCTGAATTTCCCCGCCCGCGCCGCGCTCTTGCCGCTCCAAATAGGTTAGAACCTGCGGATCAAGAATGTAGCGGCCAATAATGGCGAGATTAGACGGTGCCATCGCCGGTTTCGGCTTTTCCACCACACCGCGCACTTGCACCAAGCGGCCATCATCGGACACGGGGTCGAGAATACCATAGCGGGAGGTATGCTCGCGCGGCACATCCATCACCGCTACCATACTGCCGCCTAAATCCTCATAGGCTTCGATCATTTGCTTCAGGCACGGCTGATCGGAGAGAATAAGATCGTCGGCCAGCAAAACGGCGAAAGGCTCGCCATTAATTAGCGCACGGGCGCACCATACGGCATGGCCCAGGCCCAAAGGCTCCGGCTGGCGGGTATAGGCGATACGCCCCGGCCCTAGCGGAATATCCTTAATCAGCGCCCACAGATCATCCTTGCCCCGACTGAGCAGCGCATTTTGCAGCTCGCCCGAATGGTCGAAATGATCCTCAATCGCTTCCTTGCCGCGCCCGGTGACGAAGATAAACTCCTCGATCCCCGCCGCGCGTGCTTCTTCCACCGCATATTGGATCAAGGGTTTATCCACCACCGGCAGCATTTCTTTCGGCATGGCCTTGGTGGCGGGCAGGAACCTAGTCCCTAATCCACCGACGGGGAAAACAGCTTTACGAACCTTGCGGACGGCCATGAAATCCTCGGCTTGCACGTCGCGGCATCCGGCCCTCCTGTGAGGGCCAAGGGGGTGGCGCGATTGCCCGTTTACTTGCCACATCCGCGCCTTAACGCGCAAGCCGTGGGGCGATTAAGCTTTGGTAATTTCCTCGCCAGAAAGCGTTTTCAGCAGCGAAAGGTTAAGCGAGGTCAGCAACGACCGCACCTCCTGCCGGGCCGCAACGTGACTCATCGAGACTTGAACGTCCACGCCTTCGTCGCGCAAATCCAGCAGCGTTAGCCCTCTCAGAAACAGTTCGCGGAAGATCACGCGCTCGGAAAACCCTGGCGCAATACGGAATCCCACCCGCCCGGCCAGGGCTTCAAGGGCTTGGGCAACGAGTTGCTTGTTGCGCGCATCGACATGGGACAAGCGGTTCCGCATCACAATCCAATCGAGCGGCGGCAAGCGGCCCATCGCGCGCCGCTTGCGCTGCTCCCATACCATTTCGGCATAGGTGCTGGGGCGAATCACGGCCAGAGTTTCCGGGTCCACATGCCCGATCACATCGAAATCAATAAAACTATCGTTGAGCGGCGTAATCAGCGTATCGGCGATAACATGGGCCTTGCGCGACAGGGGCGTGTCTGCCCCCGGACAGTCGATAACCAGCACCTGATGCCGCCGCCACAGGCCTTCGACGACCTCATCGAACTTCTCAGCCTCGGTCGGCAGCAAGGCGGCGTGTTCGGGAATCGGAATTGGCGTGCCCTTCATCGCCCGATACGCCGTGCGGTTTTGAAAATAGCGCGTGAGCGTGCCCTGGCGCGCGTCGAGATCGAGCGACGCGACGGACAGCCCCTCGCGCAGCAATCCGATAATCACGTGCATAGCGGTGGTGGATTTACCCGACCCGCCCTTCTCATTCCCCAGAACGATGATATGCGCCATCGGCTATAAACCTTTGAACTCGGGGGATTGTTTGCCAACGAACGCGGCAATGCCCGTTTGATAGTCTTGGCTATCGAAGCAGGCGAAGCCTTCGGCCACCTCGGCTTCGGTCAGCGGTGCGGCCTCCGTTAGGCGGCGGGCGAACTGCTTATGCCAGCGGTTGACCAACGGCGCGCCCGACGCAATCTGCTCGGCAGCCGCCTGCGCTTCGATCAACGCCCCCCCATCCGCAACGATGCGCGAGACAATGCCATAGCCCTTGGCCTCCTCTGCGCCGAAAATTCGGCCCTCCAGCAGAATCTCCACAGCGGCTTTCCGCCCCAACGCCCGAATAAACGCAGCAATTTCGGGATAAGACATAACAAAGCCGAGCTTATTGATCGGCACGCCAAAGGTGGCCCCGGCCCCGGCAATCCGTACGTCGGCGAGGCACGCAAACTCCACCCCGCCGCCGATGCAGCGCCCCTCGATAGCGGCGATTAGCGGATGCGGAAAGGCTTCCAACTGGATCAGCGTCGCGTACATGAGTTTCGCGTAGGCTCGCGCCGCGTCGGGCGTTGCGCGCAAACTCTGAAATTCCGAAATATCGCCGCCCGCGCAAAAATGATTGCCCGCGCCGGTGAGAATAACGCAACGAATACTATCGTCTTCCGCAAGCCGCGTTAAAGCCGCGCCCAAACCACGCCAAAGATCGGCATTCAACACATTCAGCTTTTCAGGACGATTAAGAGTAACGGTGACAATACCGCCCTGCCGGTCTAGCCCCAAGGCCGCTGCGCTCATGCCGCTCTCCTTCTGATGCTGCATGGTATGAGAAATCAGAAGCCCGCAGTCCGCGCAACAAGATTCCCCCAGCACTAGACAGCCGGGCGCTTCAGCTTTATCACGCCTTACCGCTCGCCCGCCCGTAAAGGTATCCCCATGTCTCTCACGCCCGCCCAATCCGTCGCCCGGTTGCTGCTCGAAATCGAAGCGGTGCATATCCGCCCGCACCAGCCCTTCACCTTCACCTCGGGTACCTTCAGCCCGGTGTATGTGGATTGCCGCAAGATCATCGGCTTCCCGCGCGCGCGTAAGGCCGTGATAGATTTTGCCGTGCAGAAGATTGCGGACAGCATCGGCTATGAACAGATCGACGCAGTGGCGGGCGGCGAGACCGCTGGCATCCCCTACGCCGCTTGGCTCGCCGACCGCCTCGGGCTGCCCATGCTCTACGTGCGGAAAAAGCCGAAAGGCTTCGGGCGCAATGCCCAAATCGAAGGCCATTTCAAGGACGGCGACCGGGTGCTGCTCGTTGAAGACCTCGCCAGCCAAGGTGGCAGCAAGATCACTTTTATCAATGCCTTGCGCGAAGCAGGCGCGCGCTGCGACCATACCCTCGTTGTTTTCTTCTACGCAGCCTTCGGCGGCGGGTTGAAGGTACTGGACGATCTGGGCGTCACCCTGCACTCCCTCTCCACCTGGAAAGAAATCCTGGACGTGGCGGACCTCGATAAGCGCGTGACCGCCGCCGATATGGTGGAAGTCCGCAGCTTCCTCGCCGATCCCAACGCTTGGTCGAAGGCGCACGGCGGGCCGTAAGCGGGTGTCCCTCTTGGCCGACCGCGCTTTCGCAGTCTAAGCCGTTAAAAAGCGATACGTTGAACTTTAGATACTAATGCCCCATATTAAGCCTGTTAAATCTGGCAAAATAGGGGGCGTTATGTACCAAATTCCCGTTGCCTCTCGACCGTCACACCTAACGACTGGTACGCCCGGTGCCCAGACACTGCACGCTGGGCTGATGGCGGAACTTCTAAACCCGGTGGGCGATGTCGATATTGCGCGCATGGTCGAGAGGTTTCGCACAACCAAAGGGCATCTGGCCGAACTGGCTGGCCTGTCGCCCGATACTCTCTACAAAGTTGCGCGTTCGTCCAGTGCCAAGACCCAAGCACGACTCCGGGAAATGCTTGAAATTCTGGTGCGCGTGAGCGCCTGGGCGGGCAGCATCGAACATGCTTTGGCGTGGTACACGGCCCAACCAATCTCTGCTTTTGCTGATAGAACGCCTGAAGCGCTCGTAAAAGCGGGGTATGCGAGCGCACTACGGGACTATCTCGATTCGCTCGCCCTTGGAGGCTATGCGTGAGATTCATCGGAACGTGTTTTCGCGCACACGATCCCCGATGGTCATTTGCGCCGCTCTCCGGTGCGGGTGCCGCGCAAAAGGGTGGACGATTCAATCCTATCGGCTGTGCTGCGCTCTATCTCTCGCTCGATTTGAACACGGCTATCCTTGAGGCCAGTCAGGGTTTTTCCTTCAAAGTCCCCCCGCTAACACTCGTTTCCTACACTATCGACTGCGAGAACATCCACGATCTCACCGATCCTGCTGCCCTGGAGACGCTCGCCGTTGAGGCTGCGGCGCTCTCCGATGGTTGGGCGCTTGCCGTGGCGGAGGGCCGTCGCCCCCGGTCCTGGGACGTTGCCACGTACTTGATCGAAGCGGGTTTAGCCGGAATCATCGTGCCGAGCTTTGCCCCCGGCGCGAGCAGGGCCAATAGGAATTTGGTTCTGTGGCGTTGGGGAGCGTTCCTGCCTCACAAGGTCGAGGCGTTTGATCCTTCAGGAAGGCTGCCGAAGAATCAACTTTCTTGGCCTTGAGGTTCAGTCCGACACTAGAGTTAGGCGGAGAGCGCGTCCGCCAGCCTTCCCAAGCTCTCCTCTCGCCCCAGCAACGCCATCACCTCGGCAACACCCGGCGAGTTCGTGCGCCCGGTGAGCGCCGCGCGCAACGGCTGACCGAGTTTGACGAAAGGAACATCCAGCGCTTTGGCTTGCGCCTTCACTAGCGCGGCCAACGCATCATGCGACCAATCCGCGTGGCCCTGCAACGCCTCGAACACCGCGCGAACGCGGGTTAGCGCGTCTTCCGTCAGAACCGCCTGCGCGGCCTCTTCCACCGGAATTGGGCGCGGGGCGAGGTAGAAAGCGGCGGTTTCGGCCAGATGCGGCACGGTTTTCGCGCGTTCTTTCAGCCCTGGCATCGCTGCCGTGAGCAAGGCTTTGGCGGGATCGTCGGGCGCGCGGCCCAAATGCGGCAGAATGAGTTCGGCAAGGCGCGCATCTTCCGCGTGCTTCATAAAGTGGAAGTTGGCGGATACCAGCGCATCCATATCCAGCCGCGCCGGGGATTTACCCAAGTGCGACAGGTCGAACGCCGGAGCCGCACGATCCAGCGTCGGATGCTCCAACCCGGAGGCCCAGCCGAGGCCCATGAGGTAGGAGACCACCGCTTCCGGCAAATAGCCTTGATCGCGGTACTCGCCAATCCCCACCGCGCCATGACGTTTGGAGAGTTTCTGGCCGTCGGGTCCGTGGATCAGCGGGATGTGGGCATAGACAGGGCGCGGCACACTGAGCGCATCGTAGATTTGCGCTTGGCGGGCGGCGTTGGTCATATGATCGTCACCGCGAATGATATGGGTCACGCCCATATCAATATCGTCCACTACGGTCGAAAGCATGTAGGTGGGCGAGCCGTCGCCGCGTAACAGAATGAAATCATCGAGATCGGAGTTGGCAAACGTGATCGTGCTATGCACGCGGTCAGGGATGATCGTGCTGCCCGTGCGCGGGGTTTTCAGGCGAATAACGAAGGGCGAATCTGTTGGTGCCTCGCGGGGGTCGCGGTCGCGCCAGCGGCCATCGTAGCGCGGCGGCAAACCGCGCCGCGCCGCAGCCTTCCGCATCTCTTCCAACTCTTCGGGCGTGGCATAGCAGCGATAGGCTTTGCCCGCCGCCAGCAACTGTTCCGCCACCTCTCCATGCCGCGCGAGGCGCTGGTGCTGGAACACCGGCGCGCCATCGAAGTGCAGGCCAAGCCAGTCCAGCCCCGCGAAAATCGCCTGAACCGCCGCCTCGGTCGAACGCTCGCGGTCGGTATCATCAATCCGCAACAGCGCTTTGCCGCCCGTGTGGCGCGCGTAGAGAAGGGTGAACAGGGCAGTGCGCGCCCCGCCGATATGCAGCATCCCCGTCGGCGACGGGGCAAAACGTGTGATGGTGCTCATACCGAGCTTTGTAGCAGCGAGCGACGGTTTGGGCTAGGGTGGAGACTGTATCGTCGTTCAATCAGCCTTTCTGGGCTATGCTCATCGGGCACAGATAAAGCGACTTGCGAGTTAACATGAACACCCGCCCAATTCGTCTCCTTCACTCAACAGCGCATATAATATGTGAAACTCTCGTTACCGCTCTCTTTTTTATGACAATAATGTTGTTTTTTATATGGATATTTTTTGCCCTAATGATGTTTTTCTTTTTTCCTATATTTATTTTTGGCGGCGCAGGGTGGTGGGGATTTATTAAAACGGCCTCTCGCGTTCGCACAGGCGAGCCAATTTTTACGATGTTCGACACGATCATGATGTTCTTCGGAATGCTTATCTATCTTCCCTATCTATTTTGGGCCGGCGACAGGTTTTTTATGACGGAAACCTCCGGTTTAGGCATGGTGATTGCCTATTTGATTAACCTGTCACCGATTTTATTGGGGGGTATTTTACTCGTTCAGCGCTTTCTTCTGAAGGTCAGCCCCGCCGCCGCCGATCCCACGCAAACAGCAGTGGCGCTAGAACTCGATCATAAAGCGCCACCGCCAGCGGTTTGATCCACCGCGCGCCAACGATCCGCCCCAGCCAGCGGTAGCGCGGCAGGTGGGACCAGAGCAGCAGGAAGCCTTCAATACCAATGTGAACCTTGCCCTCGGCATCGAGCACGTGCAGGCGTTTGCGAACCGCGTCGGGATCAAACCCCAGGGCGCTGGCGGCATCGGGGGTGCGGCCAATATCGACCCAACCTAGCCCAAGATTTTGGCGGGCGTCCTGGCTTCGGTAGTGATTGATCTCGAAACGGCAGACCGGGCAGGAGCCGTTATAAAGGGTTGTGCAGGCGGGACCGGGGGGCATCTCGTTCATGAACTCGTCTCCGTGCGGGTGCCGAACAGGCCCGTGGGGCGCACGATGAGCACGCCGACCAAGAGGGCAAACACCGCCAAATCGCGCAACTCGTTGGAGATGAAGGCGGCGAAGAGGATTTCCACCAGCCCCACTAACATTGCCCCGGCCATCGCCCCGGTCAAGGAGCCGATACCGCCGAGAATGGCCCCGGTCAGCGCTTTGAACCCCAGCGCAAGGCCAATGCTATGATCCGTCTGGCCATAATAAACCACCGACACCAACCCGCCGACACCGGCAAGCGCCGTTGAAAGGGCAAAGGCGCGGGCGATAACCCGGTTCACCGGAATACCCAGCAACCCCGCCATCGTGGGATCGGCGGCACAAGCGCGCAAATCCCGCCCGAAGCGCGTGCGCTGCACAGCAGTATGGAGCAGCACTCCAATCACAGTCGCGAGCAGAATAATCACCAGTTGGCTGAAGCTGAACCGCACGGTCGAGTCGCCCAGGTGCAGCGTCCAGCCGCCGTCGATCAACGGGGGTAAGATTTTACCGCGCGGGCCTTGCGCGAGAAGCACCGCGTTCTGCACGACCAACGATAGGCCAATCGCGGCCACCAGCGGCGAGAGCCGATTACCGCGCCCGATAGGCTGATAAACACTGCGGTCGATCACATGGCCCAACACGCCGCCATAGGCCAGCACGGCCAGCAGGGCGGCGGGCAGCAGAATCCAAACGCTTTCCACCCCCGCCATACCGAGCGCAATAATGACGATGAAGGCCAGAATACTGCCCACCATCGCAAGCTCGCCAAAAGCAAAGTTCACGATTTCGAGCAGGCTGAAAATCAGCGCATAGCCCACCGCAACCAGCGCGTAGAGGCTGCCGACGGTAAGCGCGTTCAACAGTTGTTGCAGCAGATAGGCCGAGCCTGCCAGCGCCTGTTTTTCAATCGGCACGCTGGAGTCATAGAGCTTCGGGCCACCGCCCGCCATGCCTGCCCATAGCTCCAACACCGCAAGTTCCCGCGCCGACAGCGGCCCTCCTCGCAGGGTTTCGGCGGCGCGCAACGGCGGATTTTCGAGCGCTTTTGCCCGGTCAGCGAAATGGCAGAGCAGCGCATCGGCCTGCCCCTCCCCCCAGCGCCAGTCAACACGGACGGATAGGGGGCCGATTTGCTCCGGCTTTGCGCGCTCAACCGCCTCCCCCAGCGGCTCGAACGCCCCGGTTAGAGCGGCGCAAGCGCGAAACAGATCTTCCGGCGGGCGCTCGCACGCAACCAGCAACAGCACGGCAAACAGCGCCGCCAACGGCCTGAAATTCGCCCTGCCGCCGCAACGCCTTAGGAAAGCCATAATCCACGCCAACTCTGCACTCGACCCCTCGCAAGAGATTGCGACCTACACCCCGTCCGACAGTTTTATCGGGCGGGGTTCTTTTTTTGCAGCGCACCGACGTTGCGGGGATGAGAACGCCCCAAGAATCCTATATACACTTAGGCGTAGTCTGACTGCCGCCGAGATTCAAGGGCGGCCACGATTGGGATGGGGTTCTAATGCGGGCGAAATATGGTTGGCTGAGTGCGGGGCTGGTCCTGATCGTTGGGGGTATCTTCGTCTGGCAATCCCCAGCGCTGCGCGCGCAGATTACCGCGCGCGTTGCTGGCACAGCAACGGCAACGGCCCCGGCAGAGGGGCAGGCCGGGGGTCGTGCTAACGCGCGCCCGCAGCCGGTATTTGCCGCCCCAGTCGAACGCGGCCCACAACCCATCGAAATCACTGCCATTGGCTCGGTCCAGGCGGCGGAGGTCGTCGGGGTTAAGGCGCGGCTCGATGGGATCATTCTGAATGTTCACATCAGCGACGGGCAGGAAGTAAAAGAAGGCGATTTGCTGTTCACGCTCGATGGCCGAACGATTGAAGCGCAGTTGCGGCAGGCAGAAGCCAATTTGCAGCGCGATATGGCGGTATCTGCCAATGCCAAACGCACGTTGGAGCGCCAACAGACTTTGATGGCCAGCAATATCGCCTCGCAGCAAGCCTTCGATACTGCGCGCACGGCCTCCTCTACTGCCGATCAGTCGATCAAGGCCAGCCAAGCGCAGATCGAAGTGCTGCGGGTGAACCTGGGCTACACGAAAATCACCGCGCCGATTAGCGGCAGAGCCGGGGAAATCAAGCTCACCAAGGGCAATCTGGTGAAAGCCAACGATACTGCCTCCTTGGTCACGATCCGCAAGCTCCGCCCGATCAATGTGCTGTTCTCGGTTCCGCAAAAGCATTTCTCGGAAATGCGGGACGCGATGGCGACGGGAAAAGTCGGCGTGATCGCGCAAACCCCGGACCAGCCCGATAGCCGCTCTGTTGGGCAGGTTAGCTTTTACGATAATACCATCGACCAAACCACGGGCACCTTCCAAGCCAAGGCGATTTTCCCCAACGAAGACAATAGCCTATGGCCAGGCATGTTCGCGCCGATCACGGTGCGCTTAGGGGTGCAACAAGACGCCTTAAGTATTTCAAGCGCCGCTGTGCAAACGGGGCAGCAGGGCCAATATGTTTATGTCGTCATCCCCGCCGAAGGGGGGGGCGAGGCAAAGCAGGTGGAGCTTCGCCCGGTAACAGTGGCGCGTACGGTTGGCAGTCGCAGCATTCTCGCCAAGGGCCTCAACGCGGGCGAGAGTGTTGTAACCGACGGTCAGTTGCGCCTAACCAACGGCACGCGGGTTGACGTGCGCGATCCCGCTGCGGCAGCCCCGCAACCGCGCGGCAATCGCTCGGGCGGTGCGCCACCCCCAGCCACCCGTAGCTGATAGCCCCTTTAGCCCGCTTCCCGGCAGGAACCTTCGATGAATATCTCCGAACTCTGCATTCGACGCCCGGTGATGACCACGCTGATGATGGCGGCGCTCATTCTGCTGGGCATAGCGGGCTATAAACAAATGCCGGTAGCTGCCCTGCCCAAGGTGGATTTTCCCACCATTGTGGTGACGGCCAGCCTGCCGGGGGCCAGTCCCGAAACAATGGGTGCCTCGGTCGCGACGCCGTTGGAGCGGGAATTTTCCAATATCGGGGGGATCACCTCGATCACCTCCACCAGCACGCTGGGCAATACCCAAGTTGTGCTGGAGTTCGATTTGAACCGCGACATCGACGCGGCGGCGCTGGATGTGCAATCGGCGCTGTCGGTTGCAACCCGGCGCTTGCCGCGCGAGATTCCCAGCCCGCCCTCCTTCCGCAAAGTAAACCCGGCAGATGAACCGATTTTATTGGTATCGGTCAGTTCCTCGATTCTCCCCCTCAGTCAAGTGCATGATTACGCCGAAACCCTGATGGCGCAGCGGCTCTCGACGCTTACGGGGGTGTCGCAGGTCAATATCTTCGGCGGGCAGAAGTTTGCCGTGCGCGTGCAGGTGGACCCGCAGGCAATGGCCTCGCTGGGTATCAGTATTGACGACGTGCAGCGCGCTTTAACGTCCGCCACGTCAACAACACCCGTCGGCAGCCTTAATGGTGATAAGCAGACGTTGATCCTCAAAACCAGTGGTCAGCCTGAAGTCGCGAAGGATTTCTTGCCACTGGTGGTAGCCTACCGTAACGGCGCACCCGTGCGCTTGGGCGATATTGCTAAGGTGCTCGATTCGGTCCAGAACGACCGCGTGGCAAGTTGGTACAACGGCACGCGCTCCATCACGCTCGCTATTCAACGCCAGCCGGGCGCGAATACGATTGACGTTGTTGATGCGGTGAAGGCCCTTATTCCGGTTTTTCGCGCGCAAGTGCCGCCCTCAATCAACATCGCCGTGATGAACGACCGTTCGGTCTCGATCCGCGATTCGATTGCCGACGTGCAGTTTACCTTCCTGCTCACGGTAGCCCTGGTGGTGTTAACCATCTTTTTGTTCCTTCGTAAGGTTTCGGCGACGCTTATTCCCTCGCTGGCACTGCCCATTTCGATTATCGGCACGCTGGGGGGGATGTATCTGTGCGGATTTAGCCTCAACAATATCTCCCTAATGGCGCTGACTTTAGCCGTTGGGTTCGTCGTTGATGACGCTATCGTGATGCTAGAGAATATCGTTCGTTATACCGAAAAAGGTCTATCGCCGATGGAGGCCGCCCTGAAAGGCAGCCGGGAAATTGGCTTTACGATTATCTCGATTACTCTATCGCTTATTTCGGTCTTCATTCCCGTGCTGTTTATGGGCGGAGTGGTGGGCCGCATTTTCTTCGAGTTTGCGGTAACGATTAGCCTTGCGATTCTCGTATCCGGCTTCGTGTCCCTCACGCTCACGCCGATGATGTGCGCGCGCTTTTTGCCTCCCCACAAGCATGGCGAACGGGAAAATCTGTTGGGGCGTATCTTGGAAGCGGGCTTTATGGCCATGCAGAACGGTTATGACCGCAGCCTGCGTCTCGTGCTGCGCCATAAATTCTTCATGCTGCTGTTCACCATCGCCCTCACTTTCTACACGGTGCATGAGTTCCGCCAAATGCCGCGCGGCTTCTTCCCGGAAGAAGATACTGGCCTGTTGAATATTTCTACCGAAGCCAATCAAGATACCGCCTTCCCAGCGATGGCCGAAAAGCAGCAGCAGCTTGCTGCTATCGTCGCCGCCGACCCGAACGTGATGACGGTCAATTCCGTCGCCGGGGGGTTTGGCTCGCGCGGCGGCAATACTGGGCAAATGTTTGTTGGCCTGAAGCCGAAAGACCAGCGCACCACACAAGACGTAAAAGCAGTTGTAGCCCAGCTTCGTAATAAGATGCGAACCGTGCCCGGCATCGATGCTTCCGTTAATATTGTGCAGAATCTGCGAATTGGCGGGCGGCAGTCCAACTTTGCCTATCAATTTACGCTGCAAGGCGTTGATACAGCCGAGCTTTTCGCTTGGGCACCGCGCCTTGAGGCCGAGTTACGGCGGATGCCCGGCGTGCAAGATGTCTCCTCCGATCTTCGCATCCGCTCACCGCAAGCAATGATTGATATAGACCGCGACAAGGCTGCGACCCTTGGGGTAAGCATAGATACCCTCCGCACAACCCTTTACAGCTACTTCGGTACCCGCCAAGCCTCCACCATCTTCACATCGGTGAATGATTATTCGGTGATTTTAGAGGCGGATCCGAAGTTCCAAAGCAGTATGAACGGGCTTAACGCGGTGTATGTTCGCGCCGCCAACGGCACACTGATCCCGCTGGAAACCTTCGCCAGCATCAGCCGCTCGGTCGGCCCGCTGTCGGTCAATCATCAGGGCCAACTTGCGGCAGTTACCCTCTCCTTCTCCTTGAATCAGGGCGTGGCGCTAGGGCAGGTCGTGAATCAGATCAAGGAAATGGAACAGCGACTCGCCCTGCCCGTCACTATTTCTAGCGCCTTCCAAGGTTCCGCTAAAGTCTTTGAAGACGCTGAACGCGGCCAGGGGATGCTGCTGCTGGTGGCTGTGCTGGCCGTATACATCATTCTTGGGGTGCTTTACGAAAGTTTTATTCATCCGATCACTATTCTGTCGGGTCTGCCCTCTGCTGCCCTCGGCGCGCTGTGGACCTTGCAAGTGTTCAATATGGACCTATCGGTTATCGCCATTATCGGCATCATCATGCTCATCGGCATCGTGAAGAAAAACGCCATTATGATGATAGATTTCGCCCTAGAGCGAAAACGCGAGGGCGATAATAACGCTGAAAAAAGCATCTACGACGCCTGCATTATCCGCTTCCGCCCCATTATGATGACCACTTTTGCCGCCATCATGGGCGTGCTGCCCATTGCGGTTGGGCATGGGGCCGGGGCAGAATTGCGCCAGCCGCTCGGCGTCTCCGTCGTCGGCGGGTTGCTCGTGTCGCAACTGCTCACCCTCTACATCACGCCCGTAGTGTATATCTACTTCGAGCGCCTCTCCGAATGGCTAACGCGCAAACCCAGCGTGACAAATTCGGCCCTGCCGCCGCCAGCCCCGGCAGAGTGAGGATGCGGAGTGAGGGCGCGGCGCGCGCGGACTTCTCCCCCCCCTTCAGCCCCTACCGAGCGTTAAACTGCAAGGCCGCTAAATGGGCATACAGCCCGCCTTGGGCGACGAGGGTATCGTGCGTACCACTTTCGATGATGCGGCCTTGGTCGAGCACGAGAATCCGGTCGCAGCTTACGATGGTCGCCAGGCGATGGGCGATAACGAGCGTCGTGCGTTCGCGCATCAACCCATCCAGCGCCTGCTGAACCGCGCGTTCGGATTCAGCGTCTAGTGCGCTGGTGGCCTCATCCAGCAGCAGCAATGCCGGTTGGCGCAGAATGGCGCGGGCGATAGCGATGCGCTGGCGTTGACCGCCGGACAGGCGCATCCCGCGTTCGCCCAATTGCGTCTCGAAGGTATGGGGCAGTTTTTCGATGAACTCGGCGGCGAACGCGGCTTCGGCGGCGGCGCGCACGGCGGCGTCGGGGGCGTCTGGGCGACCGTAGCGAATGTTGTCGGCAACGGTTCCGGCGAAGATCATCGGCTCTTGCGCCACAATCGCCATCGCCCCGCGCAAATCGGTGGGGTCGAGATCGGTCAGGGCTTGGCCATCGAACCGGATAATACCGCTTTCGGGATCGTAGAAGCGCAGCAACAGTTGTAGCACCGTCGTCTTGCCCGCGCCGCTGGGGCCTACCAGAGCCACGCGCTCGCCAGGGGCCACCGAAAAGCTAATGCCATCCAACGAAGGCCGATCCGGGCGCGTGGGATAGCGGAAGCAAACCGCCTCAAAGCTCACGCCCCCGCGTGCGGGCCGCACAAGCGCCTTGGGATGGGCGGGGGCCTGAATGGCGGGGATTGTCGTTGCAAGCTCGATCAGGCGCTCCGAGGCCCCCGCAGCGCGCTGCAAATCGCCCACGACTTCCGAGATTGCCCCAACCGCACCCGCGACCACGGCGGCATAAAACACGAAGGCCGACAGATCACCGGGCGACAGTGTTCCCGATAGCACATCATGCCCTCCAATCCACAGAATGATGCTGATAGCGCCAAAAACCAGCAGAATCACAATCGCGGTTAGTTGGGCGCGGGCGGCGATGCGGGCGCGGGCGGCGGCAAAGGCGGCGTTAATGCGCCCCTCGAACTGGCGCTGCTCCACCGCCTCGTGGGTAAACGCTTGCACGGTCCGAACGCCCTGGAGCGCTTCGGAGATTTGCACGCCCACCGCTGCCACTTCGTCTTGCGCTTGCCGCGACAGCGCGCGCACGCGGCGACCAATAAGAATAATCGGCCCCACGACCAATGGCACGACGAGGAAGACAAGGCCGGTTAGCTTGGCACTGGTAATCAGCAGCATCACCGAGCCACCGAGGAACAGCAGGAAATTCCGCAAGGCGATGGAAAAGGACGAGCCGACGACGCTTTCGATAATCGTCGTATCCGTGGTCAGGCGCGACTGAATTTCAGCCGTGCGGGCGGTATCGTAAAAAGTAGCATCGAGCCGCAAGGCGCGGGCAAACACATCGCGGCGAATATCCGCCACTACCCGCTCGCCGAGCCAAGACACCAGATAGAAGCGGCTGAAGGTGGCCAGCGCGAGCACAATGACCACGGCCATCAGCACCAAAACGGCTTGATCGAGCAATACGGCATTGCCCGATACGAACCCTTGATCGACCAAATGGCGTAAACCCGATCCCAGCGCCAGCACGGTCCCCGCCGCCACGATCAACGCGCAGCCTGCCCCCGCCATCTGAAGCCGATAAGGCTTGAGATAGGCGAGTAAGAAGCGTAAGGAGCCTAAACGACGGCTCCGTTCCCGCTCAGCTCCAGGGGCGGCATTACCAGAAGCGGCAGGAATAGACCTGGGTTGGCGCATGGCCCTCATCCTCATCGGCTATCGACGGCAAGAGCACGTGAACAATGCTCTAACTCCGGCGGGGGTCATAGCAGCCTCATCCGCGCACGACAACCAGCGAGAAAATTGAGCGAAACCGACAAGCCCGCTGGACAGCGAGGGGCGCTTCAGATAGAAGCCTCGCTTTGCGAGTTTTGCTGTGCCGGAAACGGCCAACCTGTGCTGCGAGAGCGTCGATGAAAAAGGACATTCACCCCAATTACCACCCCATCACGATTGTGATGACGGATGGTCACACTTATCAAACCCGTTCGACCTACGGGAAGCCGGGGGATACGTTACGTCTGGAAATCGATCCGACGTCGCACCCGGCTTGGACCGGTGGTAATCAGCGGATGCTGGACATCGGTGGCCAGTTGGCACGCTTCAACAAGCGTTTCGCCAATCTGGGTATCAAAGCCTAAAACAAACTCTAAGTTCTGGTTGGAGCTTAGTTTTTGGCAATTGGTTCAAGTGGCCCTTCGGGGCCACTTTCCATTTTTGCCGTGTGAAATTTAATGAGCCTGGCGAGATTCAATGCGTTGTGTGCGCGAAGCTCGCGTCGGCACACCCAGGGGCACCCCCAAGCATCGGCCCCATCGCTTTATCGAGCCGATCAACCCGCGCGTAAAGACGATAGGATCGCCCAAGCAGGTCTTTCAAGCCGCGCGGCAGTGGGGCGGCATCTTCATCACCGATCTGCGTTAGGCAAACGCCCTGACCGTCGAGGCGGCGGTCAGAATGCAGAGCGTCCTCAAAACTAATCTCACCTGCTTGCACTGCCCGGCGCACCAGCAGCCAAGCCATAACTTGCGTTAGCCGCGAGGTAAGGCGCATGGCCTCTTGATTAGCCGCAAGGCGCTGATTGAGCGTTAACACCGCCCGTTCGGACGGTTCGAGATAGGTGAGATAGTCCCGCGCTTCCAGCAGAAGCTGAAACGCCTCATCATACGTACCCCGGAAAAAGACCGTTCCCATTGGCCCGCCTTCCCGCACAAAAGGAGTCCAGAGCAACGGGCAGCGCGCTCACAGAGCATCCTTCAACGATACTGAATTAAATTTCAGCGTGTGGCGAGCCTATCAAGGGGTCAGAATGAAAATATTATAGGGCTAAATCGGTAAAACGCTTCCAGACGCCGAATGAAGACGCTTCAAAGCTGGAGACCCGCAATAACCGTGCGATTTTGAGCACCAAACGGGATTTTGAGCCGTATAAACGATGCTATCGGGTTTGATGCGCTCACGGATAATTCCCATTAAAATCCATGATTTAGAGCCGCGCGCCTTAACTCTGGCGCGGCTCTATAAGCCGCATCAGGCGTGTTTGACACGCCAAGCGTGTCGGGTGAGGCTGCGGCCAAGGGCGCGGATGCGCCCGGCGATGCGCTTGGCGCGTCAAACGCACCGGGCGGCGAGGGCTAAGATAAAACTAGAGCGTCTTGCGTCAACCTTTCCGCAAGACGCTCTAAGTATCTCAGCGCCGGTTGCAATCAGATTCCACCGCACACGTCGTCACGCCGCCCACGGTTGCGCCTCGGCCACAGGGCAGTATCGGTGCACGCCAAAATCTAAGACTTCGTCCATCGTCTTAAAGCTGTTCGCGTGCACATCAGTATCCGGGCCGACGAAGAAGCTCATCTGGCCCTTTTTGTTGGTTTTGGTGCCGTAGCGCAGGCCCGCGATATCCTCGGCATTGGCGATTTTGCCGCCGACCATATCCAGGAACGCATTCAGCGTTTGCACCGCAGCCCCGGCCATCTGCTGCGTAACCGCCACCTGCCCGCCATTGCGCGACCCGCTGCCCAGCACAACAAAACGCCCATCGGCATCAAGCCCGGTATCCGTTATCGCTTCAGGGGCTTTGAACTTGCCGCCCGTGAGCTGGACACCCGCAAAAACCCTCGCTCATTGAGCGGGGCTGTGATTCACTGAGGGCGTCGCTGCTTGGAGCCTGCCGATGGACCCTCAATCTCTTTTCAGCCTGAACGATCATCTTAAAGCGTTG
>JAAFIC010000017.1 GCA_013298565.1 Alphaproteobacteria bacterium | reverse complement strand
TCAAGGCTTTAAGATGATCGTTCAGACTGAAAAGCGATTGAGGGTCCATCGGCAGGCTCCAAGCAGCGACGCCCTCAGTGAATCACAGCCCCGCTCAATGAGCGAGGGTTTTTGCGGGTGTCCAGCTCAACAAGAATGGGCGTCTGGGGGGCACTTTGAAATCCGATGACATGTGGCTTATGCGGTGCCATCACGATCTCCTCAAACCCAATCTACGCCTGCACTGCCATTTTTTCAAGGAGTCGCCTTTTTTATCGAAAACACATACCCCTTGCAATCTTAGAAAATTTAACTCATTTTCCAGACTAACCTTGTTCTTTATGCGGTCAAACAGATGCTCTCGGGAAAAAGACTGCTGCTCATCATCGGCGGGGGCATTGCCGCTTATAAGGTGTTGGAGTTGATCCGCCGTCTGCGGGATCGCGGGGTCGATGTGCGCTGTGTGCTGACCGAGGCGGGGGCGCAGTTCGTGACGCCGCTGGCGGTCGCCGCTCTCTCTGAGAACAAGGTTTATCAAGCGCTTTTCTCGCTGACCGATGAAAGCGAAATGGGCCATATCCGCCTAAGCCGGGAGGCTGATGTCGTGCTGGTCGCGCCCGCTACCGCCAATCTGATGGCGAAAATGGCCGCCGGGATTGCCGATGATCTCGCAACAACGGCACTGCTGGCGACCGATAAGCCGGTGCTGATTGCGCCCTCGATGAACCTTTTCATGTGGCAGCACGCCGCCACGCAAGCGAACCTTGCCACGCTCAAAGCGCGCGGAATAACCGTGATTGGCCCAGCAGCGGGGAATTTGGCCTGCGGCGAGGTTGGCTCCGGGCGACTGGTGGACGTGCCGGATTTAATCAGCGCGCTGGAAGAGGCGTTTTTAGCCAATACCCCGCTGCCGTCTTTGGTTGGCAAGCGCGCTATCGTCACATCCGGTCCCACTCACGAGCCGATTGACCCGGTGCGCTATATCGCCAACCGCTCTTCGGGCAAGCAAGGTCACGCGATTGCCGGCGCGCTGGCGGCAGCGGGAATGCGCGTCACGCTGATCTCGGGGCCGACGCAAGAGCCGACGCCCGCCGGGGTTAAGCTTCAGGCCGTCGAAAGCGCGCAACAGATGCTAAACGCCGTGGAAGCCGCTCTGCCCGCCGATCTCTTCATCGGCGCGGCGGCAGTGGCCGACTGGCGCATGGCTTCGGCGGTGGATCAAAAGCTGAAAAAGGGCGACGGCGGGCCGCCCGCGCTTCACTTAACCGAAAACCCGGATATTCTAAAAACCGTCGCCCATCATGCCAAGCGCCCGGCGCTGGTCGTGGGGTTTGCCGCTGAAACCGAAAACCTGCTGGAACACGCCACCGCCAAACGGCTGCGGAAGGGCTGCGACTGGATTTTGGCCAATGATGTCAGCCCATCCACTGGCACCTTCGGTGGCGATTACACCAGCCTAAGCCTTGTTACGGCGGCAGGAATCGCCCCTTGGCCGCACGCGACCAAAGCGGAGGCCGCGCGCCGCCTCACCCACGCTATCGCCACTTACTTTTCGACTTTGAGAGACGCTTGATGACCACAACTGCTTTGCCCGTGCTGCGCCTGCCCCACGGGGCCGATCTGCCGTTGCCCGCCTATGCCACCGATGGGGCTGCCGCCTTCGATCTGCTCGCCGCTGTGGCCGGGCCGATCACGCTCGCGCCGGGCAAACGGGCTTTAGTGCCGACAGGTCTTGCGTTTGCGATTCCGGCAGGCTTTGAGGGCCAAGTGCGCCCGCGTTCGGGCTTGGCCGCCAAGAACGGCGTGACGGTGCTGAACGCCCCCGGCACGATTGATGCCGATTATCGCGGCGAGGTTCAGGTGATCCTGATTAACCACAGTGACGTGCCGTTTACTGTAGAACGGGGGATGCGAATCGCCCAGTTCTTGCTTGCGCCCGTTACCCGCGCGGCGCTCACCCCTGTCGCAAGCCTAGGCGAAACCGCGCGCGGCGCGGGCGGTTTCGGCTCCACGGGCCTTGCCTCCCCCCCTTCCACTTAAAGGACATCCCCCGATGCTCGGTCTGCCGCGCAAAACCCTACTGGCTATCGAAGCCGTGTTGGATATCGCCTATCACGCCGGGGGAACCACGGTGCAATCGGGCGATATTACCACCCGGCAAGGCATTCCGAAGCGCTCGCTGGAGCCGATTTTACAACAACTCACCCGCGCCGGGATTCTGGCAGGGGTGCGCGGCCCGCGCGGCGGCTACCGATTGGCGCGGGAACGGCGGCGCATCACTTTGGGCGAAATCATCCGCCTCGTGACCGGCGAGGAGGAGAATGAAGGCCCCGAAGCCAGCATGTCCGATCTTGGCACGCGCGTGGTGCAGCCCCTGTGGATCGAGCTTACTGCCGAAGTGATGGCGCGGCTCGAATCGATCACGCTGGAAGACCTGTGCGAGCGCGCCCGCATCGCTGGCATTCCGGCCCATGCGGCAGCAATTGTTGATTTCACCATTTAACATTTATCAAACGATGTTATATAAACAAATAGCATCGTAATTTGGTAAATTCGCCATTTGGTCAATACTCCGGGGAGACCGTCCATGCCCGCCAGCCCATTCCGCAATCGCATTTACGACAGCATTCTCGATACCATTGGCGCAACGCCGCTCGTGCGCGTCTCGAAACTGGCGACAGACCGGAAGGTGGAGGCGGAGATTCTGGCGAAGCTGGAGTTCTTCAATCCGCTTGCCTCGGTGAAAGACCGTATCGGCCTTGCGATGGTCGAAGCCGCCGAACGCGATGGCCGCTTGAAGCCGGGTGCAACCTTGGTGGAGCCAACCTCTGGCAATACCGGCATTGCGCTGGCGTTCGTAGCGGCGGCGAAGGGCTATAAGCTCATTCTAACCATGCCGGAATCCATGTCGGTGGAACGGCGCAAGATGCTGCGCCTGTTGGGCGCGGAACTGCGCCTCACGCCCGCATCGCAAGGCATGAAGGGCGCGATTGCCCAGGCTAATGACATTGTGGCCAATGATCCGAACGCCATCATGCTTCAGCAGTTCGAGAACCCGGCCAACCCGGAAGCCCATCGCCACACCACGGCAGCAGAAATTCTGGCCGATACGGGGGGTAAGCTGGATTTCGTCGTGAGCGGCGTCGGCACGGGCGGCACGATTACCGGCCTGGGGTCTATGCTGAAAGCCAAACTCCCGAACGTGAAAATTATTGCGGTTGAGCCGGAAGATAGCCCCGTGCTCTCGGGCGGTCAGCCCGGCCCTCATAAAATCCAAGGCATCGGCGCGGGTTTCGTGCCCGGTATTCTCGACACGAAGATCATCGACGAGGTGATCCGCATTGGTAACGACACCGCCTTCCGCACCGCCCGCGACGTTGCCCGCATCGAAGGTCTGCCCGTCGGCATCTCCTCTGGCGCGGCGCTGGCAGCGGCGCTGGAGTTGGGGGCGCGGCCCGAGAATAAGGGTAAGCGTATCGTGGTTATCATCGCCTCGTTTGCCGAACGCTACCTTTCCACCGCGCTGTTCGATGGGTTGGAATAAGATCAGTGTTAACCCAACCTCTTGCGTTTTGGTGGGAGTAGGACCAGATTAGTCCCATATCCTGCTGAACGCTTAAGGAACCTGCCATGTTCATCCAGACCGAAACTACGCCCAATCCCGCTACGCTCAAGTTCCTGCCGGGGCGTCCGGTTTTGGGCCGGGGGAGTGTGCAATATACCTCGGCGGCAGACGCGGTCTCCTCGCCGCTGGCTGAACGTGTGTTCACCGTGGCCGGCGTTGCGAGCGTTTATTTGGGCGATGATTTTGTGACCGTCACCAAGGCCGAGGCTGAGGATTGGTCGGGGCTGAAGTACTTAGTCATGGGCGCGATCATGGATCATTTCCTGTCCGGTGCGCCCGTGCTGCATGATCTCGATACCGCCGAGCAGGCCGAAGATGAAGAATTCGCGGAAGAAGACGCCAGCATCGTCCATCAAATCAAGGAACTGCTAGACGCGCGCGTGCGCCCTGCGGTGGCCCAAGACGGCGGCGATATTGTTTTCCGAGGCTTCGATAAAGGCATCGTTTATCTCAAGATGCGCGGCTCCTGCGCTGGGTGCCCGAGTTCCACTGCGACGCTCAAGATGGGCATTGAAAATATGCTGAAGCATTATGTGCCGGAAGTCTCGGAAGTCCGGGCTGTCGCTTAAAAAGCCCTCAGCGCAACAAAGCCGCTTCGGCCCTTAAGACTCACATCGTAAGACGTGTCTTACGGTCTGAGACCAAGACTCTGCCGTCTCTTCACGCTACACTGGCACCAAGATGGCGGCAGAGGTTGAAAATCCGCCGATTTCCTTCACTGGGCGTCGGTTTTTCACAGCGTTGTTGGGGTTGCTCGCGCTCGAGTCGGCCTTGGCGACGGTGATTTTTATTGCCGCGAATCCGCCAAAAACTCCGCAGAGCGTGATGATTCACCTTCCCCCCGCGCGCAGCCCTACGCAACACGCTTATGCCCTGCCGCCGTCCGAACTGGTAGCGCTGGCGCAAAAGCGTAAAGTGCCGCTGCCGCCCACACCGTTGCAGGCTTTCGCGCGACTAAAACCGCTGACCGAGCCTGTCGCCTCGGTGATGACGGCGGACCGCATCGCCCCTGCCCCCTTCACACCGCGCCGCGACCCGCTCCACCCGCCCGCGCGCCTGCCCGATGCCCTGCCGGTGGATCGGGTAGCGGCACCGCCCCGCCCGCGTGAGACAGAAATCTTCTGGGTGCTCGCGGCCCAAGATCGGCTTGATCCCGCCCCGCGTGCGGTGGCCGTGCCGCCCGAGAGTGAACGGAGCCTCAGCCCGTGGCTGGAGCCGGGGTTAGAGCGCACGCACCCCCTCTTCGATCTCGTGCCGCTCCTACTCTCCCACCGTGCCGACCCACTGCCCGACGCCGCGACGCAAGACTTGGCGGAGCTTACGCCAGTGCCTGAAGCCCAGACTTTCTCTGAACCCTTGCAAGCTCTCACCGAATTAGTGGCATGGCGGGAAGACTTGCAGGGCGGCCCGCCGGGGATTGATGGTTTAGCCCGCGCCCGCGCCTTGATTGCCGATATGCTCGTGCCGGGCGGCTACCGCGATCACGATCTTGCGGCCTTCCGGGGTCTTGAGATGTTCGACTATGCCCAAACCCAGTTGCAGCGCCAGCAGGCGCGGCCCAACAAGACCGCGCCGCGCTTCGGGATCGAGCCGTTTGCGGGGGCCTTTACCGTCAGCGCCGTCTCCCCGCCCAAGCCTGAGTTGCTGTCGCGCCAAGCGGTACCCTCGACGGCAAAACTGCTCACCCTGTTCGACGCGCACGATTACGACACGGCCTTGGAAGGCGATATTCCCGGCGTCTTCCTGGCCCGCCTGCCCGACGATCTGACCCACGCCGTTGCCTCGCAAGCCCGTAAGGGGATTTTCGTGCGCTCGGTGCTGCCGCATCTGTTGCACGTGAACGCCCATATTCTCGAAACCCGTCAGCGCGTCTTGAAGCTCGCGGGCCGGGTCGAGTCCGGTGATCTGACCGACGATGATCGCGCTTTCGTTACTGCTGTGCTCACCGAGTTTCGGTTGGAGCGCTGGTCCCTGCCGGAGTTGCTGAAGCGCGTCGATATCATTCCGCCGTCGCTCGCCTTAGCCCAAGCGGCGGAGGAAAGCGGCTGGGGAACCTCCAACCTCGCGCGCGACGGCAATGCTCTATTCGGTATGGTGATGTGGGTGCGCGATGCAGACGGGCGAACGGTGCGCCGCCAACGCCCCTATGCCGATTTGGCCGAAGGGGTGGCCTCGTACATCCGCAATCTCAACACCCATTTCGCCTATGCCGGACTCCGCGATCAGCGTGCCAGGATGCGGCTTACCGGCAAGCCGGTTTCGGGGCCAGACCTCATGGCCTCGCTCGGGCGGTACTCCGAACGCGGGCAAGATTACGTGCGTTCCGTGAATAACCTGCTCGCCTATAACAATCTGCACATGCTCGATAGCGCCCGCCTGCGAGGGACCATTGTTGCGGAAGCAGAGTAATCAGGCTGGAGCCACCCGGCGTAGATAAAGATAGCCGATAACCGCCGCCGAGACCGACCCCACCAACACGCCTAAACGAACCTGCGCTGCTGCCTCGGGGCCGCTAAAGGCCAAGCCGCCGATGAAGAGGCTCATGGTAAAGCCGATCCCCGCCAAAACCCCCGCGCCGGCGATCAGCGACCAGTTCAGCCCGTCCGGTAGCCCGGCCACCCCCACGCGCACCGCGAGGCGGGAGGCGAGGATAACCCCCACCGGCTTGCCCACGAGCAACCCCAGGGCAATCCCCAACGTCACGGTTTCGGTTAGGGCGCTGAAGCCCAATCCCGCGAACGATACGCCCGCATTGGCAAAGGCGAACACCGGCAGCACGCCCCACGTAACCCAGGGGTAAACGGCGTGTTCCGCCGTCAGCAACGGGCCGTGCGCGGTATCGCCGTTTTTATCGGCCAGCGGAATGGCGAAGGCCAAAGCCACCCCAGCTAAGGTAGCGTGAACGCCGGATTTCAGCACAAACACCCACAAGGCTACCCCCAGCAACACATAGGGCGTGAGCTTGCGGACGCCTGAAAAATTAAGCGCGACCAGCGCCACCAGCAGCAATCCCGCACCGGCCAAGGCAATGCCCGAAAGCTCGGCGGTGTAGAAAATCGCAATAATCACAATCGCGCCCAGATCATCAATCACCGCGAGCGCCATCAGAAACAACCGCAACGCCGAGGGAATGCGCTTGCCCAAAGTGGCGAGAATACCGAGCGCGAAGGCAATATCGGTCGCCGCTGGGATCGCCCAGCCGTTCAGCGCCGCCGGATTGCCGACATTGAGCGCGACATAAATTGCCGCCGGAACCACCATGCCGCCCAAAGCCGCCGCTAAGGGAAGGGCCAAAATTTTCCGATCCGCAAGATGGCCTAACCGCGCCTCCCGCTTGATTTCGAGACCAACCAGAAAGAAAAAAACCGCCATCAACCCGTCGTTGATCCACAGCAATAGCGGCTTTTCGAGACCCGCTGCCCCCGCGCGCACCCCTACCGGCGTTGCCAGCAACGCATCGTACAGGGGCGATAGGCTGGAGTTACTGACAAAGAGCGCGGCAATTGCGGCCAGCAGCAGAACCCCGCCCGCTAAAACTTCCGTGGGGATAAGCGGGCGCAACATGTGTTTCTCCTAAATTTGGGGAGGCTGAAATCCCCCCCGATCTTATTCCGATGCCTCGGCAATCGGCGCGTCGGAACGCCATTCGGCCCGGTAAACGGTCTGCTGTTGAGCAAAGCCTTTTAGCGGCACATCGAACGGCGCACTTAACGGAACGGCCCCGTTGCCCTTCACATAATCGGCAAATAAGGCACCACAATGAATATCTCCCGGCTCGCCCAAGGAGGATAGCCGCGAACTTAACTGCACAATGGTGCCGAAGTAATCATTATCTTCCTGCACGGGTTGCCCGGCAGAAAGGCCTATTCGCAGCATAATCTGCTCGCCGGGCGTAACCTGATTATGCTCCAGGCACTGCCGCTGAATATCTACCGCCGCCGCCAACCCGTCGGCAACGCGCGGGAAGACCGCCATAATCCCATCGCCAGTATGCTTCACCTGATGGCCGCGATTACGCTTTAGGGCAACCGCGACAATCTGATTATGGTTTTGAACAAGGCGCATAGCCTGCTCTTCGCCAATGCGCTGCGTGGTGGCGACCGAGGCGACCAGATCGGTGAAGAGAATAGCAATATCGAGGGACTTTTGGGCGACCTCACCGATACCATTCCAATGTTCCAAGGCCTTGCCAAGTTTATCCACCTCGCCGGTGCCTTTTTGCAGGCGAACCGTCATCGCCGCCCGTCCGGCATTGATCGCGGCACGGAATTTTTCGTCGCGGTGATAATCCGCCGCACGGGCGAGGAACGTGCCCGCGCGGTCTGTCGTCGTCCCCAAAACTTCTAAGGCGGGCGCGATGATTAGCGGTAACTCTGGCGGGTTTGCCTTGGTTTTCGCCAAGATCGCTTCTGCCGCCCCCAACATAAACAAGTGACAGGCGAAGCGGTTGCGCCCATCCAACCCACTGCCGGTAAAGGGCTGCATAGCGGGGTTCACCAGCGAGTCGCGTAGGAAAGTTAGCAGATAATCGGCATTGAAAAGGCTTGCAGATGCCGCATTCACCTCCGGCGCTTTCGGAGCGGTCGCTCCACCTTCAGGCGCGGGGAGGGGTACGTCTAAGGCAGCGGGCGCAGCTTCTGGCGCGCCATTCAGGTTCATTGCGGCCAAGCCGCGCTCTTCAATCGCTTTTTGCGCGGCCTCATATCGAACTTTTTCTGCCTTAGTCATCGGCTGCTCCGGGGGTTGCTGATCCGGGGCCTGCTGATCTTGGGTAGCACTGGTGGCGCTCGGGCTGCCTGGCTCCGACGAGTCTGCGTCCGAGGTGGCGCTCTCTTCCGTCTCAACGGTTTGGGCGGGACGCCGCCCACCGGTTCGGCTGAACATTTGCAACGAAACGCCGAAAGCCGCTGCAAACACTAAAACCGTTAGCAGATAAATGAACAGCGGATCAACGGAGGATAACGGCCCATGCTCGCCGCCCATAGCCCCCGTGAGCAGCAGCGTTCCCATCCCGGATAGCACAATGGCCACCAGCCCCGACATCATCAAACGGCTGGCGAGCGAGCGCCCGCGCTTCTCGTCAACCGCCGCAACGGGTTTGGGCGACGCAACGGGCCGGCCGGCAAGAACCGAGGCTGCCGTGCCGAGGGGGCGGGCTTGTGCCGTGCGCGAAATCGGCGCGCTGCGGGGTGGGGCCGCAATTCGGCGCGGCGGGGTGGCGGCAACCGGCGGCGTGACCGGCGGAGCTACCTTCTGTTTCGACTGACGGTAAATCGTCCGCTGCTTAAAAAGCTGTTCAGACTCATCATATTTTTCCAGAATAACGCGGACAGCGTCTACCGAGGGCGACGCGAAATGGCGTTTCGCTTCCTCAACGGCTTCGTCCTTCTGCGTCCCTCGAAAGCGTTCCTGAAGATGCCAACGCCCGCTTTCGGCGACATGTAGTTCGTAGATGTCGTCGTGCATACGTCTAACGAACGGCCTTTCTACCACTTTCCTCTTTTTGGACCTTATGTCCGACTATTCCATAAATTACGGGATAGTTTGCAGAGACCCAACAGGATTCTGCGGTAATACGCTGATAATCACCCGAGAGATGCGGAAAACCCCGCCTAACCTTAAAAAAAACCCCCGCAGGCGGTTAAACCTGCGGGGGTTCGGATCACTTTAGGCGGGCTTTCCACGCCTGTGTCAACCTAGGGAGCGGGGCAAGCCGCTGCACCGAGGCGGGATAGTGTTATTCTGCCGCCGCCAGAGTTGGCAGGGTCGCCGTATTGGCAGGCGTCGTAATAACAATTGTGCGCGGCTTCATGGCTTCGGGAAGGTCGCGCAACAGCTCGATATGCAGCAAGCCGTTTTCCAA
Source organism: Alphaproteobacteria bacterium (assembly GCA_013298565.1). GTDB lineage: Bacteria > Pseudomonadota > Alphaproteobacteria > Elsterales > Elsteraceae > Elstera. The sequence continues at coordinate 34,604 of JAAFIC010000017.1, read as the reverse complement.
TGCCGCGCTTTCGACGCGAATATGGTCGGCAACATCGAACCTGCGCTCGAATGCCCGGCCCGCAATCCCGCGATGCAGAAACTGGCCACCCGCCTCATCAGGCTTTGCCTTACCACTCACTGTAACCTGATTGGGCTTGGCCACAATCGTAATGTCGTTCTGCGAAAACCCTGCAATGGCCATCGTAACGCGATAGCGATCATCGGCCAGTTTTTCGATATTGTAAGGCGGGTAGCTGGTGCTGGTTTCGTCTGCGCGCTGGGCGGCATCCATCAAATTGATGAGCCGATCAAAACCAACCGAGGAGCGGAACAGCGGAGTTAGATTCAAAGTACGCATGGCCATATTCTCCTAGAGAAGCAACATGGAAGAAGGTGGATCGCTTTAAGGGCGCATCCGATTTTCAGCATCGACCCGAGTTCGGCATCGACGTACTGGAGATAGGAAGGGCCTATCCGGGCTTCAAGAGGATGAGATTCGGATTCCATAACAAGATTTTTTACTTGCCCCCGCCCCCCTATCCGGCCTTTCAATGCCGCCAAGCGTTTGAGAGTTATGAGGAGCGAGCTATGCCATCCTTCGATGTTGTGTCGAAAACCGATATTGCCGAAGTCGATAATGCCTTGGGCAATATCATCCGCGAAATCGGCACCCGCTTCGATTTCAAAGGCTCGAAGTGTGAAATTACGCGCAAAGACAATGATTTAACCGTTCTTGCCGACGATGCTTTGAAGCTGGATCAAATGCACGAGTTGCTGAAAGTGCATTTCACCCGCCGCAAGATCGAGCCGAGCGCGCTCGATTATAAGACCGTGGAAAAAGCCATGGGCAATAGCGTGCGCCAGGTGATTACGGTGAAGCAGGGCATTCCGCAGGACGTGGCGAAACTGATCACCCGCGCGGTGAAGGACTCGAAAATGAAGGTCCAGGTTGCCATTCAGGGTGATGAGCTGCGCGTGACCGGCAAAAAGCGCGACGATCTGCAAGAAGCCATTGCCCTGCTCCGCACGCTTAAGATTGAGCAGCCTTTGCAGTTCGAGAATTTCCGGGAGTAACCCCAACCGGGCGCGCTTGCCGCAGTAGGGCGGCGAGCGCGACGCTTCCGGCCAAAATTGCAACCCAGTGGGCCGGGCGCAGGCCGAGGTCGGTGGAGACATTCGCGCTCACGACCGCCAGCAACGGCGCGCCGCTTCGCACAGCATACCACAGCGCTTCAAGCCCGGCGGTGGCGAGAGTGACGGCGATCACCCCTGGTATCAGCGCCCAAGCCGTGCGGGCTTTCGGCCAACGCAACAGCAGCAGCCACAGCAGCAACCCCGTCATCACTATCGGCTCGCTCACGTCCAGCTTCGACTGCAAGCCGAAATGCACGAGCGCCACAATCGCCAAGGGATAGGTGAGACGGTGCAACCCTCGCCACGCCCGCCCGCCTAAGCGCCTCAACATGGCGTCGGTGGAGGTTGCAGCCAGGGCTGCGAGGCCCAGCAGCGCTACAAATCCAATCGTGAGATAAAAACGCAGCAGGATTTCCGAGACGATCTTGCCAACATCGCCCGATAAATCGAGGCAATACAGCGCGACATGCAGCGCGGCATACGCGAAGACCGCCACCCCCACCATCCGCCGCACCTGCACCAGCGGGGCGACGCGAAACAAGTGCCGGAAGGGCATAATCGCCAGCGAGATTAGCCACAGGCGCACGGCCCAATCGCCACTGCGGTGAATGGTTTCCATAAGGGGGCGCGGCCCTAGGTTTGGGGCAATGCCGGGGGCCACCCCACCCCAACGCATTCCAAGCCAGAGAGCAGGCAGAAAGAGAGCGATGAAAACGCCGAGTTTGAGCGCGGACATCTGCCCACTTCGGGTGCGCCACGGGGCCGCCATACTATCGCTCCTAACAGGTTCTCCTTCAGTTCGTGCGCGCCCCGGTAAAGGTTACAGCCGGGTTTAGCGCCGAGCTGCCAGTGTTAAGGTGCTCCAACCCTTGCGGCGCTGACGGTTCACCAACCGCAAGCCTTGGCGACGGTGAGCCGAGAGCACCATCGTTTCCTGCGCTTGCAGCAGACCGGAGAGAATGACCGTGCCGTCTTTCGCCAGGTGCCGTTTCAGGTCTTTGGCAAGCTGGCATAGGGGTTTTGCCAGAATGTTGGCCACGATCAGATCGTAAGGTTTGTTCCGTCCGATAATTGGCAGCCGGTAGCCCGCGCCGTGTTCTACCCGCACCCACGCGCTTTCGCGGTTAAGGCGCATATTCTCGCGGGCGACGCGCACCGATTCGCGGTCGAGATCGGACGCGATCACCTTGCGGCGGTAGCGTTTGGCCATAGCGAGCGCGAGAATGCCCGAGCCACACCCAACATCGAGCGGCGTTTTCGGGCGGCGCTGCTTGCCGATCCGGTCGATAGCGATCAGGCAGCCGCGTGTGGTTTCATGCTCCCCAGACCCAAACGCCGTGGCGGCATCCAACAGCAGCGGGATCGAGCCTGCGGGCGGCGGGCCTTCAAAATGCGAGCCGTGGATAAAGAAACGCCCAATCGTTTGCGCGGGGAACGAGCGGCGGTTTTCCGCCAGCCAATCGGTTTGCGGTAGGGCTTCGATCTCGAACTTTGGCAGCGGCAACCCGTGAGCGGTAGCGGCCAAGATCAAGCGCTCGGCCACAATCGCCGCGTCCGGCGCTTCCGTTGCATAGGCTTCAACGCGCCAATCGCCGCCCGGCACGATCTCGAACGCGGCAATCGCGACCGACAGATCATCGAGAGCATCGGCGAACGGCTGCACTGAGGTTTCTTTGACGATGAGGATGATTTTATAGTCTTGCGCCATGCTGAACCCTACCCGCGTTTCGATGCCGCCCGCACCGTAAAGCGCTTTGCCGTTAGGGGAAAGCCAGTTTAACTGTTCGCGCTCTCAGACTTTTTCATGGCAATCTCAAACATCTCGAAGGTTTCCGGTGTCAGGCTGAGAAACTGCGCGCCGAGACCGCGCACTGAGCCGACGTACCGCTTAACTTCAGCGCGAAAGAACCCGGCTTTCGTGGTTTTATCCAAGCGGATCATTCCAGAAAATTGCTGACCGATTTTCAGCTTACCGCCGTAACCGCCGATGAGAAACCCCGACAGCGACCAGTTGACCGTGCGATAGGCGAGGCTGAACAGCAGCGGCGGCAGGTCGGCGGCAGGATTGGTTTCCTTCACCGCATAGTATTTCGCCAGCAACTCGTGTGCTTCCGCCGAATGCAGCTCGAAGCTCGCGGCCATTTTTTTATTGATGTAATCGACGCGCGCCGCGTGCCCGTCGAACAAAAACACCTTCGGGCTACCGCCGATTTTGAGGACGCCAGAAAAATCTTCGCCCGTCGCAATCTCCCCCTCATAGTCCGACAGAATGAGTTTGCCGGGTGCCCAGGTTTTAGTGCGGTACACTTTATCGCGCAAATCTATGAAGATATTTGGCACGTTCAGCCGCTTATCGCGCACTTTCGAGCGGGCAGCCCCGGCTTTGGCGTTTGGACGACCGATCATGCTCCCCCTCTTTCCCTGCCGATATGCGGCCTATATCTTGGCTCAACACTTATTAACAGAATGAGAATTAAGCGTTGGAACGAGCTGCTTCCTAACCCTCTTAGCCGCTTTTTTCGACAAATGCAGCCATGACATGTTTCACGCCCGCAGACTCAAACGTAACCTGAAGTTTATCGCCATCGGCAATATCGACTGTTCCAGCGCCGAATTTCTGATGGACTATCTGATCCCCCACCTGAAAGCGCGGCGACGTGCCGGTGACAAGGCGCGTAGCCCGGCCTTCGATCACGGGGCCACGGCTGGGTGCCGCTTTGCGCGCCGCCCAACGGTCGCCGTTGCTCTCCCCCGTCCCATAGCTTGCGCCGCTATAGGTTTCTGTCGCGCTTTTGCGGTAGGCCCCGGCAAGGCCGGTCACAGCAGACAGATCAATCTCGGTCTGCGGCAGTTCGCTGAGAAAACGCGACGGCAGCAAGGATTGCCACTGGTTATGAATGCGCCGATTGGCCGCGTGGAAAATATACGCCCGTTGCCGCGCCCGCGTTAGGCCGACGTAGGCCAGGCGACGCTCTTCCTCCAACCCGCGCGCGCCGCTTTCATCGAGGCTGCGTTGATTGGGGAACACGCCCTCCTCCCAGCCGGGCAAAAACACGGTATCGAACTCCAGCCCTTTGGCGGCGTGGAGCGTCATCAGCGTGATTTGCTCCTCCGGGTTATTCTCGGCGCGCTCGGTCACGAGGCTAACGTGCTCCAGGAACGCGGGCAGAGTCTCGAACTCTTCAACGGCGCGCACCAACTCCTTCAGGTTTTCCAAACGGCCCGGCGCTTCGGGCGATTTATCGGCCTGCCACATCGCGGTATAGCCCGAATCCTCCAACAGTTGCTCGGTCAATTCCGCCGCCGACAGCCCTTGGGAGAGTTGCCGCCAGCGGTCGATATCCGTAAGGAAGCCCGAAACGGCTTTGCGCGCCGCTGGCTTCAACTCATCGGTCGCCACCACCGCATACGCTGCGAGACTGAGCGACAGGCCCGCCGCCCGCGCCGCGCGGTGCAGCGTTTGAAGCGCCACATCGCCAATACCGCGCCGGGGCAGGTTTACGATGCGCTCGAAGGCCAGATCATCGTCAGGCTGGGCGATGAGGCGCAGATAGGCGATAGCATCGCGCACTTCCGCCCGCTCATAGAAGCGCAAACCGCCGATAACCCGGTAAGGCACGCCCAAGGTAAGCAACCGTTCCTCGAACTCGCGGGTTTGAAACCCCGCGCGCACCAGAATCGCCATCGACCCGAGGCCCTGGCCTTCCCGTTGCAGGCTTTCGATTTCGTCGCCGACCTCGCGCGCCTCTTCCGACCCGTCCCAAACGCCGCGCACTTTGACGGGCGCGCCGCCGTTTTGCGCGGTCCACAGGGTTTTGCCCAAGCGGCCTTCGTTATGGGCAATAAGATGCCCGGCAACGGCGAGAATCGGCGCAGTGGAACGATAATTTTGCTCTAGACGGACAATTTTTGCGCCGGGGAAATCCTTATCGAATTTCAGGATGTTTTCGATTTCCGCGCCGCGCCAAGCGTAGATCGACTGGTCGTCATCGCCGACACAGCAGATATTCTTGCTCTGCTGGGCCAACAGCCGCAACCAAAGATATTGCACGACGTTAGTATCTTGATACTCATCGACCAGCACGTAGCGGAATTTACGATGATATTCGGCCAGAACATCCGAGTGCTGCTGGAAGATGGTGACGATATGCAGCAGCAAATCGCCAAAATCGCAGGCGTTCAGAATCTTCAGCCGGTCCTGATACTGCCGATACAGATCGACCAGCCTACCGCCCGCCATCTCCCCGGCCCCATTGGCAGATAATTCGTCAGTCGAGAGCTTATCGGGGGTGAGGCCACGATCCTTCCAGCGCTCGATGGTACCAAGCAGCATTTTGGCGGGCCAGCGCTTTTCATCAACCGCATTGGCCTGAAGAATCTGCTTCAGCAGCCGCAGTTGATCGTCGGTATCGAGAATGGAAAAGCTGCTTTTCAGCCCCACCAGTTCCGCGTGACGGCGCAACAGCCGGGCGGCGAGGGCGTGGAAAGTCCCCAGCCAAATATCTTGCGCCATCGGCCCGATTTGCGCCGAAACCCGCTCCCGCATTTCCCGCGCCGCGCGGTTGGTAAAGGTAACGGCGAGAATTTGATAGGGCTGCGCCCGCCGCGTGAGAATGAGATGGGCGAGACGCGAGGTGAGCACGCGGGTTTTCCCCGTGCCAGCCCCGGCCAACACCAGAACCGGCCCTTCCGTGGCTTCCACCGCATCGCGCTGCGGCGGGTTAAGCCCGACAAGATAGGCGGGAAGGGCATCGGGCGCGCCAGGTTCGGGCAGATCAGAGAAATCGTTCATGATCTGTCTATACCCAAGCGCAGCGTTAAAGGCTATGGGATTTGCTCTCGCCATTGACTAGAGCGTCTTGCGTAAAGGTTGACGCAAGACGCTCTAGTTTTATCTTAGCCCTCGCCGGGCGGGCGCATCCGCGCCCTTGGCCGCCGCCTCAATGGCGGCTTATAGAGCCGCGCCAGAGTTAAGGCGCACGGCTCTAGGGCAAATCCCAAACGCATAAAATCACCCGCGCCTAGCTTTTTTTGAATAAAAATCATTGGAGTCTTCACCATGAGTCGAGGCGAACGGAAAATGCGCTAACTGTATTTCTAATTTAAGATTTTTGAAAAATAACAAATGGGCGCTCTTTATAAAGAGCGCCCAATCTTAAAATATTATCAACCGAAGTTGAAATTACTTCTTCATAGTCGCCAAAACGCCCTTTACTTCTTCGATGCTTGCCGTAACACGTGCGCTAATAACGGCAGCGGCTTCTTGGTTCGACTTGGTGAGCAGGTCAGCCAGTTCCTTCATATTGGCAAGGGCCTTTTCAAAGGCTTGCTTGGCAAGTTCGGTCTGCTTGCTGATTTTTTCTTCCGGCGAACCTTGAGCCACGCTATCGCGCATCACGGCAGCAGCTTCTTCTAGCGTCTGGCGCAGAATTTCGGCCTGACGGCGACCAACAGCCTGGAAGCCTTCAAACGCAAGCTGGTTTGCAGCGGTGATCGCTTCGATATTGCGGCGCTGGGCCGATACGAGCGCTTCCACGTCCACGCCGGGCAGCTTGTAGTCGGCGATCATCTTGGTGAAATCGAAATCGAACAGTGGGTTCTGGGCCATGGGGTTTCTCCTGAAGAGCTAAGGGAATTGCTGCGATGCAACATGAGCACAATCTCTCACAGTTGCAGCCTGGACGCAAGGCATTTTGTGCAGTGCAGCATAATTTTCGCACCCCCTTTCTCTCCAACGGATTTAGAGAGATTTAATCGGGGTTTTGGTCGGGGCTTTGGGCAGGCTCTGAAACCGGGGCAGCCGCTGTCGGCAACGCGAAGGGCCAGCCCTGAAGCCGTTTTAGCGCTTGATCCAGCGCCTTCATCGTGTCCGATAAATCCGGGCTTGGGTCGACCACGAAAGCCCGCAGCGTGAACCCATAAGCAAGGCCGAGGGCTTTGGCGCGCATCGCGTCCATCGCTCCGCCTGTCGCGAGCTTGGCGGCTTCCAGCGTCCATACCATTGACGGCAGCAGGTGCGGTAAGACGGCGACCAGCAGATGCGGTGCGCCCCGGCGTGGATCGGGCAACAAGGCCAACGCCTCCCGCCCCGGCACCAGCGCGTCGATGCGGCGCATGAGCAGCGCAAACAAACGGTCGCGCACGGGGCCATCCTGCTCGTCGGCAGAAAGATCGGTGAGCATCATCTGATCGGCGGCCTTGTTCCAGGCCAACAGCACCGCGAGTTTGGTGGGAAAGCGCGCCTGCACCTCTGCCAATGGCACTTCGGCGCGCGCGGCCCAATCGGCCATCGGCACGTTCGACCAGCCAGTTTCGGCAATGGCCCGGCTTACCGCCAGAAGCACCGGATCGGTCATCGGTTGAGACTCTCCCTCGCAGGACGATAAACTATCAGAAATCCCTTCGGTTGGTCAGGGGGAATCCTGCCAACCAAAAAGATGATATTATGACCCCAGCGCTTGGGCGCGGCGTGCGGCGGCAGCAATGGCGCGGGTAATGATCGGCTGCCAGCCGTCGTCTGGTTCCATCAGCACTTTGATCGCCTCAAGGGTGGTGCCGCCGGGGCTACACACAGTCTCGCGCAAGGTACTGGCAGAAAGCTCGGACTGATGGACCAACTCCCCCGCCCCAGCCACGGTGACACGGGCGAGGCGACTGGCAAGATCGGGCGCAAGACCCACGGCGACTCCCGCCTCGGTCATCGCTTCAATCAGCGCGAACACATAAGCCGGACCACCGCCCGAGAGCGCGGTAACGGCATCAATCAGCTTTTCATCCTCAACCCATTCCACCGCCCCGCAGGCCGAGAGAAGATCGGTCGCAAGTTTTTGATGGGCCGCCGTCACGCCGTCGCTGGCAACACATACCGTCACCCCCCGGCCAATCGCGGCGGGCAAATTCGGCATGGCGCGCACCAGCGGCACGGTGGCAGCGAAATACGGGCGGAAGTAAGCGATGGTTTTGCCGGCGGCGATGGATAAGATCAACGGCGTGCCGGTGAGTTTGGAGGCAAGGGCGGTTAGCGCCACGTCCATCATCTGCGGTTTTACCGCAAGAACCACAGCGTCCAGCGCCCCTAGCTCATCCAACGCCGCAGCCTCGGACACCCAGAACACGCGCGAGTCGGTCGCGATAACAGGATCGTTTGGACGGTGGGGATCGACGATCATCACGCGATCTATGGCACCCGACGCCAGCCAGCCGCGCGCCATCGCCCCGCCCATTTTGCCGCATCCGAGCAGCAGCAGCGCAAGGCCCATAGCTTACGCCTCGCCAACCGTCTCGAACAGGGCGGCTTCCAGCGCTTCTTCCGCCGATTTACCGCCCCAGATCACCAGTTGGAATGCTGGGTAGAAGCGCTCGCACTCGGTGAAGGCGGCATCGACCAAATCTTCCAACTGCTCCAAAGACGCGCCCGTGAGCAAGCCCCGCAGCGGCAGCGTGTGGCGGAACAACGGCATTGCGTCTTCCAGGCTCACCTCGAAGTGGCCAATCCACAGGCGCTCGTTAATCAGCGCCATCAGCGTGTAGATTTCGCGGCGGCGGGTTTCCGGCACCTTGGCATCGAACGCACACGAAAAATGCAGCGCGCTCACATCGTCGCGCCACACGAAAAACAAGCGATAATCGCACCACCGACCGCGTAGTTCTGCGATCAGCTCGTCGTCGCTCGCACGGTCAAACGGCCACTCATTCGCAGTTACAATGTCTTCGACAATGTCAAGCGGATGGGACGGAAGATCGGGAGTTGTCTCACGAAGGGTGGTCATACCTGTCGCCTCCGGGCGAACCAAAATAAAGAACGAGGCTTAAGCCCAAACGAAACGGCTAGTATCCTCGCCACCGAAAGCCAAGCCTTTTCAAGCAAAGCTCCTAACGCAGCGATACCGGGCAAAACCTAAAAAGGCAAGCCCGGTGTAACCCCAGGCCTGAAAGTCTTCCGCCAAAAACCCAACTAAACTGCGGTGTCCGACGCCGATTTTACCTTTGCACGGGGTCGTTTAGCGGGAGGAGCTTCATCGGATTTCGGAGCTATAGTAAACGCGGCCACCTGGGCTTCGAGCGTGGCTAAACGCGCTTCCAACGCCGTCTGGGCTTCCCTAGCCCGCACCGCTACATCGCGCATTGCCTCGAACTCATCCCGCGTAACCAGGTTAAGATCGGCCAGCAGGCGCTCCAGCCTGCCGCGCGCCAAACCGTTGACCTCTGCCCGCAACCCGGCCAGAGCACCCAAGGCACCCCCAGCAACCCGCGCGCCATCTTCGAAAAACCGTCCTTGCTGTCGCATCGGGACTGCCTCCTTATCTCTCAAACCTCACCATGCCGTGCCCATCGCCGGGCGGCAAGCAGGGTAAGACGTATCACATGTTTATGACGGGAAAGGCTAATTCAAGCACCCAGGCCACAGCGTTTGCGGAGCACCTGCCAGTCGTTTGCGCGAATGCCCGCATTGCCGCCTGTCGCCGCCTCGCCTATAACCGGAGCACTTAAGAGAGAGGGCGTTGAGGCATGATCGTCGTCACCGGGGGGGCTGGGTTTATCGGCTCCAATTTGCTGCGGGGCTTAGAGCGCCGGGGTTTGCGCGATCTGGTCGTCATCGATCGGCTGGGGCAGGACGATAAATGGCGCAATATCGCCAAACGCGAGCTTGCGGCCCTTGTACCGCCGGAAGAAACTTTCGCCTTTCTCGATGCCCATGCCGCCGAGATCGACGCGATTTTTCACTTAGGCGCAATCTCCAGCACCACCGAAACGGATGCGGACCTTATCGCTCACTCGAACTTCACCCTCACGTTGAAACTCTGGGACTGGTGCTGCTGGCGCGGGGCGCGGTTCATTTATGCCTCTAGCGCCGCCACCTATGGCGATGGCGCGCAGGGGTTCGAGGATGATGCCCGCATTGATGCGCTCGCCAAACTGCACCCGCTCAATGCCTATGGCTGGTCGAAACACGCGACCGACCGCCGCATTGCGCGGCTGGTGGCGGGCGATGGCCCCGTGCCGCCGCAGTGGCTTGGGCTGAAGTTCTTCAACGTCTATGGGCCGAACGAATACCATAAGGGTGGGCAGAAGAGCGTCGTTGCCCATATTGTGCCGCAGATTCAACAGTCGGGCCGGGCTAAACTGTTCAAATCCTACAATCCCGCCTATGCCGATGGTGGGCAACTCCGGGATTTCGTCTGGGTTGGCGATATTGTCGAGATGATGCTGTGGGCCTATGACCACCCGCACGTCAGCGGCCTGTTTAACGCGGGCAGCGGGCAGGCGCGCAGCTTTCTCGATCTCGCCCACGCCGTGTTCGCCGCAATGAACCAGAAAGCCGATGTCGCGTTTATCGACATGCCCGAAAGCCTGCGGGCGAAATATCAGTATTTCACCGAAGCGCGCATGGATCGCTTGCGCGCCGCTGGGTATGATCGCCCGTTAACCACGCTTACCGACGGCGTGGCCGCCTATGTGCAAGACTATCTGCTGCAAGACGATCCCTATGCCTAAGGATAGAGTGCGATGAGCCTGAGTGTTCTTCCGGCGTTAATGTTTCCGGCCATTGATCCGGTCGCGATTGCGATTGGGCCGCTGGCGATCCGCTGGTATGCGCTCGCGTATATCGTCGGCATTGTGCTGGGCTGGCGCTACATGCTGGCTCTGTCCCGCCGCGCGCCAAAAATTGTGAGCCGCGTCGATATTGACGATTTCCTAACCTGGGCGACGTTGGGGGTTATTCTCGGCGGGCGGCTTGGGTATGTGATCTTCTATAAGCCCGGCTATTATCTTACCAATCCGACTGAGATTTTGCAGGTCTGGCAAGGCGGCATGGCGTTTCACGGCGGTGCGTTAGGGGTGATTGTCGCCCTTATTCTGTTCGCCCGTCGCCGCAAGCTGCCGCTGCTCCCGTTTGGGGATTTGCTCGTTGGCGTTGTGCCTATCGGGCTGGGGCTGGGGCGGATTGCCAATTTTCTCAATGGCGAGCTTTGGGGCCGGGCGACCGATGTATCCTGGGGGGTCATCTTCCCCTCCGGCGGGCCGGAGCCGCGCCACCCCAGCCAACTCTATCAAGCCTGCCTTGAAGGGCTGCTGCTGTTCATCGTGCTACGCCTGCTGGAAACGAAGGGTTTCCGCGACCGCCCTGGCTTTTTGAGCGGGGCGTTTTTGGCGGGCTACGGTATTGCCCGCAGTGTCGGTGAGCTGTTTCGCCAGCCGGATGCTTTCCTGGGGTTCCTGATCGCCGGGGCAACGATGGGGCAGTTGCTCTCCGTGCCGATGATCCTGGTGGGCGTTTGGCTCATGGTGCGCGCCAAACCGCAAACGATGGCCGCCGCGCGCCCCGCATGACCGATACGCTAGACGTTTTGCTGCGGCGGCGGCTCGAACTCGGCCCGATTACGGTCGCCGATTATATGCGCCTCGCCTTGGGCCACCCAACCTTGGGGTACTATCGCACGCGCGACCCGCTGGGCGGCGCGCCGGATGGGGGGGCGCCGCATATGAGAGGGGGCGGGCTGCCAACGGTTGCCGGGGCGGGCGGCGATTTCGTGACCGCGCCCGAATGCTCGCAGATGTTCGGCGAACTCCTCGGCCTCTGGTCGGCACATGTTTGGGGGCTGCTGGGCCAGCCTGATCCCGTGAATTTGGTCGAACTTGGGCCGGGGCGCGGCACGATGATGGCCGATGCCTTGCGCGCCGTCCGCCTCGTCGCGCCGGGGTTTCATGCGGCGCTGCGCGTTCATCTGGTCGAAACCAGCCCGGTCTTGCGCGCCCGGCAGGCGAAGACGTTGGAGGGTGAGGCGGTTGAATGGCACGAGCGCCTGACCGATCTGCCGTCCGGCCCTTTCATTCTGCTGGCCAATGAGTTTCTCGATGCACTCCCGATCCACCAACTGATTAAGCAGGGCGGCCAGTGGCGCGAACGCCAAGTGGCGCTGACCAAGGCGGGGGATTTCGGCTTTCAAGCGGGCAAAATCGCCTCCCCCCTCGCGCGCCTCCTGTTGCCTGCCGTGGCGGATGCGCCAGAGGCCAGCATCGCCGAAGTGTCGCCCGCGATCCGAGGTGTTGTCTCTGCGATTAGCCGACGCTTGGCCCATTATGGCGGCGCGGCGCTCTTCATTGATTACGGCTATGCCAACCCGGCGGCGGGCGATTCGCTGCAAGCCGTGCGCCGCCACCAGTATCACCCCGTTCTGCAAGACCCCGGCGAGGCAGACCTAACCGCCCATGTGGATTTCAGCGCCATCGGGGCGACCGCGCGCTTAAGCGGTATTGATGTGCATGGCCCCATCGAACAAGGCGCGTTCCTCACCCGCCTTGGCATTGTCGAGCGGGCACAACGGCTGGTGCGCGATGCCGACACCGATAAAGCCAAGGACTTAGTGGAGGGAATGCACCGGCTGATCGCCCCTGATCGCATGGGCAACCTCTTCAAAGTTATCGGCCTCGGCCCTTTGGGTCTATCGGCCCTCCCTGGCTTTGTCGCGTAGTTTTTTAGCCTCAAACGCCGGGCGCTCGCATCCGCTCGCTTGGCTTCGCGCACACGGGTGCGCGGCCCTCAATGGGCCAGTCGCCGCGCTCCAACGCGCACGGCGCGCTTGATCTCCCTTGGACACGCCCGCCGAGGGTGATAAAGATGCGCCTATGCGAAGTCTACGACCCGTTTGCCCTGCCGATTTGACGCTCGTCTGCCGTCACCGTGAAGCCATGTTCCGCGAAGCCGGATGGGATATGATGGCGATTGCCACTATGGCCGTACCATTCCGCGAGTGGCTGGCCCCCCGCCTCGCCGATGAGCGCTACTTCGGCTTTATGGTCGATGAAGATGGCCGCACGGTTGGTGGCATCGGGCTGCTGGAACTCACATGGCCCCCGCACCCCTCCCATCCTCACGACGATCGGCGTGGCTATGTGCTGAACCTTTACGTCGAGCCTACTCATCGCCGCAGCGGCATTGCCCGCAGTCTCATGATGGAGGCCCAGGGGGAAATGACGCGCCGGGGCCTGTCTTACGCCACGCTGCACGCCACGTCGAATGGTCGCAAGCTCTATGAGCGGCTCGGCTGGGCGACCACGAGCGAAATGGCGACGCCACTCGCGTTCGACGGGATGCCCGCGTAACAGACCTACAGGATTTTAACGATGAGCCTTACCCCGCTAACCTCCGAGTTGCTCGACGCGCCCAGCCTTCGGCATGGGTTTTTCACCCGTGCGGGCGGGGTTTCGCAAGGGATTTACGGGAGCCTGAATGCTGGGTTTGGCTCGCACGATGACCCCGCCGCCGTGGCCGAAAACCGCGACCGCGTGGCGAAATTCTTAAACGCTACCGGCGGCAGCCACCTTGTGACCGGCCATCAGGTTCATAGCAAAGCCGTCGAAATCGTCAGCACACCCTGGACGCCGGGCAAGGCTCCGCAGGTCGATGGGCTGGTCACGAAACAGCCGGGGCTGGTGCTCGGCGTGCTCTCCGCCGATTGCGCGCCGATTCTCTTCGCCGATGCCGAAGCTGGGGTTATTGGCGCGTGTCACGCCGGATGGCGCGGGGCGATTGGCGGCGTGGCGCAGGCGACTGTCGAAGCAATGGTGACGCAAGGGGCGAAACGCGCCCGCATCAGTGCCGTTATCGGACCCTGCATCGGGCCTGAATCCTACGAAGTCGCCGATGCGTTCGTCGCCACCTTCATGGAAGCCGACGCCGATAATATGGATTTTTTTGAACCGGGGGGGCGCGATGGGCACGCCCTGTTCGATCTCGGCGGCTATCTGCTGCACCGCTTGGAAAAACTCCGCATTGGCGCGGCGGAACTGTTGGGGGAGGATACTTTGGCCGACCCCAGCCGCTTTTTCAGCTATCGGCGCGAGACGCTGGCCAACGGCGGCGCGCCCGCCGATTATGGCCGCTTGATCTCCGCCATCGCGCTAACGGCTTAAGCAATGCCCTATCTCTTCCAATTCTTCGCGCTGGCCTTTTTGCTGTCGATGGTCGGATGTATCGCCTTCTAGCCCTTGCCGCGCTGGTCTTAGTCCAAGCGTGCCAGCCCTTGCCGCAACCCTTTCAGCCGACCGCGCGGGACAAAGGGGCCGCCGTGGCGCTGCTGCCGCAAGATAGCCACGGCGTTTCCGTTCTCGACGTGAGCGGCCTGCCGTCAGCGCTCTCCGGCCCGCTGCGCGCGGCGGTGGCTCAGCGGTTGCGGGATGAGGATATTCCCGCCGCCGTCGATGTTGGCCATCGCGGCGCGTTTTTGCTGCGGGGAGAAGCCAGCCTTAGCCCGCTTTCGGCTCAGGAGGAGGAAGTACAGATTTCCTGGTTCCTGGTGCCCCCCGATGGGGGGAGTGTTCGCAGCTTTGTGCGCCGCGACGCTATTCCGCGCGGTCAATCCCAGCGCCCTACGGTGCCGCAACTGGACCGTATCGCGCGCGGCGTCACCACGGCGCTGCTACCAATGCTGAACCCGAACGCGGCAGAAGCGCAAGGCTTGCGCGGCGTCTCGGTGTGGGGAATCGACGGCGCACCCGGCGACGGCGGCTTTGCCCTGAGACGCGCGCTGGAGTTTATCTTGCGCGAAAACGGCGTGCCGATTGTCGAACGCGACACGCCAGAAGCCCTGGTGGTAAGCGGTGCCGTGAGCTTGGCGAAGCCGGTCAACGGCGTGCAACTGATCCGCCTGCGTTGGGTGCTGCTGATGCCGGACGGCACCGAACTCGGCACGGTCGAGCAGGAAAATCAAATCCCGGCGGGAAGCCTGGATAAAACCTGGGGCGAGGCCGCGATTTTTGCCGCCGAAGGCGCGTTCGAGGGGCTGGCAGCGCTGCTGGAGAAAGCCCCGCCGCTGAAGCCGAAGGGTTAAACCTTCCGCGACCAGCAGAACAGCGCGCCGTCTTCGGCATCCTGGCGGGTTGCGGTCTGCTGGAACCCATTGGCGCGCAGCACTTTTTGCGAGGGCTGATTGGCTACGGCGGTTTCGGCATAGAGCAGGTGGATGCCCTGATCTTGCACGGCAATCCGCACGAGTTCTGCCACCGCTTGAGTACACAAACCCCGCTGCTGGCGGCTGGCGGCAACGCCGTAGATGATTTCAACCCGGCCTTCCGAGTCGGGGGCTAGTTTATAGCCGATCAAGCCAACGATCTCGCGCTCTGCAACCATCAACCACATTCCCGGCGGATGCGCCGCACGGACGCTATTCGCCACCGCGCGCAGCAGGCTCAAAATCGGTGCGGCCTCCACCCCGCCGGGCGGCACGGTCATGCCTGCGGGATGGGCGGTCTGCGGGGCGAGCAGCCAGGCGAAATCGGCATCGGAGGCAGGGATGAGTTGAAGCAGTGTCATTCATAATCCAGTCTAGGGAACGAGCCAGCTTGCCGCTGTAAGATCGCCCGCAGGTCCATAGGTAAAAGCCGCGCGGCGGTGGCCGTCACCCGCCAGATAGAGCCAGTCCAAGGCGGTCACAGTCAAGATCATCGGCTGGAAGACGGCAGGATCGGCCTCGTCGGCAAAGGCGGCGGCGGGGCCGGGTTGCGGCGCACTCGGCGCGGCGGTCACAGCATAGCAGACGCGGCCCAACCGCCCGGTTTTCTCCCACGCCTCAGCGCGTACAGTTTCGGAGGCTGGGGCGGCTGTTGCCTTCAGGCGCAGTTGAATCTTATGACCAGGATCGTAGAACAGTGCCTGCACGCGCGGGCAGGCCGCGAGTTCGGCTACTTTGGGGGAACGCACGTCAGTATGGAACCGCAACCGCCTCTCTGCCCGCGCCACGCCGCGCAGCACAACCGTTCGCAGGCGCGGTTCAGCGTCCCCCAAGGTATCTTGGGCAAGGCTGGCGAGTTGCATCAGATGATAGGGGCTTTTGCGATCTACCGCCCCGCGCGCTAGAAGCGCCCAGGCTTCGGTTTCCGTCAGCGCAAGATCATTGTAGAAAGCAGGAACCATTGCTGCGATTGCCTTTCAATAGGGGCGGAAACTTTGCCCATAAACTTTTCTAGCGATCACCGTCTTGCCGCAATGCCGATGTATCCCAAAAAGTGCCTGTTTCAACCGGAGACTCCGATGCACCCTATCCTGCTGCTCGCCCCCGCCCTCCTCTTAAGCCTGCCGGTTTGGGCCGTAGAGCCGCAGGTAACGGCGGTTTTGCTCACGCAGGCAGGCGTTGCCACTGTGGAGCAAGAGGCTAAAGCGAAGGGCGATGATACGCTCGATCTTACGGTGCCGTTTAGCCAAGTCGATGACGTGCTGAAAAGCCTGATTGTGCTCGATCCCGCCGGCGCGGTGCAACGAGTAACGCTAACGGGCAGCAGCGACGATAGCGCGCTCGCCGATCTGCCCGTGCCGCCGGAAGCCCTCACCAGCACGGCAGCGCTGCTGCAAGCCTTAGTGGGCCATCCCATCGAAATCGATAATACCCTCCGCACGCAAAAAGGCCGTTTGATGGCCGTGACCGAGCGCGAGGAGCCGCAGCTTAAAGACCGCGCCGAACCCGTGCGCCGCCTCGTCCTGTCCCTGCTCACCGAAACCGGGTTGACCGAAGCCGTTTTAGAGCCGGGCGCTACTGTGCGCCTGGCGGATAAGGCCCTGCAAGCACGGCTAGACCGCGCGCTCGCCAGCCTCGCCGAGGGCCGCGACAGGAGCGCCCGCACTCTCGCCATTGCCATCGCAGGCCAGGGTGAGCGCGTGGTGAAGCTCGCCTACGTGGTCGCGGCCCCCGTGTGGAAAGCCACCTACCGGCTCGATCTGGCCCCAGGTGGTAAAACCGCGCGCCTGCAAGGCTGGGCGGTGCTGGAAAACCGCACGGGAAGGGATTGGAAAAATATCCGCCTCACGCTGTCCTCCGGGCAACCCGTAACCTTCCGCCAACCGCTCTACGCCTCCGCCTGGGTGGACCGCCCGGAAGTGCCGTTGAGCGTGGCGAAGGTAAGGCCGCTGGAAGTAGATCGCGGCGCGGTAGCAACGAGTAGCGCCGCGATGGCTCCGGTGCCGTCGATCGCCCCGATGCGGATGGCCAAGGCGCAAGCCGAAGATCAAGGGGGCGCACAACCCTTCACGCCAGTTTCCACCGCAACAGCAAACGACTCCCTAACGCAAATCAAGTTAACCTTACCGCACAAGATTAGCGTGGCAGCGGGGCAGTCCTTATCCGTGCCGATTATTGATCGCGAGATTCCGGCCCAACAGGTGCTAGTTTGGAATACGCGGGACGGGTCTGCCGCGCTGCACTCTGCCGTTGAACTGACCAATGCCAGTGACAGTAGCCTGCCACCAGGGGCGGTTGCCCTCTACGAAGGCGCGCGGGGGTTTGTGGGGGATGGGCGGCTGGACCTGTTTCCCAAGAGTGAAAGCCGCTTCATTGCCTATGCCCGTGACGTTCAGGCGCGGCTAACGCGCCAGGAAAGTGCGACAACCCAGAGCATCGGCATCACCCTACTGCGGGGCGTGGCAACGCAGAGCGAGTTGATCGAAACCCGCACCACGCTGCGGGCCTTCTTGAAAGAGGGCGATACCCGCCCGATTCTGGTCGATTTCCCCCGCGTCGTGGACGGCGGCAGGCTGGTCGCCCCCACCAACGGCGTACGCGAAACCCCGCAAGGCTATCGGTTCAGCCTGTCCGGCGGCACCGACCGGCAGCTTGACATCGTGAGCCAACGCACCGGCACAACCGTGGTTGATATTCGCCGCGCCACAATCGACTGGGTGCGCTTCACGCAAGACAAGGGCGATATACCCGCGCCAATCCGCGCGGCGCTAGAAAAGGTGATCGAAGCTAACGCCAAGGTCGATGCAGCACAGATCAGCCTCGCAAATATCGAAACTGCTCGGATCGCAACCGTCACCGAGCAGAAGCGCCTGCGCGATAGTTTGACGGCGACGACCGATAAGAGCGAGCTTGGCAAGCGCTACATCAAGGATCTGCTGGCGCTGGAAGATAAGCTCGCGGAATTGCAACGGCGCATTGATCAGACCAAGCTCGCCGTCGACGCCGCGAAGAAAGAGCGCGATGACTTTATCGCCACTCTCACCCTCCCCTAAAGACGCTTTCCGCGCCTTTCTGCGCGGGGCGGCGCTGGCGGAAGGCTTTGATGCGGTTGGCTTTGCCCCCGCCTCCGTACCCGCGCGCGCTTCGGAAGCCTTACGCGGCTTTCTGGCCGAGGGTCGTCATGGCGATATGGGGTGGATGGACGCCCACGCCGACCGCAGGGCCGATCCGCAAACGCTATGGCCGGAGGCGCGGTCAGTCCTCGTTGTCGGGCAGAATTACGCGCCGGGTCACGATCCACTGGCGCTGCTGGACTACCCGGAGCGCGGGGCGGTGTCGGTTTATGCGCGCAACAAGGATTATCACGACCTGATGAAAGCCCGCCTCCGCACTCTCGCGGGCAAAGCGATGGGGGAGGCGGCGCGCCTAGGGCTGGAGTGCGACGTGAAACTCTTCGTCGATACCGCGCCCGTGATGGAAAAACCGCTGGCGGTGCAGGCGGGCCTAGGCTGGCAGGGCAAACATACCAATATGGTCAGCCGGGATTTCGGCTCTTGGCTGTTCTTGGGCGAGTTGTTTCTGTCGGTCGATCTGGCACCGGACACGACCGAGGCGGACCATTGCGGGCGCTGCACCCGCTGCCTAACCGCCTGCCCCACAGCGGCTTTTCCCGCGCCGTACCAGTTGGATGCGCGGCGCTGCGTGGCCTATCTAACCATCGAGCATAAGGGTGTTATCCCCGCAGACCTGCGCCCGCTGATGGGCAACCGCATCTATGGCTGCGACGATTGTTTGGCCGTTTGTCCGTGGAATAAATTCGCGCAGGCGACGCGGGAGGCGGCGTTCTTCCCCCGCATCGAACTCACGGCCCCGCGCTTGGCGGAGCTTGCTTTATTGGACGAGGCCGATTTCCGTCGCCTTTTCGCAGGCTCGCCGGTGAAACGCACGGGCCGCGCTCGCTTTGTTCGCAATGTGCTGATCGCGCTGGGTAATAGCGCTCTGCCGGAACTTGCCCCAGTGGCCGAACGCCTGCTTGCGGACGACAGCCCTCTCGTGCGCGGTATGGCCGTCTGGGCCTTGCGCCGCCTCGCCCCGGCGCGGCTAGACGCGCACGCACGTCTTGCCGACACCGAAACGAACCCGGAGGTTCAGGCCGAATGGCGAGGAGCTTAACCCGACGGCAGGGCCTTCTGCGGCCCGCGCAAGGCCGCCAACCGCGCGCCCACATCGGCATTAGCAGAGGGCAACTTGCCGCTGGCAGCAGCCAGGGCCGCGGCGATGTTGGGGTCTTCTTTTTCGGGCTTGCCGAGCGAGAGTAGCTTGGCTTTGGCTAGTTGGGCTTCTGCTGAAACTTTTTCCTTCTCGGCGCTTTCCTTCATCGCTTTCAGCGCCGTGCCGAGACCATCGGTGGTGCTGGCAAGCCCTGCGGCCCGGCGCGCGGCTTCCGCCTGACGATCGGCGACCGAGCGTTGCTGTTCGGCGCGGTTTAGGTCGCGTTGGGCGCGTTCCAGATCGGCGCGGGCGTTCCGCAGCTTGCTACCGGCATCGGCGTAAGTTTGTTCCAGCATCCGCAGAAACTCTTCAGCATCTACCGCGTCTTGTTTTTCGCGTTCGATGTCGGGACTCATCTGCTCCAGCATATCGAGAAGCGTGGTGAGGCTTTTTTCGATAGCGGCTTTTTTGGCCGGATCGGTTTCCGCAGCAGACTGCCCGCCCAGATGCTCGGCGGCAGCAAGGCGCTGCGTGTAGAGCGCGACAATCGCCTCCGCCTCTTTCTCTTCCTTATCGAGTGCGATGCGGGCTTGCGCCACTTCGCGGCCCAACTGGTCGAGATGCTGTTCCATCGTTCGCAACTCGGCCTCGGTTGCCGCTTTCGGATCCCAACGCACGAGCGCTTCGACACCGCTTTTAATCGCCTGATCGGCCTTTACACCCAGCAGATTCTTGATGAACGCGAACATGCTCTTTTCCCCTGTTAGAAATTAGCCGACTAAAGCTGCGGCATTTAAGAGACCGATGGCGATTTGCCAGCCCGCAAGCGTAATGGCGCTAGCCATTTCCCCACGCTCGATACGGCTGGGCAAGGACGGGCTGACGAGACGGGCAACGCCGAAAATCGCCACTTGAACCGCAACACCAATCGCGCCCCAAATGAGAATATCGAGGGTTGCTTGTGCCGTCGCCAGGGTTGCCGCCAGGGGCAATGCGAGGCCGATAGTAGCCGCCGACAGCGTGACCGCCGCCGCGCTATTGCCCGCCGCCACCAACTCCCGCTCTTTCATTGGGGTCAGGAGGGCGTGCAAGCCGACGCCGATGAGCAGCATGAGGGCCGTTATCGCAAAATGCATCACCAAGAGCGGCAAGCCTACGGCGAGTCCGGCGAGAATATCTGTCATTACGCAAGTCCCAAGCTGGAGGGGGGCAAATCAATCCCGAGGTAGAGTTCTACCCAGGCTTCATCCGGGGTTTCGGCGGCGAAGACCAGCAGATATTCTGCGGCAGGCGCGGGGGCGGCAAGGCCAGTATCGCGCGCATAGAGCATGGCCGATACCGTGCGTTCCATCACGCCGTCCGGCTGTTCGCGCGTTTCGGTCAAGCGGCGCGGCGCAATCCTGCGCTCGCCGGGCAACCATTGGCGCGCGTAAGTATGGCCTGCCTTGGTTTGAAATTCGGGCCAGCCGATCATCCCGTCTTCTTCGCCTAACCAGAAGGCCCATTCGTCGGCATCGGCTGGGAAGACTTCATCAATCTTGGCAAAATAGCGGGCGTTTTCGGGGGCGCCTTGGGCGGTCATGGCGACTTCGACGAAGCTGGTGTCGGAAATCGTCAGCCACGCGCGGCTAGGAGCAGTCGGGCTGTCTTTTTCCCCCGCAAGCGTGCTGATCGCCGTCACGCTCACAGGGCCACCGCCATAGGCCGGGGGCGGCACCGGAGAGGTTGGACCCAGCAGAATGAAAGACGAGGGATCGAGGGTTAGCCCCATGCCTAAGCGCAGATAATCGGGCCGATACGAGGTTTTCCCCGCGACCTTATTTTTAAGAATGCTTTTGCCCAG
The DNA here is from genome assembly GCA_013298565.1 of Alphaproteobacteria bacterium. Lineage (GTDB taxonomy): Bacteria > Pseudomonadota > Alphaproteobacteria > Elsterales > Elsteraceae > Elstera. The sequence continues at coordinate 13,482 of JAAFIC010000017.1, read as the reverse complement.
GCCGAACGGTGTCGATCCCATATTACTCTCCCCAGCGGCGGCGGGTTGGTTACGCCGCCGCAGAATGAACCAATAAACCGCGCCGCCAACCACCAACAGCACGATCACCCAGCCCCAACCGAAGCCGCCACTGTCCTCGGCCTTAACATCAGGGGGTAGGTAGGTTGGATCGCGTGGTTTGCCGGCCTGGGCGGCAATCGACTTATCCACTTCCGCCAGCTTGGCCTTCATCTCCGGGTCGGTCTGCGCCAGCTTATCGGCTTCGGCGCGCCACGCCAGATAGCCTGGGTCTTGGGCGCGATTGTGGAAAAAGGCGGCGTGGCTGGGCGTACTAAGCGAGTTCATCATGAAGAACAGCATGGCCGCGTCCATCATGCCGAAGCGCGATGGCCCGGCATAAGCGGGCGGCATAGAATTTTGATAGGCCGGTGTTTGGCGCGGAACCCGCAAGCCGCTGCCTGTTGTGTAGCTATTGCCGCTCGCAGCACTGCCGCCCGCGTTCGGAACGCTACCGCCGCTGCGAGGGGCTGAGGAAAGGGCTGAGGGGGGAGGCGCTTGCTTTGCCTGGAAATCCGACAAGCCTTGACGCGACGCCCCGCGCGACGCATCGCGGTCGCTCGACGACAGCGACGGGGTGCGGCTGGGTGCGCTAGGCGCTGTGCTGGGGCGGCTGTAACCGCTAGAGCCGCCACCGCTGCCCCCGGAAAACGAGGGCGTGCGCGAGCTACTGCCGCCGGAGCGGGAATAACCGCCGCTGCGGCTGCGCGCTTCCGCCGCCTCGCTCCACAGAGAAGCGGTGACGGGCGCGGCCAGCACGAGGGCTGCTGTTAGCGCACGCACGCCAACGACAGCGGGAAGCGGCTGTGTGAGGGCCACGAGACCGGCCAGGAAAATCACTAGCCCTTGACGCAAGATCGGCACCCGCCCCTACTCCCCCACTGCATCGCTTGAGGCGAACAAGATCGCCCCCGCATACTATACTTAAGAACGGGGGCCGTGTCTTCCACCTCCCGGCGATCGAATTTCTTTTGAAACTCGGGAGGCGGAAGCCGCCGACGGTGTTGCGGGTTGGGGGGGAATAACCGGACTAGGATGTGGCAGCGCGCCGATTGCTGCGGGTCGTCGCGAGTTGATTAACCCCCTCTAAAGCCGCCGTAGCAGGCGTTTTCTTTCCAGCATCGGGCCAGCGCTTGATGTAGGGGGCGAGTTTGGGGCTATTTAAGAATTGCCGCATTGCGCTAGCGTACCCTTGAGCACGGCAACGGTTTATATTCTCAAAAGTCCAATAAGGATTGCTGTCGGCAGTTGCCTCAACAGTGATCCACTCAACATCTTGGCCTTTTTGCTTAAAAAAATCTTTGGCTTGGTGAATATCGTCATCACCAATCGTTGCGACCATCTCGGTTACTTGTAGAGAGTAATTGTTATGATTACCCTGTTGGATCGAAAGGTGCCCGGTTGCCGGAGACGCCATAATCTGCACCGCAATCATAACCTCTAGTTCCGGCAAGCACTCAAGCGCAACAGGCGTTAAGGTTGCCGCATCGCGCACAGCGCTTTCCCGGTACCATTCGCCATTGATTTTGGTTTCCGCAATCAGCCACGGCAGATTGCTCGCCGATGCAAGGCGTCGCCCGTCCACCGGAACGAAGGCTGGGTGGTCGCCGCAGTTGGTGGCTACCGTTACATCATCAGCCCCAACGCGCAGCAGGCTCATCATGTAAACCGGGGCTTCATCAGTATAAACGCTTTTCCAGTCGATGGCCGGGGCGATCCAACCTTCCGGGTTAGTGTAATCATACAGTTCGCCAAAAGGGCCGATGGGGGCAAAGAAATAGCCGCCAAGACCAAGCCGCGTGACAGGACTCCAGACCAGAATATTCCGCAGCCATTGTGCATAATTACGCTCAGTCGGGCTTGCAAGCCACGTCATCCCGGCTTTCACCACATCGGGAAATAGTTCCGGCGCATAAATATCCTTATAGGCTTCGGGCTTTTGGTAGTATTCAACAAAACCGCGCATCCAAGCCGAAAGACGCATCGGAAATAAAGGCGGAATCGGTGCTTTCAGATAGTCTTTTTCTTTCATCAGGCCGTGTGCCGAAAATTGATCGACGTAGTGTGGCCCAGGCTTACCCTCCACCAACGCCATGAGGTGATAAAGACCAACGAAATTGCCGACACAGCCAGGCAGAATAGCATCGGGAAGAATCCCTAGCTCTTGCATCGCGTCGATCACGCCCACTTCATACCCGTAATAGGGGCCGCCGCCGAAAGGCGCAAAAGCAATTTTTGCTGTATCGGCTCGGGCTTTCCATGCGTCGTACCCGCGCAGCGAAAAATTGGAATGATTGAAATCAACAAGCACGATAAAGTTTCCTTCTGCCAAAATTTGGGGCGTTAACTGCTACGAACTTGCTGTAAAAAGAGACTTACTTGCTCTTCCAAGCTGCGGCTACTGCCCCGCAAATGCGCGGCTGAAGACAGAACGGTTTCAGCCGAAGCACGCAAACCTTGCGCCGCGTCGGAAACATCGCTAACGCGGCTCGAGACTTCGCCGGTTCGATGGGCGACCTGTTGTGCATTACGCGCAATCTCCTGCGTCGCCGCCCCTTGCCCGATCACAGCGTCAGCAATTTGCCCGCTTGACGTGTTGACCTGAAGCATAGTGGCCACAACCTGCTGAATGGCGTGGGCGGAGCTTTGTGTAGCCTGCTGGATCGCCTGAACCTGCGCGGTAATATCGTCAGTTGCTTTTGCGGTCTGGCTTGCGAGAGCCTTAACCTCACTCGCGACCACCGCGAAGCCCTTACCGGCGTCACCCGCGCGGGCAGCTTCGATGGTGGCGTTCAAAGCCAAGAGATTGGTTTGCCCTGCGATTTCAGCAATTAACTGCACGACTGCCCCGATTTTCTCGGCTGCCGCAGCCAGTGCACGCACCTGTTGATCGCTACCCGTGGTTTGTTCAACCGCCTGCTCGATCATGCGAGTCGATTCAGACACGCGATGACCAATATCATCAATCGAGGCCGTCAATTCGACCGCCGAGGCGGCAACAGTTTGAATTCCCTGCGTCGCCTGTTCGACCGAACTCGATACTTCTACCGACTGACGGGACGTTTGTGTGGATGTTGCAGCCATAGCGCCAGAGGTTTGCTCAAGCTCCATCGCCGCCTGATTCACCCGACTGATGATCGCACCAATGGAGTGTTCAAAAGTGGCAATGCTCTGTTCAATCTGCTCCGCGCGGGCCAATTTACGCTGCTGATCGCGCTCATGCTCTGCCCGAAGATGCTCGGCAGACTGCAACTGCCCCTGAAACGCCCGCAAAGTTTCGGCCATGCGGCCAATTTCATCCCGGCGCGCGGCGACATCAATCGGCACGTCCAGGTTTCCGCTCGCCAGTGTGTTCATGTGTTGATTGATAAGAGCAAGTGGAGTTGCAATGTTCTTCGCAATAATTAGCATAGTAAAAGCCGCAAGAGCCATTAAAACAGCCGCTAGCCCTGCAATTTCCAAGCTAAACTTTAAGAAACGATCTTCAACATCATCGACATAAACGCCTGAAGCGATAAACATATTCCACGGCTCAAACTTTTTGAGATAATTAATTTTCCGAAGTGGCTCCGTTCCGCCTGGCTTCGGGAAATAAAAATCAAATGTTGCTTCAGACTGTTTTTTCATCAATTCAATTTGGGGTGCAATAATAAGCTTGCCCGTCGCGTCCTTTAGCTCCATGAGGTTGCGCCCCTCAAGCTTTGGGTTCGCAGGGTTAGCCAGCATGACCCCGGCCATGCTCGCCGTTGCAGCATAGCTCGTTTTATCATCGTACCACATGGCATACAGGCGCTCGCGATACTGCTTCTGCGCGTCCTCGCGAGACGTTTTCCCGGCCACGACATCGGCCTCGAAAGACTGTGCTAGCCCGTGTGCCACTTCCACAACCGCCCGCAATTTGGCGAAACGGTCATCCATCATTTGGCCGCGCATAACCATTAAAATCACCCCACAAATAATCACAGTGGAGATGCAACTTAGGGCAAGAATGAGCAATAACTTACCCCGAACACTCAAATTGCTAACCATTGGTATCTCTCTTGTTAAGTTTTTATGATTCTAAGCGGTCAAACGAAAACCCTTCTTTCTTAATAAAAGAAGGGTTCTCTGATTCTTCGTTAAATTAACAAACTGAGCGGGGTTCCGAAAGGAAAAATATCACTCACCGCGTGATTCAGGCAGACCTTAGAGAGTGTTTAGAATAAAATATCACATTTCTTCTCAAATTTTTCGGAATTTTTGTTAAAAAGCACGCTGAAATAGAAAATTTTTGCACTATCTCCTCAAATTACTGACGCATCAAGCGCTGAAAAATGCATCCACCGCTAGGGTCAGACGGCTGGCGAGCTTGCGCTGATAAGCCTCTTCCCGCAGGGCCTTTTCGTCGTCGTTATTCGATAAAAACCCCATTTCGACCAAGATCGACGGAATATCGGGGGAGCGGAGTACGGCGAAATTGGCTTGCCGGTGCGGCTTTTGCAGCGGAACAAAACTCGGGGCCATCTTCGAAAGGGTCGCGTGGGCCATCGCGAGAGAACTATTCGTCGTTTCCCGGTGCATCAGGTCCAGTAGAATGGTTTTCACCTGCCGGGAATGGTGCGAGAGATCAAGCCCGCCGACAAAATCAGCCGCATTCTCGCGGTCGGCCAGCGCAGCGGTCATGCTGTCCGAAGCTTTATCAGACAAGGTATAGACCGAGAATCCGCGTGCGTCGGGGTTATTCGGAACGGAATCGGCATGTAAGGACAAGAAAAGCGCTGAATTTGCCTTACGGGCGGCCACAACGCGCTGGCCTAGGGCCACAAAACTATCGTTCCGGCGGGTCAGAACTGGCGTGTAGCGGCCGGTCGCCTCAAGCTGGCGAGCCAACTCGCGCGCGACAGCAAAGGTTATTTGCTTTTCATAGGTGCCGTGCGCGCCAATCGCACCGGGGTCTTTACCGCCGTGTCCGGCGTCGATCGCAATGATTTTTTTCGGAATAATTAAAGGTTTTTTGCTGATTTTGCCCGCCGACGCATTGGTAATCAACTGCTGGGCGGCCTGAGCAAACGCCTCCTCCGCCATCAGAGCGGTGCCGCCGATGAGGAGTGCTTGCCTCAAAAACTGCCGTCGATCGAGTGTCATCCCCCGCTACCCCTGACCGTCATTACCGCAAGAATACGCTATAACCTGCTGACTTTTTTAAGTCATACCGATTCGCGCGTCAATCAGAACAAAGCGGGGGTTTTATATTTTCATAAGGTAAGGCAGGGGATTGGAGGCTGATCTTAACCTTAAAGCCTCGCCCCGTCTTCCTCACCCTCCTCGGCCAGGACTTGCAGGCGGGCGCGGCGATTGGCTTCAAACGCTTCTAAGACCGGATCGAGCAGCGAAACACCCCCAGCAACCGGCGGCACGACCGTTTGAAACCCTGCCGTCGGAATCTCGAAGGGGGCGGGCGTTTCGGACAAACCTTGCGCCATCTGGGGGGCTTGCATCCCGATACCCGCCAAAGCGCGGAAGTAGAAAATGGAAAAAACCCGGATCGCCGAAGCAAGACTCGCGCCCAGGCGGCGCTGATCCACAAGGGTTAGCAGATCAGACAGCGTGCATTCTTCGCGCTTACAAACATCTGTTAGCGCATCCCAGATAGCGACTTCAACGCTGATACTGGTTCGCCGCCCCGATACAATTACAGTCCGACGATGGCGGGCACCCTCATCACTATCACTGGTGGTCACTATCCGAGGTTCCTATTGTCATTTGATTCAGTGCAAACCTCTTAATCCTAAAGAAAGCCCCTAAACTAAAAGAGCATCCTGGAAACAGGACAAGCAAGCCCGCACACCAATGTGTGCGCCACAATGCCGCAACCCAACCAAAAACTCAAGGAAAACAAGATAATTCTTGCCCCCCTAAGCTAATACGCCTCTAAGCGTAAATTCTGCCGAACGCATGTCCGTGCAGCTTCTTAAAATATCTACAGTTTATAGTGTCATCCGAAGAATTTTCGGATGACAGCATCGCGGTTCCGGTTGTAGCGCTTGGTTGTAAATTAGGGCAGCATATTCATCCATAAGAGTTTTTTTAATGATTTAACGATAATCTTGTCACAGCAGACACCGGTTCTGTGTGTCGGATTCGATTGGGAGCCAAACAGATGGCGGGGTTACCCCCGCCGCTTACGCTTTAGAGCGTCTTGCGTAAAGGTTGACGCAAGACGCTCTAGTTTTATCTTAGCCCTCACCGCCCGGTACGTTTGACACGCCAAGCGCTTGGCCGGGCGCATCCGCGCCCTTGGCCGCAACCTCACCCGACACGCTTGGCGTGTCAAACACGCCTGATGCTGCTTTTAGAGCCGAGTCCGGTTAATCGCACGCAACTCTAAGCCAAGTTTTGGCATTAAAAACATCTTTACCGAGAACGTCTTCTGCCCAATAACAGCCTATTAGGGCAAAACCCCAAAAATCCACCCTTCTTCCCGCTGAACGCGCTCCCGGTCCGATCCAGGCAGGCCGTCGAGCGTGAAATAGGGGGCGAGATCGGTTTGCGCCGCCCAATCGCACAGCCCCGCCACTTGCCGCGCGTCCTTCACCCGCCCGGCGGCCCCCAAATCGGGCCGTTCAGCGGGAACGGGGAGGAGCGAGGGGAAAATTTCGGTAAGGGTAATCTGCGCGCAAGGAACGACAAAGCCGGTCTCGAACGGCCAAACGCGGCAGTGCGGCGCAAGGCTGGGGTCGTGGCGCAATCGGTAGAGGAAAGGAATGCCCATCAAGCTCTGCCCGCCAACGCTGCCGGTGGTATAGAGCTTCCACGGGGAATGGGCCTTGCCGAGCTTTTCCGTTAGCCGCGTTTCGGTTAGCCCCCAAGCCGGGTTCCACGGTGGGCGGGTAGAGGTGAGATCCGGGCGCGCGGCTTTCGGTGGGCACGCCCAAAACGGCCCCGGCGCGGCCCCGATGCGGCGGTTGAGGGCTGCTGCCACCGTAAAGCGGTTGTTGCTATTGTCCGGCCCATCGTGAATGGCGCGCGCCAACAAAGCCCAAATTGCCGACCACGGCGGCCCATCGAGCTGAAGCGCGCGGGCCAACCCGGCAGGATAGGCGAAGGCGAAATCGAACCCCGCCAGCACCCGCCGCCCGGCCTGAGCTTCCCCAGTGAGGAGCGTCACGAGATCGGCATAAAGGGCGGCGCGAGTCGGTGGATTCCACAGGCGCACGCTCTCCCCCTGCCGAAGCACCGCCATCCACAGGCTATCTGCGCCCGTTTTTGGTGTGGCGGCTGCGCTCCAATCAATCATTACCAACGTATCGAAGCGGGTCATCCTACCCCCGGTGTTTGCGCCACCAGCATCAGGGCCGGGGGCATTATTCTTTGCTGTTAAGGGCGGCCTTTAAGGGGTTGGAGCCATAATTCTCGAACTTACGCTCCACCACAATCGCCCGCGTGGTCGAACCGCTGCCGTAATACGCCGTGTTCCACTCCTCACGCGGCGACAGCACGCTGCCTTCAAACGACCCACCGCCGAACAAACCAGCGGCCTTGCTGTAACTATAGACATCCGACGACATATTGGCGGTGGTCGAGGCTTCGATGCCCGCGCCCACGGGGCCGACGGCGACCGACGCATCAACCCCGAGCTTCATCGAATTATTAAGAATTTTGCGAAGGCCGCCCTCGTTCATAATAATGAGCATGACTTCCGACTGCTGCACGCCGATTTGCAGGCCGACGGAGCCGGACCCCATGCCGAAGAAAGCGGGCGAGGACCAAGTGCCGTCCGGCCCCTTCACCATCAACACGCCGTTACCGCCCTCACCGCCCAGAATAAACCCGGCCTTGAAGAGGTTCGGGAACACCATCACGCCATAAGCGCGCTTCAAGAGATGATTGATCGGCTTCCCCAGGTTTGGATCGGAGCGCAGGCTATCAACGCTAATCTTAGCGCGATCCACCAGCTCCTGCTGATCGTTGGCCATCACGGGCTTTACGACCATCATCAGGCCAAGCATCAGGCTCGCGGCCAGGGCGGTTATGCGGAACATTGCTCTTCTCCTTGAACGGACTGCATCTCTTAGACTGCGTTTTATTAGCCTAGTAATGAGACGAATATAAGGCATCTGGATATGAGAACGCTTGAAGGTGCCAATAGGTTCAACGCGCTCACACGTTTTTTGGGTCAGTCTCGATTGCTAGCGGCGGGTTAACAGCACCCCGTTTCGATGTTATAGAACGACACTGAAACAAAAAGAGAGAAAGACGATGATGGATCCTCGGACTCCACACGCAGCCGTCGCCGACGGTTTAGAGGGCTTTACCGATGCCGATGCTGCCCTAGCACGGATTTCGGAAATTTACGAACAGTCGGCGCAGAGTATTCGCGCAGGCTTTGCGGCGCTCGCGAAGGGCGAGGCCAATGCCCCCCGCGTTGCCCGCTATCCCTATCTTGGCATTACGGTGACTGCCGCCGACTTGCACCTGGACGCGCGCTTCGCCTATGGGGCTGCGGTCGATCCCGGTGCCTATGGCACGACCCTAACCCGCCCTGCCCTGTTGGCGGATTATTACCGCGATCAGATTGCGTTGCTGCTGCAACATCATCAGGTGCCGGTCTATGTCGGCACGAGCCGCCGGGCCATTCCGCTGCCCTTCGTGATCGAAAACGCCACAGCGGACGTGACCGAAACTCAAGTGCGGGAAATGACGCAGTATTTCGCGCTGCCCGATCTGGCGGTGATCGACGATAGCATCGCCAACGGAACCTACCTGCCCGCCGATGATCTGCCGCGCCCGCTATCGCTCTTCACGGCGGAACGGGTTGATTATTCGATTGCCCGCCTCAGCCATTACAGCGCTACCGCACCAAAGCATTTTCAGCGCTTCGTGTTGCTCACCAACTATCAGCGCTATGTGGATGAGTTTTGCGCCTACGCCCAACGCGAGGTTCAAAACGGCGAGACCTACGATAGTTTTGTCGAGCCGGGCGACGTGTTCACCCCCAACCCGCGCCTGACCGACTTGCCGGCCAGCGGCGCGCCCTTGGTGAACCTGCCGCAGATGCCGGCCTATCATCTTACCCGGCCCGATAAGCTGGGGATTACGCTCATCAATATCGGGGTTGGCCCCTCGAATGCCAAAACCATCACCGATCATCTCGCGGTGTTGCGCCCGCACTGCTGGTTGATGCTGGGCCATTGCGCGGGGCTACGCCGCAGTCAGTTCTTGGGCGATTACGTGCTGGCCCACGGCTACGTGCGCGACGATCAAGTGCTGGATAACGACCTGCCGCCCTTCGTGCCGGTGCCACCGATTGCGGAAGTGCAAGTGGCGCTTCAAAAAGCCGTCGCCAAAATCACGGGGCTGGACGGGGCCGATCTCAAAAGCCGCCTGCGGACAGGTTCAGTGTTGACCACCGACAATCGGAACTGGGAGCTGCGCTATAAGGATATTTACGCGCGCCTCAATCAGTCTCGCGCTATTGCCGTCGATATGGAATCGGCGACCATTGCCGCCAACGGTTTCCGCTTCCGCGTGCCCTATGGAACCTTGCTCTGTGTGTCGGACAAGCCTTTGCATGGCGAAATCAAGCTACGCGGCATGGCCAACGCGATGTACCGGGAGCGGATTTCACAGCATCTGGAAATCGGCATCGAGACGGTCGATATTCTCCGGGCCGAGGGGGTTCGCAAACTGCACTCCCGCAAATTACGGAGCTTCGATGAACCCAGTTTCCGCTAGGCATTGGCGATGAAAGGCTGGGCAACCGGGCTTTTGGTCGGCTCGGCCAGTCTCTTCGTCGGCCTCAGCTTTTGGCCCGCGCCGAATGTGTGGATTCTGGCCGCGCGGGCGGCGGCGGAAGCGGCGACGATTGGCGCACTCGCTGATTGGTTCGCCGTCACGGCCCTGTTCAAACGCCCCCTGGGGCTACCGATTCCCCATACGGGCCTGCTACCGCGCAATAAGGCCCGCATCGGCGCGCGGCTGGGGCAGTTTGTGGGGGAGAAGTTTCTCGATCCAGATACCCTCGCTCAAAAGCTGACCGAGGCCGATTTGCCAGGGCAGCTTGCGACGTGGCTTGATGACCCCGAGGTGCGGAGCGGGATTTCTGCTGCCGCTCTCTCGGTCTTGCCGGGCGTGGTGGCCGCGCTGAAAGACCCACCCGTACGCGACCCGGTTCAGGCCAAAGTGGCGGACTGGTTGCGCGGGCAGGATTTTGCCGGGATCACGCAGCGCGGGCTTGTTGGGCTGGTGGAGCACGGCGGCCACCTACCCTTGCTCGATAAGGCCGCCGATTGGGCCTTAACCAAACTCGCAGCGGAAGCACCGCGCATCAAAGCCTTTCTGCAAGAGCGCGCCGTGACCTATCTCGCTGGGCAGATGGACAGCGGCCTAACCCGCCTGCTGCGCCTCGACACGAAATCGCTGGCCGACGGTAAAATCGCCAAATGGCTCGCCGACGAACTGGCTGACGCGATTTTGGCCGATGCTGTGACCCGGCTGGAAGAACTCCGCACGCCCGGCAGCCCGTTACGCTATCAGGCCCATGCCTATCTTCTCCAGAATGCCCATAGCTTAGCGGAGTCGGGGGCGTGGGCCGCCAATATCGCCCGCCTCAAAGACTATCTTTTGGCGGAAGAGCGGTTCGGGCCGCGCTTTGCCGGGCTGTGGGATCAAGTGATGGACGATATTAGCGCGGGGCTTCCAGCAGCCCGCCCGGCGCTGGAAGCCTTGATCGCAGACCATGCCCAACGCTTCACCGACCGGCTGCGCCACGATCCTAAGGTGCGCGCCCGCGTGACCGCTCAGGCCGAAACCCTCGTGCGCGCGCTCATCACCCGCTACCGCCCGGTTGCGGTGCGCTACATCGCCGAAACCGTGGCGCACTGGGATGACAGGGCCGTAACAGAACAGTTTGAAGGGGCCGTTGGGCGGGATTTGCAGTTTATCCGCATCAATGGCACCTGTGTGGGCGCGTTGGCGGGGCTGGTGTTGTTTCTGATTGATTGGTTTTTGTTGGCCTAGCCAGAGCTTCGGTTGCTGCAACGATTGCAGTGGAAAAACTCATCAAGGCCGAATGAGGATTTGGGGGAATTGGCATAGACGGTCTTGGTCTTGTCATAGATTGCTCAAGACACTTTGGCCACTTGGATACCCTATAAAGTCTTCAATCACACCAATGCGTCGTAAAATTGGGCGGATTAAGAAACGCTTCTAATAAAGCGGAGATAAGAACTTCTTCAGGAATATCATCGTTTACATTTCCGGGCGGAAGCATGACGATTTGATCGGCTTTCCGCCAGTATTCAGTAGGCCCCCGCTTAAAATCCAACGTCATTCCAAGTGATATTAGCCAACGACGAACATCGGCCAGTTTGACACAATGGATCATGCGACCTCGGTGAATTCCATCGCGGATGGAACGGGACTGTGCTTAAGGCCGCGCACGCTCATCAGGTAGGATACCGCTTTAGGAAGCTCGTTCAGAACATCGTCGAGCGATGGGGCGGCTACATGCAACCCCCGAATATCGGGCGACGTGATGATATGATAGCCCGCGATTTCTTTGTGATTGAGACGAATACGCATGGCTGCCTCCATCGAAACCTAACCCATGATAACACCATATTGGCATGATACGCCCAATTCTAAAGCCTCGATTAGCCGACACCCCGCACAAAAACCACCGTGAGATTATTCGCAGGCATCTCGGTTACCTCCGGGGCTGAAAACCCGGCTTTCGCGGCTAGTTCCGCCACCGCCTCCAGCCGTCGAAGCCCCCAGGCCGGATTGCGGGTGCGGAGCGACTGGTCGAACGCCAGATTGCTCGGCGCGGTCTCTACCCCATCACGGACATACGGCCCGTACAGCATCAACTTGCCGCCCGAAGACAACACGCGCGCCGCGCCTGCGATCAGGCCCACGGTGGCCGTCCAGGGGGAAATGTGAATCATATTGATGCACAGCACCCCATCCGCCCGATCCAGCGGCCATTCATCGGGCTGGGTTGCATCGAGGAACAGGGCCGGGCGTAGATTGGGCAGGCCCGCTGCTTCGGCATAGGCCTCTATCGACGCGCGCGCGGACGGGTCGTAATCGGTTGGCTGGAAAGTTATAGCGGGCAGCGCTTCGGCAAAAAACAGCGCGTGCTCCCCCGTGCCGCTGGCAAGCTCCAACACCAGACCGTCGGGGGGCAGGTGTGGGGTGAGAACGTCCAGAATCGCCGCGCGGTTCCGTAGAGCGGCAGGAGCGCTTTGTTGGGCCAGGCGTTTTGCAAGAGAATCATCCATTATTAACAAATTCCAACCGTGAATTGAGATATGCCGAAGCCGGGCTTGTGTCCTGAAACCAGCCGACTATGATACGGCCCGCCAAGAAGGTGCATAAGAATCGCACCTATTCTAGATTGCTCGGGAAGGGAGCCTGCCCCTCATGACCTATATCGTTACCGATGCCTGCATTCGGTGCCGTTACACGGACTGCGTTGAAGTTTGCCCGGTCGATTGCTTCTATGCCGGCGAAAACATGCTGGTCATCAATCCCGATGAGTGCATCGACTGCGGCGTGTGCGAAGCCGAATGCCCGGCGGAAGCGATTCTGCCCGATAGCGACCCGCGCGCGGAAAAATGGATCGAGTTGAACCGCGAGTACAGCGCAGTTTGGCCGAACATCAACCGCCAAGTCGCCGCCCCGCCCGATGCCGATGAGTTTAAGAACGTCGAAGGTAAGTTCGAGAAATATTTTTCACCGAAAGCGGCAGAGTGAGCCTCGGCGAACAGAAAACGCTCTAATCCCAAGGCCCGCCGCGCGCCACAACCGGCCAATCGGCGGGCTTGCCGGCCTCTGAGCGCGGCAGGCTTGCCCCAAACGTCCAGCTTGCCGGGCGGGCTGCTGTTGGTAAGTGCAGTGCCTGCGCGTGCAGCGCCTGTCGCACCTCAGCCTCCTCCCCCGCGCGGTGCGGGACGATGAAGGCCTTCAACCGCCCCGTCTCCCCCACGCGCACGGCAAGATCGGCAACGCCTGGGACTGCCCGCAGGCGAGTACGGACCTCCGTAAGATCGACATTCACGCCCGCGACCTGAACAATTCCATCTTTGCGCCCGCGTACCGTGAAGCTGTGCGCCGTCTGCCAATCGAGCCAATCGGGCGGAGACACCGCCTGCCCCTGATCGTCCACAAGACTGCCGTCTGCGCCCGGCTGCCACGTATCGAGCAGAGTGAAGTCACCGCCCCCAGCCTCCCGCCAGCCGACCCCGGCGGTTTCGGTCGAGCCATAAATTTCGATCAAGCGCGCAAGGCCCGTTGCCCGCACTGCCGCCGCTGTTTCTGGGGGGCAAGGGGCGGTCGAAACCAACCCAAGCGCGGGCGCGCACACACTGCCCGCTGCCGCAAACGAGCGCCACCAGAGCGGATGCCCAACGACAAGATCTCCCGCCATGATTTGCGCGGCTG